>NZ_JBEAIJ010000041.1:0-186739 GCF_040065315.1 Klebsiella sp. CN_Kp100
CTCAGTCTGGCACTTTGATGCCGTAAGGGGGAGGTGTCCATCACATCGGGCTACATGTTCGTGCAGTTTGCGGATTTGGTTGAATGGCTAAGGGGCAAATGATGGTTGGTCTGGTAGCCCGGCTAAGGCGCAGCGCGCCGCAAGCCGGGATTCAGGCGAAGGATTATGCCAGAGAGGTAGCCCGGGCAGGTGCGCAGCACCGCCTCCGGGACTGTGGAGAGCTGGATTACGCCAGCTGCGCCTGCGCCCAGAATACACCGCTGGCGTATTCCGGCGGCAGCAGCGGCTTCAGCGCTTCCAGCGTCGCGCTCAGGCGATCGGTATCGCTGTCGGTCAGGTTCAGGTGGCCGACTTTACGTCCCGGACGCACCTCTTTGTCGTACCAGTGCAGATGCACCAGCGGTAGCTTCAGCCAGTCATAGTTGAGATCGGTACCGATCAGGTTGATCATCACCGACGGGCTGTTGACCACCGGCGGCGGCAGCGGCAGATCGGTAATCGCCCGCAGATGAAGCTCAAACTGGCTGATGGACGCGCCGTTCTGCGTCCAGTGGCCGCTATTGTGCACGCGCGGCGCCAGTTCGTTAATCAGCAGACCATCAGCGGTGACAAAACACTCCATCGCCATCACGCCAACGTAGCCCAGCTCATTCATGATCGCCGACAGCATCTGTTCGGCCTGCTCCTGCTGGCGGGCGTTGGCCTGCGGAAAGGCGACGCTGGCGCGTAAAATACCGTCCTGATGCAGGTTGCGGGTCAGCGGATAGAAGACCGTGCTGCCGTCCCGGGCGCGTGCGCCGATCAGCGACACTTCGGCGGAGAAGTTAATTCCCTGCTCAACGATACACTCGCCGTAGTTATCATCCGGCAGCTGCGCGGTTTCATTTTCCCGCAAACGCCACTGACCGCGGCCATCATAGCCGCCGACGCGGCGCTTAACGATAGCCAGCTCGCCGAGACGGGCGAATACCGCCGGCCACTCGCTTTTCTCCGCCAGAAGCTGCCACGGCGCGGTAGCGAGCTCCAGCTTATCGAACAGCTGCTTTTGCGTCAGACGGTCGGCGATAACCGGAAAAACGTCGCGGTTGACGAAGGCGGAATGACGCGCCAGCTCGCGGGTCAGCGCCGTTTCCGGCCAGCGTTCAATCTCTGCGGTAATCACGCTTTGCTGTACCGGCACCGCTTCCGGGTCAGCTTCGAGACCGACCGGCCAGACCGCAATACCCAGCGGTTCGCCAGCCTGGCGCAGCATTCGGCCTAGCTGGCCGTTACCGAGAACGCAAACTTGTTTCATGCCGCACCCCGCGGATCCGGGTTATCCAGCACTTCATCGGTTTGCGCCTGGCGCCAGGCGCTGAGGCGCTGGTGCAGTTCCGCATCGTGCTGGGCGAGGATCTGCGCCGCCAGCAGGGCGGCGTTGGCGGCGCCGGCTTTACCGATAGCCAGCGTACCAACCGGGATACCGCGCGGCATCTGAACGATGGAGTAGAGGCTGTCTACGCCGCTCAGCGCTGCGCTCTGCACCGGCACGCCCAACACCGGCACCAGCGTTTTCGCCGCAATCATGCCCGGCAGATGCGCCGCGCCGCCCGCACCGGCAATAATCACCTGAAAACCATTGCCTTGCGCGCCTTCGGCGAAGCTGAACAGTTTATCGGGGGTGCGGTGGGCGGAGACCACTTCGACATGGTACGGAACGTTCAGGGCATCAAGGATTTCTGCGGTAAACTGCATGGTAGCCCAGTCGCTTTTGGACCCCATCACGATGGCGATACGCGCCGAATTATTGCGGGAAGACATGCGTCTTAAAACTCCTGTGGGTGTGTTGCACACTGCTTTAGAGGCCACAGAGAATAGCATGAACTCCCGGCAAGGAAAACGGTTGCGTGCGCATGGCTAGCCCTCTTTTGTCTCGTCGTGACTGGGGGCAACGCGCCGGTTATGGGCGGTGGTCGCGCTGGCAAAAAAGGTAAAAACCAGCACCACTCCCCAGGGCAGCATAAGAATGCTCATGACCAGCATGTAGATTTGCACAAAGCGCTCATCGTGCGGCCGCGTACAAAGCAGATAAATCGCGTAAAAATAGAGGATCCAAAGTAGCGCTGCGATTCCCAGCACGGTCAGCGAACCGAAGTAGATAAACACCAGGCCAAAATAGCTGGCGGTAATCGGGCCGATGACGGCGATAACCATGCCCCAGATTAGGGGCTGACTCCATTTTTGCATGCTCGTTCCTTGAGTGTGGTTTGCTGGAAAATTAACCTGGGGTTAAACGTCAGGACAGCCATTCTGCTGCCTGAAGTGCTTTTTCGGAATAGTGCTTGCTGGAACTCAGAAGGGGAACTGAATCAGTTCGACCTTTTCGGCCGTCACTTTGACCATGGAGCCTTCGTGATGCCATGCGCCCAGAACCACGCGATATGCGGATTGACCGTTGGCTTCTAGCGGATGGACGGCAGGACGGTGCGTATGCCCGTGAATTAGCCATTGAACGTGATGTTTTTCCATAACGTCAACGACCGCCTGTGGATTCACATCCATAATTTCCATCGACTTGCTGCTGTTGGCCGCTTTGCTGTCGGCGCGCATTCTGGCAGCGATACGGCGGCGGATAAACAGCGGCAGGGCCAGAAACAGGCGTTGGATCCAGGGATTGTGCACTTTCGCGCGAAACGCCAGATAGCCGGCATCGTCGGTGCAGAGGGTGTCGCCGTGCATAATCAGCACTTTGCGCCCGTAGAGGTCGAGAAGCTTCTCTTCCGGCAGCAGGGTCATGGCGCTTTCGCGGGCAAAGCGCTGACCGACGAGAAAATCGCGGTTGCCGTGAAGGAAGTAGCAGGGGACGCCGGAATCGGCCAGCGCTTTCAGCGCTGAAGCAATTTGCCGATGCAGCGGGTTGGGATCGTCATCGCCGATCCAGGCTTCAAACAGGTCGCCGAGGATATACAGGGCGTCCGCTTTGCGGGCTTCCCCCTGTAAAAAGCGCAGAAAACCGGCGGTAATCGCCGGTTCTTCCGTTTGCAGATGTAAATCCGCAATAAAAAGTGTCGCCACGAATTATTCGCTGACGGTGACGCTTTTGATCACAACATCTTCTTTCGGCACATCCTGATGCATGCCGCTGCGGCCGGTGGCGACCGCTTTGATTTTGTCGACCACGTCCATACCCTCAACGACTTCTGCGAATACGCAGTAGCCCCAACCCTGCAGGCTTTCGCCGGAGAAGTTCAGGAAGTCGTTATCGGCGACGTTGATGAAGAACTGCGCGGTGGCGGAGTGAGGCGCCTGAGTACGGGCCATTGCCAGGGTGCCGCGGGTGTTTTTCAGACCGTTGTTAGCTTCGTTCTGAATAGGAGATTTGGTGGTTTTCTGATTCATGCCCGGCTCAAAACCGCCGCCCTGAATCATAAAACCGTTGATGACACGGTGGAAAATGGTGTTGTCGTAGAAACCTTCACGACAGTAGTCCAGGAAGTTTTTAACTGTTTCCGGCGCTTTGTCGTCAAACGTCTTGATTACGATATCGCCATGATTGGTGTGGAAAGTAACCATTTTTGCATCCTGTTCCGATGATTGTGGTGCCTGCACCCGGTGTCGGGTGAGATATAGGGGGCTGTTATAGCATAACCGCGAGGTTGGATCACCTTGCAATGTGTGCTGCTTCGGGGTTGAATTAAGGTTAGAATACGCGACTTATATCCACACACGTCTACACGGAATCTTCGATGTTAAAAATTTTTAATACACTGACGCGCCAAAAAGAAGAATTTAAACCTATCCATGCCGGGGAAGTTGGCATGTACGTGTGTGGTATTACCGTTTACGACCTCTGTCACATCGGCCATGGCCGTACCTTCGTCTCCTTCGACGTGGTTGCGCGCTATCTGCGTTTTTTAGGCTACAAGCTAAAGTATGTGCGCAACATCACCGACATTGACGACAAAATCATCAAGCGTGCCAATGAAAACGGCGAGAGCTTTGTTGCGCTGGTGGACCGCATGATTGCCGAGATGCACAAAGACTTCGACGCGCTGAATATCCTGCGCCCGGATATGGAGCCGCGAGCGACTCATCACATTGCGGAAATTATTGAGATTACCGAGCAGCTGATCGCTAAAGGCCACGCGTATGTTGCCGACAACGGCGACGTCATGTTCGATGTGCCGACCGATCCGAACTATGGCCAGCTGTCGCGTCAGGATCTCGACCAGCTGCAGGCCGGCGCGCGCGTTGATGTCGTTGACGTCAAGCATAATCCAATGGACTTTGTGCTGTGGAAGATGTCGAAAGAGGGAGAGCCAAGCTGGCCGTCGCCGTGGGGCGCGGGCCGTCCAGGCTGGCACATTGAGTGTTCAGCGATGAACTGCAAACAGCTGGGCAACCATTTTGATATTCACGGCGGTGGTTCGGATCTGATGTTCCCGCACCATGAAAACGAAATCGCCCAGTCCACCTGCGCCCACGACGGCGAGTACGTGAACTACTGGATGCACTCCGGGATGGTGATGGTTGACCGCGAGAAGATGTCAAAATCGCTGGGCAACTTCTTTACCGTGCGCGACGTCCTGAAGTTCTATGACGCGGAAACCATTCGCTACTTCCTGATGTCCGGCCACTATCGCAGTCAGCTGAACTACAGCGAAGAGAACTTAAAACAGGCGCGTTCCGCGCTGGAGCGTCTGTATACCGCGCTGCGCGGAACCGATAAAACCGCAGAGCCGGCCGGCGGCGAAGCGTTTGAAGCGCGCTTCATTGAAGCGATGGACGACGATTTTAATACTCCGGAGGCTTATTCCGTGCTGTTTGATATGGCGCGTGAGGTTAACCGCCTGAAAACCGAAGATGCCGCCGCGGCCAACGCGATGGCGGCGCATATGCGTAAGCTCTCTGCGGTGCTCGGTCTGCTCGAACAGGAGCCGGATGCCTTCCTGCAGAGCGGCGCGCAGGCGGACGACGGGGAAGTGGCGGAAATCGAGTCTTTGATTCAGCAACGTCTGGACGCGCGTAAAGCGAAAGATTGGGCGGCGGCGGATGCCGCTCGTGACCGTCTCAATGAGATGGGCATCGTGCTGGAAGATGGCCCGCAGGGTACCACCTGGCGCCGTAAGTAGTCTCATTCTCTCTTTTTAGCCGGGGCCATCCCCGGCATTTTTTTGCCCTGACTCAGGCTAAGAAACGAAGCGCGGTTCTGATTTCGCCTTCGCACGCTCCTAACCAGCGGCTGAAGCGTTCGTCGCAGGCGGAAGTGCAGGTTGCCGGAGGCAGCCAGGGGACCGGCTGTGCTACAAAGGACGTGGTATCGGAAGATGGCGGCGCTGACTGAAGTGCAGGAAAACGAGAGACCATCTGTCGGGGTGGGGGGACAGGCGCCGGTTGCGGCGCCTGAACGTGTTACTCGGTAACGGTAACGCTCTGACCTTCAAAGCTGACCGTCTGACCGGCGACGATTTTACAGCGTTTACGGGTTTCCACCGCACCGTCGACTTTGACCAGACCGTCGGCGATAGCGATTTTAGCCTGCGCGCCGCTTTCGCTCCAGCCTTCCAGCTTCAGCAGATCGCACAGTTCAACGTGCGGGTGTTTGCCTAAAGAAAAATTCGCCATCTCAGGCCTCCTGAATATCGTGATACTCTTCACACGCCTGCAGCGTGTTCTGAATGAGCGTGGCTACGGTCATCGGGCCGACGCCGCCGGGAACCGGCGTAATGTACGACGCGCGCGCGGCGGCATCTTCATAAACGACATCGCCAACCACTTTGCCGCTTTCCAGGCGGTTAATCCCGACATCGATCACGATCGCGCCTTCTTTAATCCACTCGCCCGGAATAAAGCCCGGTTTACCTACAGCCACAATCAGCAGATCGGCGTTTTCAACGTGATGACGCAGGTTTTTGGTAAAACGGTGGGTTACGGTGGTAGTACAGCCTGCCAGCAGCAGCTCCATGCTCATCGGGCGTCCGACGATGTTGGAGGCGCCAATGACCACCGCGTTCAGGCCGTAGGTATCAATGTTGTAACGCTCGAGCAGCGTGACGATCCCGCGCGGCGTGCATGGACGCAGGCGCGGGGCGCGCTGGCACAGGCGGCCAACGTTATACGGGTGGAAACCGTCAACGTCTTTGTCCGGCGAAATGCGCTCCAGCACTTTGACATTATCAATGCCGGCGGGCAGCGGCAGCTGAACCAGGATGCCGTCGATAGCGCTATCCGCATTCAGGGTGTCGATAAGTTCCAGCAGCTCTGCTTCGCTGGTGGTTTCCGGGAGATCGTACGAGCGGGAGACGAAGCCTACCTCTTCACACGCTTTGCGCTTGCTGCCGACATAAATCTGCGATGCCGGGTTGCTGCCGACCAGCACGACGGCCAGGCCTGGTGCTCGAAATCCGGCCGCCACGCGAGCCTTCACTTTTTCCGCAACCTCAGAGCGTACCTGCTGCGCAATCGTTTTACCGTCAATAATTTTTGCTGCCATCAGAGAGAGGATTCCATCTGTATCTTTACGAAAGGGGGATGGCGATATTTTGTCAGAAGCCAGCCTCGCTGTCAGTCTTCGTTTAAGATTTTATCTTGCTTTGGTAAGGCGACCGCTGCAATCCCTGCATAATCCTGCCGCGAGCGGAGCCAAAAAGCGCATGGAGTCGAAAGCAAAGTTACCGTGCATAAACATAAGGTTGAATAAACTTTATACTCCTTTCGCAGCTAAACCAGGCAGGTTGCGCAGACAACCGCAGTTTCGCGGCAAAATACATTGACTCATCAGGCGTGGACCGTATAATTCCGGCGATTGCACATCACGAAGCTCCCGCTTCTCAATGCGCCCTTAGCTCAGCTGGATAGAGCAACGGCCTTCTAAGCCGTAGGTCACAGGTTCGAACCCTGTAGGGCGTACCATTTTGCAGTAAACAGACGTTATTCTACGTCTTTTTTTATGCCTTAAATTCAGTAGGTTGGCTGATTTCAGTGCGATAAGGTCGTTTATTATTCTGCCTGCTTAGCCATTATTCAGCCCTATCTGCTGGCGGAACACTACGTTGTTTTGACCAGCACAAAAATCTTTTACTTTAAATCTCTCCCCTGTATTCTGTGCGGCTGGATTTCTCCCAGCGACAATTCGCAGAGATACCCATGGCCCGCAATCATGTTCTCTTCACCTCACTTTCGCGCCGTAAACGTCGGAGCGCGACTCTCAAAATCAAAAATCTTATCTACAAAGAGCGTGCTGTCTGGGGCGGCGTCTTCTATGACGAATGCGAACATGATGCGGCAGTTGCCAGCGGGGGCTGGACCTGGAGCGATATAGTTTTTCTCGGTCGTGACCCAGCCGTTTTCTGGAATGCGGAGATCATCACGGCGAATGTGGCTTTTAGCGATGAGATAGAAGAGGCTGCTTTCAATGAGGCGCTATTGCGGCTTGACGCTGCCAGCCAGCGTCAGGCAATGCATCTCGATTTCATACCAGATATTAATCGCGATGGAAAAACGATTAGCTATACATGGGGACGAAAGCCTCAACGGAATGACTCGCAGCTTGAGGGATTATCCATAAGTGATTTTGCCGATAAACGTGCGCGAGAAATTGCGCGTACTAATCCACCGCCAGTTTATTGCGGTTACCGCATATTGCCGGGCTACGCAGCAGGAATCGGCTTGAAAATGGTGGTTGACGCTGAAGTGCTCAGTCGGAGTGTAATTGAAAGCGCTATTGCTGATTTTCTCGCTCGCGGAGAACAAAACTGGTTTTCTGACGTGCCTGCCCTTGTCCACTACATTGACAATATCTACTGCAAACCGCTTAACGAGGCATCCTGAGCGAGTCAATATGGCCCCATTGAACGCCAAAAGGACTTTCTTCATATCCACGCGGTTGATGACCGCGCTCAATATGAGGAAGAACCATGGCAAGAACCCGTGCGGAACGACGCCATCACATGCGTCGCATGAGGCATAAACGGCGAAACGACAACGCTGTGCGTAACGGCAGTCCAAAAGATCAGGGGCGCCACTATACCACTCCATGTTGTTGTTCCTGTTGGATGTGTGGGCACAAGCGTGACTGGTATGGACCAGGCATACAGGAGCAGCGCGCGCAGGCAAAATATAAGGAGGACATATGAGGTAACTATCCATAGCAGGAACCTTTAATGTCTGTTTTTAATTCACGAAGAGACCGCGATCGTAACGGTAAACCCAAACCACATTGCCATGTTGGCTATCCAGGGTTCGAAGGAAAGATGATGCACCATCGTCATCGCGCTTCCTGGCTTTGGCCCGACTTTAACACTTGTCATTGCCCGTCGACCTGGACGCGTATGTTTATGACCAGACCCCGTCGGGCGAAGGAGTTCGTAGCGCTCCGGCGAATCATGAAAGGAGGCGATCCTGACGGGATCTTATTTCCTCATCGCTCCAGGCCCTACGTGTACTATTACTGAGTCCGGTTTTTTTCCTTAAGGACGCAGAGTGCTGACAAAGCCCTGGCAGAAAAGCCGGGGCTTTCATCTTATTATTATTCTGCATCCGGACGTTATTATAGCGCTGTGGGCCACGCTTCATTATTCCCTGGCGTAAATCTCAAGCGAGTAGAAGGGGGGCTTCGTATCGAGAATAACAATCGTTTCAGAACGTCCCCGGATCTATGTAGCAAAAGGAGCTGTCTTTTCCGAATATGCGGATGCGTCTTTTTATTATTTGTAAAGCCGGGTATTCGTGCCGCTTAAAAGAATAACTCTCAAAAATGAGAAGCCGATCGTTTGAGCAGGACTTTTGTCCTCCGTACCTGACTTACCGCAGGATACACTTTCAGCATATCTTCACTAATAAAATTCTGGAGCTGTTATGACTGCACATATTAATGCCAAATCCGGCGATTTTGCTTCAACTGTTATTATGCCTGGCGATCCCTTGCGCGCTAAATTTATCGCTGAAAATTATCTGCTGGACTATCGGGAAGTGACGAACGTTCGCAATATGCTGGGATACACAGGTTATTATTTCGGGCAGCCTGTATCGGTGATGGGACATGGAATGGGAATACCATCAATGACGCTTTATGCCCATGAACTGGTTAATGACTTTGGCGTTAAGAGAATCATTCGCGTAGGCAGCCTGGGGGCGACTCAGCAGCATGTTAAAATGCGTGACATTATATTGGCTGTTGCCGCCGGGACAGATTCTATCACCAACCTGAAACGCAGTTCAGGTTATTCAATGGCGACATCCGCTGATTTTAAACTGTTGCATCAGGCATGGTTGATTGCGCAAAAAAGTGGCATTGATATAAAAGTTGGCAACGTCTTTAGCGGCGATCTCTATTACGACCCGGATGAAAATCTGATCCCTGCGCTGGAGAAGTTTGGAGTGCTGGGGATTGATATGGAAGTTGCCGGTCTTTATGCCTTAGCTCATCAGTTTGCAATTGAAGCTCTTGCCATTTTAACGGTCTCCGATCATTGCCTCACCGGAGAAGAGACCACGGCTGAAGAGCGGCAGTTAACTTTCAATAATATGATCGAGCTGGCTCTGAATACGGCGATTACAGCTTAGCTCTTGTTCAATTGACACCAGCAGGGGTGTTTTATATGAAAAATAAACTCTCACTTACCCTAATTAGCTTTCTGGCGAACTTTATTATGGCGGGGTTTGCCAGCCAGTTTGGCATGCTGATTGAGCCCATTGCAGAGCATTATAATGCGGATATCAACGCGGTTGCGTCTATTTTCTCTTTACTCAACGGAGGAGCCCTGGCAGGGACGATAGCGGCATTTTTCCTTATTGAAAAAATCGGCGTAAAACGCATGACGCTGATGATCTACTCCGTGGTTTTCCTTTGCGCGCTGGCGATGCATGTAAGCAGTGAACTGTGGTCTGTTATGGTGGCGATGACCCTGGTGGGGCTCTGCGGCGGCATTGGCCTGTGCGTAGCGGGTACCATCGTGGTTTCCGTTTGGCAGGACCGTATCCAGAGCACGATGCTGGTGGTCCAGGATGCCACCTTCAACGTTGCGGGCGTGATCTTCCCGCTGATCACCACCTTTGCCCTGACGCACAACATGTCATGGAGCTACAGTTACCTGAGCGTCGGTATGGTGGCGCTTGTCACGCTGGGGATTGTGGCCCTGACCCGCTTCAATGCCTGTGAAGCAGCGCCCTCTTCGGGCCCCTCAGACGCGGTAAAATCCGAATGGAACCCTGGAATTATCAGCGGCGGGATTGGCCTGTTTCTTGGCATGCTGGCGCTTTATACCTTCCTGACATGGGCGCCGCTGTTTGTGAAAAACAAATTTGGCATTCCCTTTGAAGAGGCTGGAAACATCATTACTCAATATTGGGGAGCCGCGCTGGTGGGGGCATTAGTTTCAACCGGTATTGTCGCCCGGGTGAAGATACACTATTTTTTGTTGAGCATTATTTTACTGGCCTGCGTCATTACGACGATTATCGTCACTAAAGAAACGCTTTCTGGCTTAGATTACCTGGCTTACAGCTATGGCTTTGTATGTGCAGCGCTTTACAACTCGTTTATTGCCTATGGCGTATCCTTTGTTAAACGCGCCAGCAGTCAAAATGTATCTTATATATTAATTAGCGGAAGCGCGGGCGCCATGTTTAGCCCGGCGATCAGCGCGTTAATGGAAAAAACGATGGGACTGCAGAAAATCATGTATGCGATACCTGTTTTATATTTCATTATTTTTGTCATGCTGGTGGCTACCCTTAAATTAAAACGTAAAGTAGTACAATAAAACCATCTCTCTTTTCAGTTTAACTTTGCGGAATTGCTCCATTGCAGGAGCAATAAGGCTCAGGTTTTATCAAAGGAATGGAATATGTTTAATGCCAAAAAAACATTATTAGCAATGATAATTAGCGTTGGCTGTTCTCAGGCAATAGCAGCTGACTATCGTGACGGCAATATCAGAAAGAATGACTTTAGCTGGATGCAAATGAATCTTATGCAGAGCGTGGATGCTAAAGTCCCATACGGAATTCGCAACGATACCTATCTTGAACTTGAGTTTGGCGCGCGCTCGGGTATTGTCGATCTTTACGGCTATGTTGATATTTTTGACATCTTTGACAGTAAACATGACGATCGCCATGGCGGAGATAACTTTTTTGCTAAGATATCGCCGCGTTTTTCACTGGATGCCATTTTCAACAAAGATTTATCCGTCGGCCCATTCAACGAGTTTTATATCGCAACGGTCAATAACATTGGCGATCGCGAATTATTTGAGCACTATATAGGGCTTGGTACGGATGTGAAAGTCCCGTGGTTCGGGATGGTAGGGATGAACGTCTATGCTCACTATGTACGGGAAAACTATGGCGCCGAAAACGAAGGCAAGTGGGACGGATATATGTTCTCCACGAACTGGTCAACCCCCTTTTACCAGTTTGCCAATGGTAGCTATTTAAATTACCAGGGGTATTTCGATTATCAGTTTGCGGCGAATAAAAATAGCGATCGGTCGCTTTACAGTAACAATGCGATTGAATGGTATAACGGTATCTACTGGCATACGGAAAATTATGCCGTAGGTTACGGCTTGAAATATTTCCGCAATATGGCGTTGATGCAAAACCACGGCGGCGCAGGCCGTACAACCGGGCTTGGGCACTACTTTAGTCTCACCTGGAAGTTTTAATTGGATATGAATGGCGCGCCGTCTCCGGCGCGTCATTCAGCAATATCGTTGCCGAGAAACTTCCGCAACCCATCAAGATCCTGAATTGCAATGCCTTGTATAGTTCGTACTACCAGTCCGGCATCAATCAGCGCTTTAACCGCGCGGCGATAAACGCGGTCGGTGGTGCCGAATCTTTCCGCTTCCTGATAATTCTTACTGAATCCATCCATTGGCTGTTTGTTCAGGTGCTGCCGGTAGAGGTCATAGGCAACATTATGAACGATGGGGTAGAGCATGCGATGCAAGAAGATTTCCAGCATATCCTGGTAGTCTACCGCCATGGCGCTGGCAAAAAATATCGCCAGTTTAGGATGTTGATTCAATGCTTCTTCGAGCCGCTCGCAGCTGCATACCGCAACGGTAAGTGGTTCCTCTGCTACGATATCCAGCTGACAGCGATAGCCTGTGAAAAACTCCATTTCACCAAAGAGTTGCTCATCGCATTCCATTGCACCCAGCTGGAAGCGACGGCCGTTTTCCGCGCTGTAACGCAGAGATATTCTGCCCGATTCGACCATGATTAAGCGGTCAACAACCTGGCCCTGATGATAAAGATGCTCATTTTCGGCAATAAGCTGCTTATCTGAGAGTAGCTCGCGAAACGTTCTCTCGATAAATGCATCATCCTGTTGCCAAATGCTATGAAAACGACCTTTGGTGAGTGGTTTAAGCTGCATATTTTGCTATCTGTAAAGAAGCGAATCCCTGCTTTTGAATGATATTAGTAGAGGCTGATGACATGACGTTAATGGCGCATTCTACTCAATCGCCGTGTTAAAAAATATCAATAACTGGATGTCGCGCCTGCGCTGCAGAGAGAGCATCCTGGAAGTGGATTGACACGCTATCCATGCGGTTGCGCTTCGTCTCGGGCGCAGCCGCAGCTAAAACAGCATTTTGCCAGGACACCGGGGCACGCCTGAAGAAAAACGGTGAATGGCACGCTCGTTTTCCTGGCCTCAGGCGCCGGTTTCATTTTTTATTCGCCTGTTAATGTATTCCACGGCCTGAGAGACATCCATAATCCCATTTATCGCGTTCGTCACGCCCTGGCCGATAATAATTTCTGCCTGGCGCAGGTTGAAGGGCTTACCCTGCGTATCCTGCGACTCTCTTATCCCGATCATGCCCTTTTCATTCAATAAATTAAACCATGGATAGAGGTTAAGGACGTTCTGATCGTGACAAACCCCTGACCAGGCGCAGTTTCCTCCGAGCAGAACCAGATGACGCGCAATTTCATCGGAATAAAGCCAGTGGAAGAACTGCTCAACCTGTTTTTTCTTTTTGCTGTAGCGGGACATCCCAATGGATCCCCCTCCCAACTGTGGAAGCTGTCCCGGGACTGAAGCATAGCCGATAGTGGGGGCGATAGGGCTATGCGCGACGTCATTGAACAAATTGAGATACATGATCAACATGGCGAGGTTGCCGCGCTCAAACTGCTTAACGGCGTCACTCCACCATTCTCCTGAGAGATTCACGGCGACGGAGAGCTGTTGCAGGTACTGTTCAAGCGCCGTAGCGGCAAGCGAAGTCTCCAGTTGAACCGGTTCGCCTTCGCGAACCAGACGTCCGCCGAGCGCGTAGTAACGCAGCAGATATTCCGTGGCGATAAGCCCTGAGCTGCCTAAGGTCACCGCCGTGCCCATCGGGCGCAGTCTGTTATCCGGCTGATGCTGGCGACTGAAGAAAGCCGCTAACTCATCAAATTGCGCAAAGTTTTCGGGTAGCGTTAACTCTTTTCCCGTCGTTTCGTAGAACATCCGTTTTATCGTCGCATCTTCAAAGAGATCGCGTCGGTAAAACAGGAGCTGCATACTGGCATCAAAGGGGATGGCCCACGCGGTGCCATTCACCATGCTGAAGTGCTGTCGAATCTGGTCAGAAAAATGAGTCAGCAGCTGCGGCAGCGCAGGGGAAATCGACTCCAGCGGCAATAACGCTTTTTCTGCAAACCAGGGAAAACAGGCCATATCGATGCGCAGGAGATCGTAATAGGGATGCAGATGAAGATGGGAAAGAATTTCAAACACTTCATCATAAGGATAAACCGCAAGATTTACCTTGATACCGGTCTGACGATAAAAGTGAGGTAACAGTTTTTTCAGCGCATCGGTTGAGGGGCTGGGCAAAATTAACATATTCAGCGTCGCCTCGGTCTCAGGCGGCTGGACGGATTGGCCATCTAATGAAAATCCGCTATTTGTCAGAATTCGATGCGTTACCTGTTTTTTAGGCTGGCGAATATGGGAAGCGATGGCGGTACCCAGGCGACCATAGTCCATCTGGTAGTTTGTGACGCCGTCGAAGGCTGCCGGAAGATTATCACTCAACTGCAGTATCGGTGGACAGGACTGCGCGCTACCAAACCAGGCTGCCTGCGTCACGGCTCGCGTTTTATCACTATCCTGAGTGATGAAAATATCGGGGGCAACGCCGCGGAAAAAATCAAACGCTACGGTGTTAGACTCGCCCGCCTGCGAGGATAAAACGGTGAGCTTAGTCTGCGGACTGACTGTCCGGCAGGTCTCCTGTATCGCCTGAATAAAACATGCGCTATGAGCATATTCAAGGGGTTCGCAGAAGATACCGATATGGCCCGGCCGCTGTGCGAGCGCTCTTCTCGCAAGGTGTTCACCCGCAGTGACGTAATCGAGGCTGAAATAGTTGTCAGCTCCGGCAGGTTGCCGGTAGGCAAAAAGGATCTGTTCCGCGGGCAGCTTGAGCATTTCATAATAAGGTTGGCTATTGCTCAGGCAGCTGACGGTAACAATGGTCTGGTAAGATTTTGCCGCCAGCGTTTGCAGAATCTCCAGTTCCAGGTTGGGCAGATCGTTGGTCAGGTAAAGATCCAGCGGTTCGCTTAATGATGGCTGACAGACCTGATGTAAGCCCCGGTAAAGCTGGTAATACTGCTCCGCATTAATGTCTGGCAGCAGCAGCGCCACCCCCTGGCTTTTACTGGCTCTTAACGATTGCGCCTGCGCATTTAACTGATAGCCCACTTCCTTAGCCGCTCGTTGAACCGCTTCAATCTTCTCAACGCTGACATTTCCTCTGCCATTAAGTACGTTCGAGACAGTGCCGTGTGACACACCGGCTATCTTTGCTATGTCTTTGATTGTTGGCATATTTTAATCCTTACCCTCATGCGTTGATGCTAGCACGGCATACCGCTGAAAACTATCGTTGCCGGTGGTATTTGAACGTTACAAAATTATTTTGTGTGATTTATAGACATTAAAAATATTAATCTTTTCCGGCTTGAGACGAGTAACGATGTAGTAAAAATGACAATTTGTTGAAATTTAAGATAAATAAAATAAGTTTTTGAAGGGGATCACTTCTGGGAAAAAAGATCGTTGTTCCTGTTAAATGGCAGAATCATAATTGACACGTTCCAATTACGTTTGATTACATTTCTGATGATAAAAACAGCAACCTGTTAGTGATAAGAGGAAATCATGAAGATCCATTTTCTGGGAACGGCAGCGTCTGAAGGGATACCTAACCCGTTTTGCCGCTGCGAGCACTGTCAGCAAGCCCGTATACGTAAGGGAAAAGACATTCGTACACACTCTTCCGCGATTATTGATGATCAACTGTTGATTGACGTCGCGCCGGAATTTAGCCAGCAGCTGCTGCGCGACGGCATGGACGCAACTGAAATCAGGTCGCTTCTGTTTACCCATACTCATCCCGATCATTTCAACGTCGGCGATCTTTTCAGCCGAATGGAGGGTTACGGATTTGAGATTACCCATCCGCTGAATATCTTTGGTAACGATCGTGCGATTAACGGTGCGGCAGAGGTTTTGCCGGGCTATAGCGCAGAGCGCTTTGCCTTTCATTGCCTGGTGCCCTTCGTCACCGTAGAAACCCGTGGTTATCGGATAACCCCGCTGCTGGCTAACCATGCTAAATGGGAGCTTTGCTATACCTGGTTTATCGAAAAAGAGGGCCAGTCAATATTTTACGGTCATGACTCTGGCTGGTTTCCTGAGCTCACCTGGCAGTGGTTGGAAGGGAAAAAAATCGATCTGGCCGTTCTGGAGTGTACCTACGGCTTTAATGGAGAAAATCGTACTAATAACCATATGAGTCTGGAAACGGTGTTCGCTGCCAGAGACAGACTGGCGGAACTGGGCTGCCTGAAGAAAACAAGTCAACTTATCGTCTCGCATATTTCACACAGCGGCGGTCTCCTGCACGATGAGCTAGTAGCAGCATGCGATAAAGAGAACATTCTTGTCGCCTGGGACGGGCTTAACCTGAGCATTAACCAATAAAGGATATGCAATATGGACCTTAATAAAACACCACGCCTGTTAATTATGATGTTCATACAGTACTTTATGCAGGGCGCCTGGAATATGACCATGGGGCTGGTATTAAGTACCTATGGAATGGCGACCATAATCGGCTCATCCTATGCCTTGCTCGGATTAGCGACGATTATTTCACCGTTATTTATTGGTATGGTGGCCGATCGCTTCTTTGCATCACAAAAGGTCATGGCGATCCTGCACTTAGTCAATGCTGGCGTGCTGCTGTTTGTTCCGCAATTTATTGAAGCGCAAAATACCGGCATGACGCTGACCATGATTTTCCTGGTCGGTCTGCTGTTTTATCCGACAACGGCGCTGGCTAACAGTATCAGTTTCAGCCATATCAATGGGGTTAAATATTTCCCATTCATCCGCGTTTTTGGCACCTTCGGCTTTATGGCAATCGGCTTTATCATTGGTGAAATGGGCTATTCCGGCAACACAGTTACCTGGTATATTGCGGCAGCTTCCGGCGTCGTCCTGGGCTTATATTGCTTCACATTGCCGAATACGCCGCCAAAAGCAAAAGGAAACGCTTTCGCGCTGCGCGATCTGTTATGTCTCGATGCTCTGGCACTCTTCAAAGATCGTAGCTTCAGCGTGCTGATGCTGAGTATCTTTGTCTTAATGATCCCCAAAACCGCATATTCCGCCTATATTCCGGTCTTTTTGAAAGCGCTGGGGTTAGATAATGCCGCATCAATGATGCAGATCGGGATTGCCTGCGAAGTGATTTTCATGTTCCTGCTATCGTTCTTCTTACTAAAAGCCGGCTTTAAAATCACGCTGATGCTGGGGGCCGTTTGCTGGATCATCCGCACGCTGTTGTTTGCTCATGCCTCGCTGGATGCCAACATGATGTTTGTGCTGATCGGCCTGATGTTACAGGGATTCTGCTGGGACTTTTTCTTTACCGTCGGCGATATTTATGTTGACCGCAAAGCCGCGCCAGAGATCAAAGCGCAGGCGCAAAGCTTGAGGTTTATCGTCTCTAACGGCGTCGGGCTGCTGTTTGCTTCTACCGTTTGCGGGCAGATTTTTAACAGTACCGTGACAGAGCAAGGGCCGGAAGCGTTACCGCAATGGGAAACATTCTGGTTAGTTTCAGCCGGTGTCGCCGCGGTAGTGAGCGTCTTCTTCCTGATTTTCTTCCGCGACGATTTGTCAAAACGCAAAACGGATCTCGCATTGAAGAAAGCGAACTCCTGATTGATAACGGATCTTTCATTAAGGTAATGATATGAATAATCTGGCCGCCACGATCGTCGATCACGGATGGTTTCCGTTATTGACCATCGTCAAAATCAGCATTGCGTTTATTCTGGGAGGCATCATTGGCCTGGAAAGAGAATCGAAAGGGAAACCTGTCGGATTCAAAACCTGCGTCATTTTGTCTGTCGCCAGCTGTGTGTTAACCATCGTTTCAATACAGTCGGCGGAATACTATGCTGAAATTTCGACGAACATTCGTAGCGATCCGATGCGCCTGGCGGCCCAGATTATCAGCGGCGTCGGTTTTCTTGGGGCGGGAGTGATTCTGCATCGACACGACGATGCTATTTCAGGCCTGACGACGGCGGCCATTGTCTGGGCATCAGCCGGGGTTGGAATTACCTGCGGCGCCGGTTTTTATTTTCATGCTTTTTTCGCCACGGGTTTGTTCTTATTGGCGATAAAATTAAGCCCGTTCATTATATTCCTGCAAACTAAAAATCAGTTCCCCGGAAAAGTGAAAGTACGGGTGGTGCTTGATGAACGAGGGGCCCTTGAAAAGCTGATAAGCCGTATCCATCAGCAAAAAAATATTATCGAAAATATTACGATTAGAGACCTTAAAAAGGGAAAGATTGAGGTTAATTTGAAAATGGTTATTCGCCAGAAAATGACCTTACCTGACTTATACCACGATCTGTCTCATGTTGATCATGTCTGCGCGCTTGCCCTTGAACATTGATTAGTATAAAAATGTAAATTATGTGGCCGCTGGTTCTCTTTCACGTTGGCGGTACCAATACACCCGATATCGGGTGTATTGGTAAGCGTAATGATAGTGAAAATGAGGAATTAAAATGATTAATGCGCTAATTTAGCGTCAGCCCAGTACGTTACAATTCTCTGATGATGATCTCCTCAAGTTGTTCGATGCTTATCTTCCTGATTTGCTCACATGAGAGAGAGGGTCTGATAAGTCGGAGATGCATACTGTCGTTAACAATTATTATCAATGGTGTCTCATTGCTACTGCGAATAATATCCAGAATCGAACATATTTTCCACATTGTCATTATACCTGTAGTTGATAAAACAAGTTTTTCATTTATATCATACAGCCTTGAGTAAAATGATAGCCTATATCATCGCCGGGATGAGGAGAGGGATTCGTCCTAATATAATATCTACCAGCAACTTGGTTGAGAATTATTCTATCCTTCTTTTCCCATTTATTATTGTTTTGATTTAAAGTAAATAAAGTAGAACCATTAACTAATTGGCTTAATACCCATTGTCTGTTTCTGCAAATGCCTGGTTTAATGACGCCATCGAGTTCGTGATGAATATAAAACTCTACCAGCAGGAAATGACTGTCATTATATTTTGCGCCAGCAACCAGAAATTTGGCCCAACGATAGCTGTACATGATATGCCTCTTATTACTTATTGTTTAATCATTAAATTAAAATCTACATATTATTCGCTTTGAGTGCCAGGAAACTACTTTTTAAAATATATAAGGAGGCAAGGATTACTGCAATGGAAGATTTACTAATCAATAATTATAAACATATCAGGCGTAAGAAATTAATTATCATTTTCTTATAACCATTGTTTTAACTTTAAAAGCGATTTTTGTGCGAGATTTAAAGTTTTTTTAAATAAATTTAATAGGTATCGGGCATGGTTAATTAATGCATGATGTAATTTTTTGTTATAGATTATTTCTAGTTCATTCAAAAGTATTGGTTGTTGTTTCATTTGGCGCAAAGAATTTGAAACGGCACACAGAATCCAATTAAATAAAAAATGGTGATAACATTTATTATGTTTTTGTTGTTACTATTGGTTTACTGCTAAAGAGTAGTTTTGTGATGTATGCGCCGTTAGCAGGGATGAGCGGGTGTCGAAGAGCGAACATCAGGGCTCCACTGATGAGCTATAAGCCTCTAAAAAGCTGGCACAACGTGTTGACAATACTTCACTTTCTCCGGGATGCTGTAGGGCCCAATAGCTCCTTGCCTTTTATCAGCATACCCTGCTATTCACAGGATGCAGATAACATATGAAGTACTTAATTGAAAGCAAATTGTTTTATAACGCTGAGTCTGGTGAGCTTATTTATATTGATATCGGTGTAACGGAGAAACACCAGTTAACCAAAACGGCTAACCATATTCTGGCTATACTGATGGCGTCACATGGGAAGGTCGTTTCTCGACAAAGTTTCTTAGAGCAAGTCTGGGAATCCCGTGGACACGAGGCATCAAATTCATCTTTAAACCAATATATTAGTATCCTCAGAAAGAAATTATCATTCCTGATAAGAAAAGATAATATTATATTGACAAGCCCCGGCGTTGGTTTTTATCTCTCGAAAGACATCAAGGTCAAACGGTATGATGACGCAAGCCAGGAAGGACTACCTTCAGAAAAATTACGTCAGCAACGATTTCGTTACCTAAAACACGGAGGCGTGGTAGCTTTGATAGCCAGTTTGATTATTGTTTTTTTTGCCAGGTATGAAGTGGCCGCAACATCGATTCTGGCTAAGAGTTCAAATAACCTGGAAGAAATCGGTAAGTGTCAAATAAGATCTTATGTTCAGATCCCTGAAAGTATGCAGGAAAAATTACTTAATATTTTGGTTAGGCACCATCCTGGGTTACTTGAACATTGCCAAAGCAGTCCAGCCAGGTTGATAATATATGCACAAAGAAACGTTTTGCAGGGTAAGTCTGGGGGGATATTTTCATCTTTTTGCCCTATGGATAGTGTAAATAAGAAAATAATTTATTGTAATAACGTTTATGTAAGTCAATGGAGGCAGCATGACTAACAACGTGCTCTACCGTTCCTGCGGTTTATTAGGCTGCGCTATCATTGTTCTGATTATTTATGTGTTGTGCTTATTCAGTAAGAAAAGCAAAATGAAAACATGTGAGGCCAATGTATACTATAATATATCATCCTTAAATGATTCATATACATTTGATGGTCATGTTTTATTTGATATGAATAATAACACTGGTTATGTTTCCTTGTCCGGAAAAATAGTCGATGGCGATGAGACTTACTATCTGTCACAGGACATCAACTTTGACTACATGGCGGTGGGTGAGGGCCGGTATAAATTATTGCCAGGTAAACAAGATACTAATAAATATGGAGATGTTCCTGATGATCTTGTAATGCCACTTTATGATATCATGGGCTTATCCGGGAAATCACCCATTTTTATCTTTGCTAAAAATCGGGATTATATAGTCTGGGGAACGCTGAATACGCCGGTTATGACCTGCGTCTTTACTTTGGATCACTGAGCGACAGATCTCTGTCGAGGCAGAAGCGCTGATAAAACCCGGCGACTGACGCCGCCGGCAACGCCATTACTTTATTGCCCCCTCAAGGATAAGTTTGTCCTTTTCTCCCCGGGTGATGCTCTGCTGATGCAGGCTATCAGCGAGCGTCACGTCATTGACGGCGAAAAACGCCCAGGCCTGCGGTGTATTAGCGAACGTTACCTCATCAAACTGGCTGTCGCGCAGGAAGGAGATACTGGTCGCTTTGGTGTTACGGAAACTGACGTTGGAAAAACGCAGATTCTGGTGGTAGGCATCGCGAGAATAGGTCAGTCCAAATGATTCTGACATTTCGGCTACCGTCATGCCGTCAATCAGGATGCTGTGCTTAGCCGAAGTACCATCGACGGTGACGTCCTGCACCTGAACGTCGCGGAACTGAGCGGGCTCGTCGGCAGGGGTCGTATCATTCACGTCGGCGCTGTATTTGATAGTAAAAACGAACGGCTCTTTGGCGATATCTTTCATCGCATTATGGCGGAACAGCACATCCCTTACGCCACCGCCGTAGTAAGGGCGGCTTTTCATGCGCAGGCCGACATCGGTCATATACATGACGTTATCCTCGGCGCGAACTTTTTCGATCCATGCTCCGGTATGGCTACCGGTCACCACGGCGCCGTGGCCTTTACGGAAATAGTTATTAAAGATCCACGCCCCGCTTTGCGGCTGTTGATGAAAAGTTTCCGCGCCTTTACCAAACCCGGCGGCGAAATTGACGCAATCATCCCCGGTATCAAAGAAGTTGTTGAAAACCAGCGCATTCTGGCTATTGCCGAACTCCACGCCGTCGGCGTTATTGCCGTCAAAGGTCTGGTGAACCAGGCCATTGAGCGTGATATTTTTTGACTCCAGCGCCATTACCCCGTGGAACGCGGGGTTGCGGATTGTCAGCCCGGCAAGATAGAGGTTCTGCACGCCGCGCAGAGTCATCAGGCTGGAGCGGCGATTTTTATAGGCGCTATTGCTTTCGATGCCTTCCGCAATAGCCGTTTCGGTCTGATGCTTTGCCAGAATACCGTCTGCGCCAACTTTATTGGCATTACTGGCCCGGTACTGCGGCAGTTCATTGCCCATTTCATCGATAATTGTGGCCTCGCCGCCGCTTTTGACGCCCCGGGTCCAGCCGTTGCCGTCAATCGTACCTTGACCGACGATGCGAATATTGCGAAACGTCCCGGCCGGAGACTCGCCCTTATCGTCCGCTTCCAGCACGTTAATTAATGATGGCGGGCGACGGGGCTGCGGATGATCGCTGTAGGGATAGAGGTAATAGCCTTTTTCCAGCGGATACTGGGCCGGATCGTCTGAACCCAGCAGGGTGGCGTCAGCCGCAATCTCCAGGGTCATATCGCTGTGCAGGAACAGCGCGCCGCTCTTGAATATGCCGCCGGAAATCAGCACCTTGCAGCCCTGAGGATAGTGCGAGACCGTACAGTTATCGATCGCCTGCTGCAGCGCCTGGGTATTCAGCGTAGTGCCATCACCCTTTGCACCAAAGGTTCTGGCTTCGATGACGTGCGGCGTTTTGCGGGTTTGCGCTTTAACCACCGCGCTGTCCGGAGATTCCTGGCCATCGGCGTAGACCGCGCGCACCGTAAAGGCATATTCCGTATCCGGCTGCAGGTGAGTGACCGTAAAGGTACGCAAATCGATTGGCTGCTGCCAGCCATCGCTGGCAATCCGCTGATAGAAGTTATCAATATAGGGTTTGGCCGGTGAAAAATGGTTTTGATTTTCGCGCGCCAGACCCAGCCGCTCGCCCTGGCGGTAAATCGCGTAGTCCACCACCTGCTGCGTCTCTGATTCCGGCTTTTCCCAAACCAGCACCAGGCTATTTTCATCAGCAGACAGGACGGGAACCATGACGTTCTGCGGCGCGGAGGCGGGCGCTTCCGCCGGGTTATCGCGGCTTACGCCGCTGTCATTACAGCCGCCTGCGAGTCCGGCCAGGGCGATAGTCAGCGCCAGCATAGGGCGTGAAGGTCGAAAGGTATTGCGCATATATTTTCCTTAATGTCATATCTCATGGGAAAACAAAACAATAATTCATTTATAGTGAAATGTTATTTTATATTTGCTTTGGAAAATAAACGCGAGTCAGCTCAATCTTTCAGCAGGTGCTAAACAAATGTGGGTTGGATAAGAGAAACTCGGCCAGAAGTAAACCTCGCTGGCCAGATTTCCTGTTACTGCGCGGCATAATCGAGACGATAGCCGCTGGAGGTCGGTAGCACATGTGCAAATCCCGAGCCGCCAAGATGCATACCGGCGACGAGCAGGTTTTCGCTTGCGGCCCGGGCGAGGAGCGATTCCCGCGTCGCTCTGGCCTGCGCGGGGTCGCTATCAAAAGCGATGGCAGCGGCGGGCCGGGCGGTCTGAACATGCGGAAAATGGACAATATCCCCCCAAATCAGCAGGCTTTGCGGAGCTGAGTCGATGCGAAACCCGCAATGGCCCGGCGTGTGTCCGGGTAGCCAAAGCGGGCGGATACCCGGGACGACCTCTCTCTCATCGAGAAAGCTGAGGCGGTGGGCCCACGCGCCCAGGGTTCGGCGGGCGAGGGCGAAGTTGCGCTGTCCCCGCTCATTTGCCCGATTCAACATACCGTCATCCTGCCAGTACTCCGCTTCCAGAGGATGCAGATGAAGACGGGCGTTGGGAAAGCATGGCGCGCCGTGAGCATCCAACAGGCCGCCAATGTGATCCGGGTGGCCGTGGGTCAGTAGTACGGTATCGATCTCTTCTGCTCCAACCCCCGCCGCTTGCAAACTCGCGGCAAGCGTGCCGCCTCCTGTACCTGCATCGACCAGAATCGTCCTTCCCTGGCCGCGAATAAGATAGGCATTAATGTCGATATCATCCGGCGCAATGATGCCGGCATGGCGCTGGATTTCCAGAGCATCATCGCTATTGATACCGGAAAGCAGCGTCAGGCTGGCGGCCATACTGCCGTCGCTAAGGGCCATCACCTGAAAGTCGCCAATCTGGCGGGAGATAAAAGCGGGATTGCGCATTATGGCCTCTTAACGTGCATCAGGTTGATTATCAAGGGAGCTGAGCAGCTGAGCGCCCATGGTCTCGTAGAGGCGGTATTTTTCCTGTCCCGCAAGCAGCCTGGCCTCCCGACGCGGCAGAATGTAGGCCACGCGCTGCGGCGGATTGTTATCCAGCCCGGCAGCGTGCAGTATGGTCGGCGGATACCCCAGTTCTGCGTCAATGAAGTCCAGCGGCGCCGGGCTGAGTAGCAGAACCTCATCCTGTGAGACCTGCGGAAATACACCGTCGTACCGATACAGGTTGCGGCGCCAGTCGCAAATATGCGCCTGCCAGCGCGAAAAGTTGCCGCCGCCTTTAAGCCGATACTCTTCGCTGGCGATAACGGCTGCATCGGTAATGGTATGAATCGCCAGATAGAGCGGGCTGCGGGAGGAAAGGGCGCGAAAGCGCTGCGAGGCGCGGAAACCGCCGACGGAAACCAGCGCCGGCAGCTTGTGCTGGCTGTAAAACGTATTCCAGCTGGCTTCGCTTTCCGGATCGGCGTAACTGCACTCAACGATATATAGCATGGGCAAGCCTCTGCATGATTGAAGGGTGATATTGACGTTTAATCATCCTACGTGCTGCACTGAGCGGCCTGAAACGATATTATTTCATCCTTCAATGACCTTTTGTCATCAATGTACCGCGTAAACCGGATACCCGTATGCGAAAAAAACTCCCCAGCAGCGCCTCTCTGCAGGCCTTTGAGGCCGCCGCCAGGCACGGTAATTTTGCCCGCGCGGCGGAAGAGCTGTCGCTTACCGAAGGGGCGATAAGTCGGCAAATCGCCCGCCTGGAATCGCTGCTGAACTGCAAACTGTTTGAACGGACGGGAAGCCGGGTGCGGCTGAATCCTAACGGCGCGCGCTATGCGCACCATGTGCGCGAGACGCTGGAGCGGCTGGAACGCGACGCTCAGTATCTGATGGGCGTCGCGGACGGCAGCCGAAGCCTGGAAATCGCCTCCCCCCCGACCTTTGCCAGCCGTTGGCTGATTCCCCGTCTGGGGGATTTTCATCGCCGCTACCCGGACATCATGCTGAACATCGCGGTCAGAACCGAGCCGTTTATTCTTACCGGCAGTGGTTTTGATGCGGCGGTGCACTTTGAGCATCCCGCATGGGCCGGAATGCGCCGGCAATTTCTGTTTGAGGAGCGGCTGGTGCCGGTATGCCATTCTGCGTTGTTCACGGGAGGCGAAGCCTTGAGCCAGTTGAACCTGTTACCGCGCATTCACCGACGGCAAAACCCCGACGCCTGGCCGCGCTATGCTGAAGAGTGTGGGATCGCGCTGGATCATCCGGCGCGGGGCGTGCGCTACGATCTGCATGAGATGGCAATAGCCGCCGCGCTGGCCGGGCAGGGCGTTGCGCTGGTACCGCACGTGTACGTTGAAAAAGAGCTTGAAAACGGGTTGCTGGTTGCGCCCTGGCCTTTGGCTCGCAGCCTGAGCAAGCGCTTTTGTCTGGTTAAACCGCTGGAGCCCGGGATCAATGAATCGGCGCTACAGGCGTTTGAACAGTGGCTACTGGCGCAATAAGGCCCGAACGCGGGCCCTGGTCTCGGTCAGGCGTGGGATAAAAGCGGGAACATCAGCTTATGCGCTTTGAAGATATTTTCTTTTTGTCCGTAGATAAACAGAAGATCTTCGCCTTCAATTTTTTCATACTCACCAACCCGGTTCTCTTTGGGAGTAAAGCCCAGCACGGCCTGATAGGTATTTTCATCGGCGAGCTCATTAATAATGGCCGACAAAGAACGGTCGCTGTCGCAAAAAATATCAAAACAGATCAGCGCCGGTCCGTTTTGCATCGCGATGGCGATAGCCTGATTTTTCTCGGAATAAAAGACGAAGTGCTTCATAAACGCGGAACAGTAAAACATCAATAAACCGAAGTTATTCTGTACGCGCAGCTGCGAAAAGGGATTCGATTTTTCATAATACCGCTGTAATAGCGCGACATCCTCCGGCCGATCCATATCGAGCTTGCGGAAGTCGCCCGCCGCCGGCATTACCGGCAGGATAGCCTGATGCTCCTCGGTGCGCTCGAAGCCGAATTTTGGATAAAAATCAACGGTGTTTGGGTTAGCGAACAGAAAGAAAGCATCGGCTTTATCCTGCCAGTCCGCCAGAATGGCATTCACGAGCTGACCGGCGAGGCCCTTATTACGATGATCGACATCGGTCATCACGGTACCGATTTGAATATAGCGGCGGGGTTCATCCTGCCAGACCAGATCGATAATATTGGCGGAGGCGTTAGCAATCACTTTATTGTTGCTGACGAGGGCGTAGGGAATATAGGCGTCGGTCCAGTATCCTTTGCGGTACCACTCTTTAAAGGAGAGATCGAAGGTTTTAATCGCAAGATCAATGAAGCTATTTCTTAAAACGTCATTGTGCACAATTTGCTTATCTAATTTGTAGTTCATCGTCGACATTCCTTTACGCTGCGGGTGAGGCGCTGTTTTTCGGCCATCTGTTCGGCGGTCCGATCTGTGCCGGGCGACCTAAAAATAGCATATCCCCACGGTTGGGCGACGATTGTCGTGCCTAAGCTTTGCTCAGGTCACACATTCGGCGAAAATAAGGTCAAAAAGGGCAGACTTTCGTCTCCTCAAGGAACATCGCGGTGAATCAAAGGAAAGTCTTTAGCAAATGAAAGTTTGTCACGCTTCGAAAACGGAGAAGAATATATTGCGTTCATGGTCATGACCCCTATCATTAATAGGTAGGGGAAATGTGTTATCATCCCGCCTTTCCCTTTTCGTCCTGGGGCTCTTTTTTATGCAACAACCTGTTGTTCGCGTTGGAGAATGGCTGGTTACTCCCTCTGTTAACCAAATTAGCCGCAAGGGGCGTCAGCTAACTCTCGAACCGCGCTTAATCGATCTTCTGGTTTTCTTTGCCCGCCATCCTGATGAAGTACTGAGTCGGGATGAGCTTATCGACAACGTCTGGACCCGCAACGTTGTGACCAGTCACGTCGTCACGCAAAGCGTTTCTGAGCTACGTAAGTCGCTGAAAGATGGCGACGATAGCAGCATGGAATATATCGCTACCGTTCCTAAACGCGGCTATAAGCTAACGGTGCCGGTGATTTGGTGTACGGAAGAGGGGGAGGAACTGACGCCGGTTATTCCTGCAGAAACGCCGACGGTCGCCGTGGACGCGCCATCGGTTTCCCCGCAGCCTGAGGCGGCTGCGCCAGAGATGGCGCCGGTGGCGAAGCCGGAAAAACGTAAGCGGCTGAGTACCTTTATCGTCTGGGGCCTGTTTTTGCTGGCGCTCGCAAGCTGCGTGGCGCTGGTGGCATTATCCACCCTGGAGTCGCGCCCGCCGGTCACAAAAACCCGCATACTGCTCAACCCGCGGGATGTTGATATCCACCTGCTCAGCGGCAATACCTGTAACAACTGGTCATCGCAGCACTCCTATGCCATCGGCCTGGGGAGCCTGATTACCACCTCGCTGAACACGTTCTCCACCTTTATGGTGCATGATAAAACCAACTACAACATCAATGAGCCGAGCAGTTCCGGAAAAACCCTGACCATCGAGTTCGTCAACCAGCGGCACTATCGCGCGCAGCAGTGCTTTATGTCGGTCAAAGTGGTGGATAATGCCGACGGATCGACGATGATGGACAAGCGTTACTTCGTGACCAGCGACAACCAGCTGTCGATTCAAAACGACCTGCTGAGTAGCCTGTCGGACGCGCTTAAGCAGCCATGGCCGGCGCGAATGCAGGAGATGCTTAAGCAGTATCAGCCGTCGCAAAGTATCGCGCTCACGCATTTCTATCAGGCACATCAGTTATTAATGAACGGAGACGTCGATTCGCTGGGCAAAGCCAGTAGCCTGCTTGCCGATGTGAATAAGCAGTCGCCGGACTTTACCTACGCCTGGGCGGAAAAGGCGCTGGTGGATGTATTACGCCATTCCCAGCAGCCGTTAGATGATAAACAACTGGCCGATCTTTACAGCGAAATAACCCGGGTGGGTAATATGCCGGGGATTAAAGATATGGCAATATTTTATCAAATTAAAACGGTAGACATGCTGGGTAAAGGCAAAGTCGATGAAGCCTACAGCGCGATTAATTCCGGGATTGATCTGGAAATGTCGTGGATGAACTATGTGCTGCTGGGCAAAGTGTACGAAATGAAAGGACAGAACCGGGAAGCTGCCGATGCCTATCTGACGGCGTTTAATTTACGGCCGGGAGAGAATACGTTTTACTGGATTGAAAACGCGGTATTCCAGACCTCCGTAACCCGAGTGGTACCGTATCTCGATAATTTCCTCGCTTCAGAATAAGTAAACCCTCATCACGGCCATGGTTTTGGCCGTGATGAGGTTAAAATTATGTTTCTCATGAGCCGCCAGATTGTTATATCTTATAACCAGTACGGTCCCGCATGTAACACCTTTTCAACACGATTTAGAGTTCACAACTTATTGAAAAATAACTTCATTTATCTTTTCCTGATATCAACGTGTCATCCTGATATGTTGCACGAAAAAGGTCAAAATATCATTTGTCTGATGTTTGCAGTTATTTCACTTTATCTTTAGGACTTATCTCGTACTAATCCGTAATCTTGTTGGCAGTTGGTCGGGTCAATAAAAGGTTCATCATCATGATCTGTACCTCCCAAATAAACTTAGGAGAAAAGCAAACATGAGTTCTGCCAAGAAGATCGGGCTATTTGCCTGTACCGGCGTCGTCGCCGGTAATATGATGGGGAGCGGTATCGCATTATTACCTGCAAACCTCGCTAGCATCGGTGGTATTGCCATCTGGGGTTGGGTGATTTCTATTATTGGCGCGATGTCTCTGGCTTATGTTTATGCCCGACTGGCGACCAAGAACCCGCAGCAGGGCGGCCCTATTGCCTACGCCGGTGAAATATCTCCGGCCTTCGGTTTCCAGACCGGTGTGCTTTATTATCACGCCAACTGGATCGGTAATCTGGCAATCGGCATTACCGCCGTCTCTTATTTATCAACGTTCTTCCCAATTTTAAATAACCCGGTGCCGGCAGGTATTGCCTGTATTGCCATCGTATGGATATTCACCTTCGTGAATATGCTCGGCGGGACCTGGGTTAGCCGCTTGACAACCATTGGCCTGGTGCTGGTACTTATTCCGGTAGTTATGACCGCCGTGGTCGGCTGGCACTGGTTTGATGCCGCAACCTATCAGGCAAACTGGAACACCTCCAGCACTACTGACAGTCATGCGGTAATCAAAAGTATTCTGCTCTGCCTGTGGGCCTTTGTCGGGGTGGAATCCGCCGCCGTCAGTACCGGAATGGTGAAAAACCCGAAACGCACCGTGCCGCTGGCTACCATGCTGGGCACTGCGATGGCCGGTATCGTCTACATCGCAGCGACTCAGGTTATTGCGGGTATGTATCCTGCTTCTCAGATGGCCGCATCCGGTGCGCCGTTTGCAGTGAGCGCCTCCACTATTCTCGGCGGTTGGGCTGCGCCGATGGTTTCCGCCTTCACCGCCTTTGCGTGCCTGACTTCGCTCGGTTCGTGGATGATGCTGGTGGGTCAGGCCGGCGTACGTGCCGCCAATGACGGTAACTTCCCGAAAGTGTATGGCGAAGTCGACAGCAACGGGATCCCGAAAAAAGGCCTGCTGCTGGCCGCGGTGAAAATGACGGCGCTGATGGTACTGATTACCCTGATGAACTCTACCGGCGGCAAAGCTTCTGACCTGTTCGGCGAGTTGACCGGTATCGCGGTACTGCTGACTATGCTGCCTTACTTCTACTCCTGCGTTGACCTGATTCGCTTCGAAGGCATCAATGTACGCAACTTCGTCAGCCTGATTTGCTCCGTACTCGGCTGCGCGTTCTGCTTCATTGCCCTGATGGGGGCAAGCTCCTTCGAACTGGCCGGTACCTTTATCGTCAGCCTGATTATCCTGATGTTCTACGGTCGCAAAATGCACCAGCGCCAGAACAACGACAACTCAGCAGATAGCAACACCGCCAGCGCGCATTAATCAGCAACCCTATTCCTGAGGCTCCTTCCATCACCTGTCACGACGTGGCGGGAGGGGCTTTCTTTATCTGGAGATTTGACTATGAACGTTATCGCAATCATGAATCACATGGGTGTCTACTTCAAAGAAGAACCCATCCGTGAACTGCATCGCGCCCTCGAACGCCTGGACTTCCGTATTGTCTACCCGAACGACCGTGAAGACTTATTAAAACTTATCGAAAACAATGCGCGTCTGTGCGGCGTTATCTTCGACTGGGATAAATACAATCTCGAACTGTGCGAAGACATCAGCAAAATGAACGAATATATGCCGCTGTATGCCTTTGCAAATACTTACTCAACGCTGGACGTCAGTCTCAACGATCTGCGGATGCAGGTTCGCTTCTTCGAATATGCGCTGGGCGCCGCGGAAGACATTGCGAACAAAATCAAACAGAATACTGACGAGTATATCGACACCATTCTGCCGCCGCTGACCAAAGCGCTGTTTAAATACGTACGTGAAGGCAAATATACCTTCTGTACGCCAGGCCATATGGGCGGTACCGCGTTCCAGAAAAGCCCGGTCGGCAGCATCTTCTACGATTTCTTTGGTTCCAATACCATGAAATCCGATATCTCCATTTCGGTATCTGAACTTGGTTCTCTGCTGGACCACAGCGGCCCGCACAAAGAAGCGGAAGAGTACATCGCTCGCGTCTTCAACGCGGAACGCAGCTACATGGTGACGAACGGGACCTCTACCGCTAACAAAATCGTCGGGATGTACTCTGCGCCAGCAGGTAGCACCGTACTGATTGACCGTAACTGCCATAAATCGCTGACCCATCTGATGATGATGAGCGACATTACGCCAATCTACTTCCGCCCGACGCGTAACGCCTACGGTATCCTCGGCGGTATTCCGCAGAGCGAATTCCAGCATGCGACCATCGCGAAGCGCGTAAAAGAAACCCCGAACGCGACCTGGCCGGTGCACGCGGTGATCACCAACTCCACCTATGATGGTCTGCTGTACAACACGGACTACATCAAGAAAACCCTGGATGTGAAATCCATCCACTTTGACTCCGCGTGGGTGCCTTACACCAACTTCTCGCCGATTTATGAAGGCAAATGCGGGATGAGCGGCGGCCGCGTTGAAGGCAAAGTGATTTATGAAACCCAGTCCACGCACAAATTGCTGGCGGCGTTCTCTCAGGCTTCGATGATCCACGTCAAAGGCGACGTTAACGAAGAAACCTTTAACGAAGCCTACATGATGCACACCACAACGTCTCCGCACTACGGCGTGGTGGCTTCTACGGAAACCGCGGCGGCGATGATGAAAGGCAACGCCGGTAAGCGCCTGATCGACGGCTCTATCGAACGTTCTATCAAGTTCCGTAAAGAGATCAAACGTCTGAAAGGCGAGTCCGACGGCTGGTTCTTCGACGTCTGGCAGCCGGAACATATCGATGGTCCTGAATGCTGGCCGCTGCGTTCCGACAGCGCATGGCACGGTTTCAAAAACATCGACAACGAGCACATGTATCTCGACCCGATTAAAGTCACCTTGCTGACCCCGGGGATGAAGAAAGACGGCACCATGGATGAGTTCGGTATTCCGGCCAGCATCGTGGCGAAGTATCTCGACGAGCACGGTATCGTGGTCGAAAAAACCGGCCCGTACAACCTGCTGTTCCTGTTCAGTATCGGTATCGATAAAACCAAAGCGCTGAGCCTGCTGCGCGCGCTGACCGATTTCAAACGCGCGTTCGACCTGAACCTGCGCGTGAAAAACATGCTGCCGTCGCTGTATCGTGAAGATCCTGAATTCTACGAAAACATGCGCGTTCAGGAACTGGCGCAGAACATTCACAAATTGATTGAGCATCACAACCTGCCGGACCTGATGTTCCGCGCGTTCGAAGTGCTGCCGACCATGGTGATCACGCCGTACGCCGCGTTCCAGAAAGAGCTGCACGGTCAGACCGAAGAGGTGTATCTCGAAGAGATGGTGGGTCGCGTTAACGCCAACATGATCCTGCCGTATCCTCCGGGAGTGCCGCTGGTCATGCCGGGTGAAATGATCACCGAAGAGAGCCGTCCGGTGCTGGAGTTCCTGCAGATGCTGTGCGAAATCGGCGCCCACTACCCGGGCTTTGAAACCGATATCCACGGCGCCTATCGTCAGGCGGATGGTCGTTACACCGTTAAAGTGCTGAAAGAAGAAAACAACAAATAATCGATGCACAACAGGGAAGTGGCTTGCCACTTCCCTTTTTTCACGCTGCAAGGAGAACATATGAAAACACCCTCACAGCCGCGCGCGATTTATTACATCGTTGCGATCCAAATCTGGGAATATTTCAGCTTTTACGGCATGCGTGCCTTGCTTATCCTCTATCTCACCCATCAGCTCGGCTTTGATGACAGCCATGCCATCAGCCTGTTCAGCGCTTACGCCTCTCTGGTGTACGTCACTCCTATTCTCGGCGGCTGGCTTGCCGACCGCCTGCTCGGCAACCGCACGGCGGTGATTGCCGGCGCGCTGTTAATGACGCTTGGCCACGTGGTGCTGGGCGTCGAATCCACTTCCACCTGGAGCCTGTATCTCGCGCTGGCGATCATTATCTGCGGCTACGGCTTGTTCAAATCCAACATTAGCTGCCTGCTGGGCGAACTCTATGCCGTTGACGATCGGCGCCGCGATGGCGGTTTCTCGCTGCTGTACGCCGCCGGTAACGTCGGCTCCATCGCCGCGCCCATCGCCTGCGGGCTGGCGGCGCAGTGGTACGGTTGGCATATCGGTTTTGCGCTGGCGGGGATCGGCATGTTTGTCGGCCTGATGATCTTCCTCAGCGGTAGCCGCTACTTCCGTGATACCCGCGGCGTCGATAAACAGGCGCTGCGGACGGTGAAGTTTGTGCTGCCGACCTGGGGCTGGCTGGTGGTGATGCTCTGCGTTGCGCCGGTGTTCTTTACGCTGTTGCTGGAAAATAACTGGTCCGGCTATCTGCTGGCGATAGTTTGCGTGTTCGCCGCCCAGATGGTAGCCCGCATTATGGTCAAATCCCCGGAACATCGCCGCGCGCTGTGGCAGATCGTTCTGCTGATGCTGGCCGGTACCCTGTTCTGGGTTCTGGCGCAGCAGGGCGGGAGCTCGATTAGCCTGTTCATCGACCACTTTGTGAACCGCCGCTTGCTGAATATTGAAGTGCCGACCGCGCTCTTCCAGTCGGTTAACGCCGTGGCGGTGATGGCGGCGGGCGTCGTACTGGCGTGGTTGATGCGTCCGGAAGGTTCCGTTCGCTCGGCGCTGCGCGTATGGCTGAAGTTCGCCTTTGGCCTGGTGCTGATGGGCTGCGGCTTTATGCTGCTGGCGCTTAATGCACGCCACGGCGCGGCGCAAGGGCAGGCATCGATGGGCATGATGGTGGCCGGATTGGCGCTGATGGGCTTTGCCGAACTGTTTATTGACCCGGTGGCGATGGCGCAGATCACCCGCCTCAATATGCCCGGCGTTACCGGCATGCTGACCGGCATTTATATGCTGGCGACCGGCGCGGTCGCTAACTGGCTGGCGGGCGTCGTCGCCCAGCAGACCACCGAGTCGCAAATCAGCGATACGGCAATTGCCGCGTATCAGCACTTCTTTGCGCAGATGGGCGAATGGACGCTGGGCTGCGTGGCGATCATTGTCGTCGTCGCCTTCGCCGCCGCGTTCAGCGTTGGCAAACGCCGCGCGGCCGCCGGTGAGCTTCCCGGAGGCGGCGCCTAGCCTTCGGCTGGCGATAGATGCGGCTTTGCGGGAAATCTCCCCCCGGTCGCGCTGCGCTTACCGGGGCGACAAAATTGTGCTGCCTGGTAGCCCGGCTAAGGCGTTTACGCCGCGAGCCGGGGATCGGCAATCTCAACAGCGGAGCGACAAGCCGCTCCTTGCACCCTTTACTGAACAGGAGGAGGATATTCTGGCGAGCGCGGAAGCCGAAGATAAAAAAGTATTACTGAAGCGATGGCTGAGTGAAATCAGCCGGAATTGAAGCCAGGCTCCTGAAGATTGTTCTTTGGTGTCGTCACCGGGACAGGCCGCGCTGGATAGCACCTGGTTCAATTATCGAAGCAAGTTTGCAAGCAGGGTTATGAGGAACCAACATGTCAGAACAACAAGCACAAGGTGCCGATGAGGCAATTGACCTTAATAATGAACTGAAAACCCGTCGTGAAAAACTGGCCGCGCTGCGCGAGCAGGGCGTGGCGTTCCCGAACGATTTTCGCCGTGACCACACTTCTGACCAGCTTCATGCGGAGTTCGATGGTAAGGAAAACGACGAGCTCACCTCTCTGAACGTCGAGGTCTCCGTGGCTGGCCGCATGATGACTCGCCGCATTATGGGTAAAGCCTCTTTCGTCACTTTACAGGACGTCGGCGGCCGCATTCAGCTGTACGTCGCGCGCGACGATCTGGCGGAAGGCGTCTACAACGAACAGTTTAAGAAATGGGATCTCGGCGACATCATCGCCGCCCGCGGCAAGCTGTTTAAAACCCAGACCGGCGAACTCTCCATTCACTGTACCGAGCTGCGCCTGCTGACCAAGGCATTGCGCCCGCTGCCGGACAAGTTTCACGGCCTGCAGGATCAGGAAGCGCGCTATCGTCAGCGTTATCTGGATCTGATTTCCAATGAAGAGTCGCGCCACACCTTCAAAGTGCGTTCGCAGATCCTCGCCACCATGCGTCAGTTCATGGTCGCGCGCGGCTTTATGGAAGTGGAAACCCCGATGATGCAGGTGATCCCCGGCGGCGCTTCCGCGCGTCCGTTTATCACCCATCATAATGCGCTCGATCTGGATATGTATCTGCGCATCGCGCCGGAGCTGTATTTGAAACGGCTGGTGGTCGGCGGCTTTGAACGGGTATTCGAGATCAACCGTAACTTCCGTAACGAAGGTATTTCTTTACGTCATAACCCAGAGTTCACCATGATGGAACTCTATATGGCGTATGCGGATTATAAAGATCTGATCGAACTGACCGAGTCTCTGTTCCGCACGCTGGCGCAGACCGTGCTGGGTAAAACCGAAGTGCCGTACGGCGACCAGGTGTTCGACTTCGGCAAGCCGTTTGAAAAACTGACCATGCGCGAAGCGATCAAGAAATACCGTCCGGAAACCGAGATGGCGGATCTGGATAACTTCGATGCGGCAAAAGCGCTGGCGGAATCCATCGGTATTCACGTTGAGAAGAGCTGGGGACTGGGGCGTATCGTCACCGAAATTTTCGATGAAGTCGCGGAAGCGCATCTGATCCAGCCGACCTTTATCACCGAGTATCCGGCGGAGGTTTCGCCGCTGGCGCGCCGTAACGACGTGAACCCGGAAATCACCGACCGCTTCGAGTTCTTTATCGGTGGGCGTGAAATAGGCAACGGCTTTAGCGAGCTTAACGATGCGGAAGATCAGGCGCAGCGTTTCCAGGATCAGGTCAACGCCAAAGCGGCGGGGGATGACGAAGCGATGTTCTATGACGAAGACTACGTCACCGCGCTGGAATATGGCCTGCCGCCGACCGCTGGCCTGGGCATTGGTATCGACCGCATGGTGATGCTGTTTACCAACAGCCATACCATCCGCGACGTGATCCTGTTCCCGGCAATGCGCCCGCAGAAGTGATTGCGTGGCGTGAAAGCAAAACCCCGGCCTGCCGGGGTTTTTTAGCACTTACAAAGCGACTTTCATCCTGCACTCGCATTTCATCAAGAGCTAACCCGCTGCCTTACAGCAGGTTATAAGGAAGCAGGATTGCGATTAGGAAACCTATCGCAGCGATCTCCGAGGCTGTATTACGTACGAAATTTCCCCCTTTTCTGATGAACAGGCATAGCGATTTTTTAAAATACCGCTCCGGATTTTAAACCTTAAATACGTGACTCTATTTAGAAGTAGCTTACTCCATGCATCTTATATGCTATAACAGCGCGCATAAAAAACATAAGGTGTTAATTAAATGAAAAAAATAAAGCTAATTGTTGGCAGCGTGATCTGTGCAAGTTATTTATTAGCGTCAGTGTTATCAATGGCAAGTGATAAAATAAACAGTAATGCCGTCCATTTTGATAAAGGCAGCAGCGGTACGATAATAAAAAGTACCGTGACCGGGAACGATATCAATGATTTTACGCTGATGGCGAAAGCGGGCCAGATGATGCATATCAGCATGACGAGCCCGTGGCCGCATCCTTATTTTAATGTTATCGCGCCTGATAATAATGCCATTTATAACGGTTCAATGAGCGGAGATACCTTTGAGCAGCGTCTGGCCGTCAGCGGTCAATATACGGTGCGGGTCTATCAGATGGGCGGCGCGCGTGATGAAGGTAAAACCAGCGGTTATGCGCTGACGTTTAAAATCACCGACTAATATTGGGCGGCTGTCTGTTCAGGCTGTCCCGGGGGCGGCGCGTTGCGCCTGTCCGGGCTACCGGTCCGCAGACGGCAATGAACCCGTAGCCCGGCAAGGCGCGTTGAGCGCCGCCCCCGGGAGCAGAGTACAGAGTGTTGCAGAACGGACCTGTTCCCGGCTTAAAGCCCTTCGGTCACGATTTTTGCCGCTGCGGCTAACACCTCTTTGCGGTTTTTCGCATCCTGCTGCGGCTGGGTAAAGTAGGTGACTAATACCAGCGGAGCGTGATTTTCCGGCCAGATAACCGCAATATCATTGGTGGTGCCGTAATCTCCGGCGCCGGTTTTATCGCCGACCACCCAGCTTTCAGGCAGGCCCGCGCGAATGCTTTGCCCGCCGGTGGTATTGCCTTTCAGCCAGGTGACTAACTGGGCGCGTTGCTGTTCGCCCAGCGCATTGCCAAGCGTCAGCTTGCGCAGGCTTTCAGCCATCGCCAGCGGCGTGCTGGTATCACGCTCATCGCCCGGGATGGCGGTATTCAGCGTGGGCTCCGTACGATCGAGACGAAAGGTGGCATCGCCGATACTGCGGGCGAAGGCGGTGACTTTTTCCGGCCCGCCAAGGTAGCCGATGATCAGATTCATCGCCGTATTGTCGCTATATTGCAGCGTCGCCGCGCTTAGCTCAGCCAGCGTCATTCCGCTCTGGAGATGTTTTTCGGTAATCGGACTCCAGACCACCAAATCGGCTGCGTTAATCTCCAGCCTTTTATTTACCACCTCTTTATTGCTTTCGCTCTGTTTTAATACCGCGGCGGCGGCCATCACTTTACTGGTGCTGCACATGGCAAAACGCTCGTCGCCGCGATATAAGATTTGAGAATTATCTGCCGTGTTGATTAGCGCCACGCCCAACCTGCCGCCTGAACGCTTCTCGAGATCTGTCAGCTTCTGATGGATAGCATCGGTACTGGCCCACAGTGCGCCGCTCGCCAGCAGCAGCGGAACGGCGGCGGCTAGCATTGCAATTTTACGCCACGAACTTTTTATCATTTCTGATTCCTTGAGAGTGATAAGTCGCAGCGGACTATCTGCGACTCCCGCTATTTTGACAAGCAATTTATTGATGATGGAATTCCATCATCAATTCGATATTTGTCCTTCCAGCGCCTGCTTATAGTGTCTCGCCAGACCCATAAAAATAAGGAGCCGCTATGTTCCCGTCACAGTTACCAAAACCGCGCCATCCTGCCGCTGCGGCGATCCCCTCGCTGCGCTGGGCCATTATTGGCCCCGGCTGGATTGCCGAGCGCTTTGTGAAATCGTTAAAAGAGCTCAGCCGCCAGCGGGTGGTTGCCGTCTCCTCGCGGACGCAACAAAAGGCCGACAGCTTTGCCGCCCGCTGGGGGATCCCGCAGGCTTACGCTCAGGTGGATGAAATGCTGGCGCGGCCGGAGATTGATGCGGTTTACGTTGCCACCCCGCATAACCACCACTTCCCGGACGGGCTGCGGGTTCTGCAGGCGGGCAAACATGTACTGATTGAAAAGCCGTTTGCGCTGAACCGGCGGGAAGGCGCGGCGCTAAAAGCAGAAGCCCTGAAACAGGGGAAGCTGGCGATGGAGGCGATGTGGTGCGATTACGCACCGAAATATGACGTGATTCGCCAGCTGCTGGATGACGGCGTGCTGGGCGATCTGCATACGCTGCTCGCCGATCACGGTGAATATTTTACTCCGGATCATCGCATTTTTAATGCCGATCTTGCCGGTGGACCGATGATGGATCTCGGCAGCTATCTGACCTCATTCAGCGTGATGGTCGGCGGCGTGCCGCAGGACATTGTCGCCCGCGGGCGCCCCGCCCAAAGGGGCATCAATGGGCAAATTTCGATGCTGTTTAACTGGGAAAACGGCTTACAGGGATTGCTCAACACCACGCTATTCAGCAATACGCCGGGCGGCGCGGTGGTGGCCGGGCGCGACGCGACCCTGGTCCTTGACGGGCAATTCTATGCGCCGGGGAATTTTACCCTCGCCGCCAGCCAGGGGGGACAGGTACTGCGCTGGGAAGAGCCGCGTAACCGCTACGACCAGCTGTTTTATCAGGCCGAACATTTTGCCTGGTGCGTGGGGCAAGGGCTCACGGATTCGCCGATTCGCCCGCTGACCAGAGTTCTGGAAAACCTGAGCGTCATGGATGAAGTGCGGCGGCAGATTGGCGTAATATTTAACGAGGAGCGTTAACGGCGCGCCGTTGCCCCGTATGCCGACCGCATACGGGGCTTTTTTACGCCAGCGGTTCGACGCTGACAAATTGCCCTTGCTGCAGGGAAAGCACGGCGGCTTCGGCGATAGCCTGCGCCCGCAGCCCGTCCAGCAGCCCCGGCAGGTCCGGCTCCTCTTCTCCGCCTGGCGAGCGGACAAAAGCATCCAGATGCGCGTAGTACGACTCCTCGACGCGGCTGAACCAGTCCGGATAGAGGCCGGGCTGAATGCAGCGCGCTCCCTGCCACAGCGTCACGCCGCGCGAGGCCTGACTGCCGGACTCCAGCACGCCCTCCGGGCCGAGCAGGCTGATACGTTCATCGTAGCCGTGGCCGGTGCGCCGGGTGTTGTCCAGCTGCGCCAGCGCGCCGCCGCGCATCCGCAGCATGAGAATGGAGGTATCGACATCGCCGATCCCGGCGAGCTCCGGCAGCGCCAGCGCCTCTCCCATGGCGGCAACCGTTGTCACTTCATCGCCGGTAAGAAAACGCAGCAGATCGAAAAAGTGGATTGCCTGGTCGCGCATCTGGCCGCCGGAGCTGCGCAGATACGCCAGCGGCGGCATAACCGATGCCCGGCACACCATCTGCACCAGTTCAATTTTACCGATAACGCCAGCCTCGACCTGGCGACGCAGCTGCTGGTGGCTGGCGTCAAAGCGGCGGTTAAAGCCCACGGTCACCGGCACGCCGAGCGGCAAAACCCTGTCGACAACCTGGCGCGCGCGGGTCAGCGAAAGGTCGATCGGTTTTTCGCAGTAAACGGCCTTCCCGGCGCGCGCGGCGGCCTCCAGCAGTTCCGCATGTGAAGGGGTCGAGCTGGCGATGAGCACCGCATCAATGGCATCGCTACTGATGGCCTCGGCGACGGTTGTTGCCCGCGCGCCGTAGCGGGAGGCCAGCGTTTTCGCCCGCTCGGGCTCGGCGTCCGCCACCATGGCCAGAACGGTTCGCTCATGGCGAGCGAGGTTGGCGGCGTGAACCTGGCCTATAAAACCGCTGCCTAATAACGCAAAACGAATGCAGGTCATTTTGTTCTCCAGAAAGAGGGATTTAGCGTTGCCAAATTAATCTGTTTGCTACACTGACCAACACGGGCGTTTTGATGGATTTCCATCATGGGTGAGGGGAACGATGAAAAGCATTTCACTGGCGGCGCTGGCTAAACGGATCGGCGTGGGCGTGGCGACGGTTGACCGGGTGCTTAACGAACGCGGCGGCGTGTCGCCGGAAACCACGCGCCGGGTGCTGCAGGCGGCGCGTGAAGCCGGTTTAAAGCGTATTTTGCCGGAAGAACGTCGTCTGCCCTGGCAAATCGAAGTGTTCCTGAGCGCTAACGACTCGCGCTTTTTCTCTCGCCTGACGCAGGATTTCGCCGACGTGGCGGATAGCCTTGGCTATCGCCGACTGACGCTGCACCGCACGCTGGTGGCGGAATCCTCCCCGGAAAAACTGGCGAAAAGCCTTCTTCGCAGCAGTAAAAAGCGCCATGCGATAATTGTCTTCGGCAACGAACATCCGCTGGTCTACGAAGCCCTGCGCCAGTGTCGCGAAGCAAACGTACCGGTAATTACGCTGGTCACCGACCTGCCCGGCGCGCAGAGGCTTTGCCACGTGGGAATCGATCAGCAGCAGGCGGGACGTACCGCGGGCATGATGATGGGGCTGATGGCCCATCAGCCCGGGGAAGTGTTGATGCTCAGCGGTCGTCAGGATTTCAGCGCCCACCGCTCGCGGATTCAGGGATTTCGCGAGGTGATAAGCCAGCGCTTTCCGCATCTGCAGCTTGGTGAGGTGCTGGCGGGTGAGGATAACCGGCAGCGGATCGACCGTTTGCTGGAAGAAGCTCTGAACCGTAACCGCGACGCGGTGGGCATCTACAATACCGGTCTGGGCAATAGTCTGGTGGCGCAGGCGCTGGCCCGCCATCGCCGTTATGGTAAGTGCTGTTGGGTTACTCATGAACGCTATAGCACCACCCGCGAACAGCTGGCGCAGGGTGGGATGGCGTTGACGGTCGATCAAAATCCTCATCAGCATGCCAGGCTGGCGGTGGAGCTGGCCCTGCGCCACCTGGAAACCGGCTATCAGCCCCATCTCTTTCGTGACGGCAAGGTCGAGTTTATCCTCTATAGCGCTGAAAACGTCGACTGAGCGCCCGCGGCCTGCCGGGCGACATCCCTTTTTACACCGTATCTCCTGTCCCGTTTTAAACCGCTGCCGCTATCGCCGCGCCGGGCGGCAAACCGTCGCCTGCCTCTCATTTTTTGCGCATTTATGCGTCAATGTTAGATGTGTGTCAAAGTTCTGTTAACACGCAGTTTTAAAATTTTCATTTCGGTTATTTACTTATAAACGTTTCATATGTGTTGTTAATGAAATAAACGGTCTGTAATTTTCACCTCGTTATAAATGGACTGATGTTTCAGAAAATCATTTTAAAACAACTGAATTTTGTGATGGCGGTCGGCATTAAAAAATGACGTAGCGCGAAGCCTGTTTTTCCGAAACGCTGAAAAAGCAGGCGCTTAATGCACAATTAATGAAACTAATTTTTCATTTTACCTTACCTAACCGATGTACCTGTGAATAAAGGATCAACTATGAATATCAAGAAAACGGTTGTTGCCTCTTTGATAGCCTGCATGCTGCCAGCGGTCGTGATGGCGAAAGATATTTCGGTCGGTGTTTCTATGGCGCTTTTTGATGACAACTTCCTGACCATTCTGCGCACCGCCATGCAAAAAGAGATGCAAAAAGAGGGCGTGAAGTCACAGATGGAAGATGCGAAGGGCGACGTCTCGCAGCAGCTACAGCAGGTGCAGAATTTTATTGGCCAGGGCGTCGACGCCATTATCGTTAACCCGGTCGATACCAACGCGGTCAAACCGATTATGGACCAGGCGACCAAAGCGGGCATTCCGCTGATCTTCGTTAACCGTCGTCCGCAGGCGCAGCTGACCGATAAAATGGCCTACGTCGGCTCCGACTCCGTGCTGGCGGGGCGCTTACAGATGGAAGCGCTAGCCAAAGCGATGAACGGCAAGGGCAACGTAGCCATTCTGCTCGGCGACCTGGCGAATGAATCGACCCGCGACCGGACCAAAGGGGTCGAAGAGGTGGTGGCGAAATACCCCGATATCAAAATCGTGCAGAAGCAGACCGCCAAATTTATGCGTAACGACGCCGTTGACGTAGTCAGCAACTGGATGACCAGCGGCGAAGACATTCAGGCGATCGCCTCCAATAACGATGAAATGGCCATCGGCGCGCTGCAGGCGCTGGGGAAAAACCCCAACCATATCCTGATTGCCGGGGTGGACGGAACGCCAGATGCCCTGCAAATGCTTAAAAACGGCAAGATGATCGCCACGATTTTCCAGGATGCCAAAGGGCAGGGCGAAGGCGCGGTAGATGCCGCTATTAAGCTGGCCAATGGCGAAAAAGTGGAAAAGGTCATCGACGTCCCTTACCAGCTGATCACCAAAGACAACATGGCTGAATTCATCAATCGCAACCAGAAATAGTCATTCAGGGTACGGAGGTGAAGTATGAACGCTTTTGCACTTGAAGCCGAAGGGATCAGCAAATTCTTCCCCGGCGTGAAGGCGCTCGACAACGTCTCATTACGCGTGCGTCCGGGGACGGTGCACGCGCTGATGGGCGAAAACGGCGCCGGGAAATCCACGCTGATGAAATGCCTGATCGGGATCTACCGTCCCGATAAGGGCGCGATCCGCGTCAAAGGGGAGCCGGTCCAGTTTCAGGATACGATGGATGCGCTGCGCTCCGGGATCTCGATGATCCATCAGGAGCTTAATCTGGTACCGCATATGACGGTGGCTGAAAATATCTGGCTCGGTCGCGAGCCGATGAAATACGGTTTCGTCGATCATCGCCAGCTTGCCCGGCAGACTCAGGAACTACTGAATAAACTGAATATTCGTTTATCCGCCGATCGCCTGGTAGGGGAATTAAGCATCGCCGCCCAGCAGATGGTGGAGATTGCCAAAGCGGTTTCGTGGAATGCGGATATTGTGATTATGGACGAACCGACCTCGGCATTAACCGAGAGCGAAGTGGCGCATCTGTTTACCATTATTCGCGATTTACGCCAGCAGGGAAAAGCCATTATTTATATTAGCCATAAGATGGATGAAATTTTCACCATTACCGATGAGATCAGCGTATTTCGCGACGGCACCTGGGTAGGAAGTCAACCTACCACCGAGTTTACCCGCCAGTCGCTGATTACCCGGATGGTCGGGCGGGAGCTTACCCAGCTCTTTCCCAAATTCAATAATACCATTGGCGAAGAGGTGCTGACCGTGCGCAACCTGTCGCGCAAGGGGGTCTTTCACGATATCAACTTTAGCGTGCGCCGCGGGGAGATCCTCGGCGTGGCGGGGCTGGTGGGGGCCGGGCGTAGCGAAGTGATGGAAAGCCTGTTCGGCATGGAGAAAGCCGATAGCGGCGAAGTGCTGATTGACGGTGTGCCGGTCACTATTGATTCGCCTTCAACGGCGATTGAAAAAGGGATGGCGCTGCTGACGGAAGACCGCAAAAAGTCCGGCCTGTTCCTCGTACTGTCGGTGCTGGAGAATATGAGTATCGTCAAAATGCCGGAATATATCGGTAAAACCGGTTTTGTTCAGCACCTAAAAATGGCCGAGGACTGTATGGAGCAGATCCGCCGCCTGAATATTAAAACCCCCACCATGGATCAGATTATTAATAACCTTAGCGGCGGCAATCAGCAGAAGGTGCTTATTGCCCGCTGGCTGCTGGCTCAGCCGAAAATACTCATTCTCGATGAGCCGACCCGCGGAATTGACGTCGGGGCGAAAGCGGAAATATATCATCTGATTAGCGAACTGGCCAACCGCGGCGTGGCGGTCATTATGGTTTCTTCTGAATTACCTGAAATTCTCGGGATGAGCGACCGGGTGATGGTGATGCATGAAGGTCGGATTACCGGCATCCTCGATAAAGAGGACGCCGATCAGGAAACCATTTTGTCGTTGGCATCCCATTGAGGCACAGAGAATGAGCAATATGAAAATAACGGCGACCCCGATCGATGAGAAACCCTCTTTCTTTGGGCAATTACGCCACCGGCTGCCGAAAGATACCGGCATATTTATCGTCATGCTGGTGATTGCCCTGACTTTTGAAATTGCCGGCTGGTACGTCCGCGACCAGTCCTTTTTATTAAACACCAATCGCCTGATATTAATTGTTTTACAGGTAGCGATTATCGGTATTATCGCAGTCGGGGTTACTCAGGTCATTATTACCACCGGGATTGACCTCTCCTCCGGTTCGGTGATCGCGCTCGCCGCCGTGGTGGCGGCGAGCCTCGCGCAAACCTCCGACAGCCTGTCGCCGATGTTCCCGTCGCTGGTCAATATGCCGGCGATAATCCCGATTGGCGCCGGCATCGGCGTCGGTCTTCTGTGCGGCTTAACCAACGGTTTTCTGGTGACCCGCACCGGCATCCCGCCGTTTATTGCCACCCTGGGGATGATGGTGTCGGCGCGCGGTCTGGCGCAGTATTACACTCAGGGCAACCCGATTAGCTTCTTATCCGACAGCTTCACCGCCATCGGTCAGGGCGCGATGCCGGTGATTATTTTCTTCGTCGTTGCTGCGGTCTTCCACATCGCCCTGAAGCATACCCGCTACGGTAAATACGTTTATGCTATCGGCGGCAATATGACCTCGGCGAAGGTCTCCGGTATCAACGTGAATAAATACCTGGTGATCGTCTATACCATCGCCGGGGCGCTCTCCGGCCTTGCAGGCGTAGTGCTGGCGGCGCGCGTCAGCAGCGGCCAGTCGAGCATGGGAATGTCCTACGAGCTGGATGCGATCGCCGCGGCGGTTATCGGCGGCAGCAGCCTGATGGGCGGGGTAGGGCGCATCACCGGCACTTTAATCGGCGCCATGATCCTCGGCCTGATTAAGAGCGGGTTTACCTTTGTCGGCGTTGACGCCTACGTGCAGGATATTATTAAAGGCATCATTATCGTCGCGGCGGTGACTATCGATATGCGCCGCAACCGCAAAAAGCATTGATCGGCAATAGCCCACGGCCCTGGCTGGCGTGGGCTGTATCGCGTTTTACGTCGCGCTGCGAGCGGGCAGCTCATCGGCGGCAAGGCGTAAACTGTTGAGCAGCACGTTAGCCCCTTTCTCGGCCCATGCGGGCAGAATATTTTCCGCCTCGTTATGGCTAATTCCCTTCTCGCAGGGTATGAAAATCATGCTGGCGGGCGCGACCTTGCTGATATAGCAGGTATCGTGACCGGCGCCGGAGACCATGGTTCGCGCGCTATAGCCCAGTTCGTCCGCCGCTCGCTGGCTGCGCGCCAGACACTCGCGATCAAAAGCAATGGGCGCATAATCAAAAATGCGCTCGACGTTTGCCGCCACGCCGCGCGCCGCCAGCGCTTCAGCGGCACGATGCAGCGCCCGTTCCATGGCTTCCAGCGCCGGGGATTGCGGATGACGAAATTCGACGCTGCACGCCACGCCTCCCGGTACTACGTTGCGCGATCCCGGAATGACCTGCGCCATCCCGATAGTCGCGCGCCCGTCTGGATTATGGGCGATGCCGATTTGCTCCACCGCCAGCGCCAGCTCGGCGAAGGCGGTCAGCGCGTCGCGGCGGCTGCCCATCGGCGTGGTTCCGGCGTGTGCGGAAAAGCCCTCCAGGGTGACGTTGAACCAGCGCTGGCCCATTGCCGCGTGAACGAGGCCGATATCAACGCCTTCTTCTTCCAGAATCGGCCCCTGTTCGATATGCACTTCGTAGCAGGCGTGGAGCGGGCAGGCGGTGGCAGGACGCTCCCCGCGATAGCCGATAGCCTCCAGCGCCTCGCCGACGCTGATGCCGTCGCGATCTTCGCGGGCGAGCGCGAAGGACTCGCTAAACTGCCCGGCCCAGACGCCGGACGCCAGCATCGCCGGGGCAAAGCGCGCCCCTTCTTCGTTGGTCCAGTTCACCAGCACGATATCGCGTTCGGTCGCAATGCCGCGGTCGTTCAGCGTGCGCAGCGCCTCCAGCCCGGCGAGGACGCCGTAAATGCCGTCATAGCGGCCGCCGAGCGGTTGGGAATCGACGTGCGAACCGGTCAATACCGGGGGCAGATGCGAATGTTTACCGCGGCGGCGAATAAACATATTCCCCATACTGTCGACTTCGCAGGGGAAGCCAGCTTCACGCGCCCACTGGCGCAGCAGATTGCGCGCCTGGCGGTCCTCTTCGCTAAGCGCCAGTCGGGTCACGCCGCCCGCCGGCGTGGCGCCGAGCTGCGCCATCTCGTTGAGCGTCGACCACAGACGTGCGCCGTTGACGGTTATCATGGCTTATCCTTTTTCACGCGATAGCGGAAGTCGCAGCACTTTCCACCCTGCATAATGGTGGTGGTACGGGTCAGCTCCACATCCGGGGCATAGCCGACGATAAACTTATCGTCGCGGGCGCAGGAGAGCAGATGGCCAATCTCGCCGAGGCCCATTTCGTGGTACATCTCGGCGTAGCGGCAGCGGTTCACGTTGTAGTTATACTGCTGGTCGTCGGCGTCCAGTACCTTGACCTCCAGGGCGTTATCTTTTTCCCACAGATACTGCAGCGCGACAAAGCTGCGAATATCCGCGCCGTTCGGCTCCTGGCGGGCAAAGGCTTTCCCCGCCTCAATCGCAGCGTTTTCAATCGCTTCGCCGATGACCGCCTGGGCGCGAGCCTTACCTATCTCCCGCACCAGGATGTCGTAAATCGGCTTGATTATTTCTGCTTCAATTTTGCGGCGGGCGAGAATGCCCAGCTCGTTATTATCACTCATCACATTGCCTCACTGCGTTACTTCGTTGTTGCGCCGCCGAGTACGGTTTGCGGCTGCCATTTGCCGTCGACGACTTTATAAACGGTAAAGGTTGGCGATTTCAGGTTGCCCTCTTTATCAAAGGCGATTTGTCCGGTCACGCCGGCGTAGTTAATGGCGCGCAGGGCGGGCAGATAGTCGGCGGGATCGACGGAGTCGGCTTTTTCCATCGCCGCGACCAGCACGCGGGTAGCGTCATAGGCGAACGGCGCGTGCAGTTCGATATGGGTGTGATAGCGCGACTGGTAGGCCTGCTCGAAGGCTTTACCGCCCGGCATCTGCTCAACCGGCAGTCCCGGCTCCAGCGCCACCACGCCGTCGCCCTCTTTTTGCGCCAACTGGAGGAAGGTCTGGCTAACGAAGCCGCCTGCGCCCATCAGGGTGGCGTTCATGCCCAGCTGTTTGATGCGGCGCGCCAGCGGGGCGGCCTGACTATCGACGCCGCCAAAGAAAATCAGATCGGCGTTTTTGCTGCGGATAGCGGTCAGCACGGCGCTGAAGTCGACGGTTTTGTCATCGACGTACTGGCGGTCGACGATGTTGATTCCCTGCGCTTCCAGCGACTTAATAAACTCATCCGCCAGCCCCTGGCCGAAGGCGGTACGGTCATCGATGACCGCGATGCGTTTGGCCTTCAGGGTTTGTACCGCGTACTGTCCGGCAAACTGTCCGCCGTCATCGTCGTGGCCCATCACGCGGAAGCTGGTGTCGAAACCCTGTTTGGTGTAGGCGTGTCCGGTGGCGACCGGCGCGACCTGGGCGATGCCCGCATCGTGGTAAACCCGCGCAGCGGGAATGCTGGTGCCGGTGTTCCAGTGGCCGACGACGCCCGCGACGCCGCTATCCACCAGACGCTGGGCGACGGCGACGGCGGTGCGTGGGTCGGACTGATCGTCTTCCGATTGCAGCTTGAAGGTCACCGCCTTGCCGCCGATGGTCGGGTGCTGCTTGTTGATATCGTCAATCGCCAGCTGCGCGCCGTTTTCCAGATCCTTGCCGATACGCGCGGAAGGGCCGGTGAGCGGGCCTGCCAGGCCGATAATGACGGTTTCGCTGGCCGCGGACCACGCGGCGGATGAGGCAAAACCACTGAGCAGAATAGCGGCGCTGAGCGCGCTGATTTTTACGGTTTTCATTGTTTTTCCCTGATGCTGGTTGGTGTGTTAAACGGGCATTTCGCCCAAATAAATCTGTGCAATACGATCGTCGGCCAGCAGCGTTTGCGACTGACCGCGCTCGACGATGCTGCCGCTGTCCATCACCCAGGCGCTGTCGGTCGCCTCCAGCGCCAGGCGTGCGTTCTGCTCGATCAGCAGCAGCGCGACGCCGCGCTGGCGCAGGGTGGCGATAACGCGAAAAATGTTCTCGACCATCAGCGGCGCCAGGCCCATTGACGGCTCGTCGAGGATCAGCAGGCGCGGCTGGCTGAGCAGGGCGCGGTTGAGCGCCAGCAGCTGCTGTTCACCGCCGGAGAGCAGCCCCGCCAGCTGATGCTGGCGTTCGGCGAGGCGCGGGAAATTAGCGAAGATGGCGCGCATCTCCTGTTTGACCGCCGTCGCGTCGCGTCGTAGCCAGGCGCCCATTTGCAGGTTTTCCAGCACCGTCATGCGCGCAAAGATGCCGCGTCCTTCCGGCACCATCACGAGTCCTTCGCGCAGCAGGGATTCGGCCCGACGTTTGCGTATCGGTTTGCCGTTAAACAGAATTTCGCCGCTAAAGGGTTCCAGCCCGGTAATGGCGCGGACGGTGGAGCTTTTGCCCGCGCCGTTGGCGCCGATAAGCGTGGTCTGCTCGCCCTCTTTCACGCTGAATGAGACGTCGCGCACCGCCTGGATGCCGCCGTAGTGGACGCTAAGCTGGTTAACGGTTAATAAATCAGACATGGGCGCTGCCTCCCAGCCAGGCGGCGATCACCGCCGGATCTCGGCGTACGCTATCCGGCGTGCCGCTGGTTAACGTTTTGCCGTAATCCAGCACCATCAGGCGATCGCAGATCCCCATCACCAGCTTGACGTCATGCTCAATCATCAGCAGCGTTTTGCCGTCGTCGCGAATACGCAGCAGCAGTTCGCCAAGGGCCATCTTCTCGGCGGCGTTCATCCCGGCCGCTGGTTCATCCAGCGCTAACAGTCGCGGATCGGTCGCCAGCGCGCGGGCAATCTCCAGCCGCCGCTGGTGGCCGTAGGCGAGGTCGCAGGCGCGGTAGTGGGCGAACTGCGCGATACCGGTATAATCCAGCAGGTGCCAGGCCAGCTCGCGGGTTTGCGCTTCCTCGGCGCGGGCGCGTTTATGGCGGGAGAGCGCGGCCCACAGGCCATTACGGGTGCGCACGTGGCGGCCCACCATTACGTTCTCCAGCACCGACATGTCGTTAAACAGCCGCACGTTCTGAAAAGTGCGGGCGATCCCTGCGGCGGTCACTTTCTCAATATTCTTCGGAAAATAGGCTTCGCCGCCGATAGCGAACTCGCCGCTGTCCGCCGGGTAAAGCCCGGTAATCAGATTAAAACAGGTGGTTTTTCCCGCGCCGTTGGGGCCAATCAGGCCGTAGATTTCGCCCTCGTTGATGCTCAGCGATACGTTGTCGACCGCCGTCAGACCGCCAAAACGCTTGGTCATATGGCGTACGCTTAACAGGCTCATGCTTTTGCTCCTTGATGTCGCGCGGGCCAGATGCCCTGCGGGCGCAGCAGCATGACCAGCACCAGCGCCAGACCGTAGAACAGCTGGCGCAATACTTCCGGGTCAATCAGCACTTCGCCAAACAGCGCCTGCTGTACCGGCGCCGCCTGGCTGCGCAGCAGTTCCGGCAGCGCGGTCAGCAGCACCGCGCCGAGGATCACGCCGGGGATGTGCCCCATCCCGCCCAGCACCACCATCGCCAGGACCGCAATCGACTCCTGCAGGGTAAAGGATTCCGGCGAAACAAAGCCCTGAAATGCGCCGAACAGCGCGCCCGCCACGCCGCCGAATGAGGCGCCGATAGCGAAAGCCAGCAGTTTGTAATTACGCAGGTTGATGCCCATCGCGCGGGCGACGTCTTCGTCCTCGCGGATCGCGTGCCAGGCCCGACCAATGCGTGAATGCTGTAGCCGCAGGCAGACGAAAATAATCGCCACGATCGCCAGCATCAGCAGGTAGTACCACAGCCACAGCGCCGGGACTTTAAAGCCAAACCAGTGATAGACGCCGCTAAACTTGAGGCCGAACAGATTCAGCGAATCGACCCCGGAAATGCCTTTTGCGCCGTTGGTGATGTTGACCGGACGGTCGAGGTTGCGCATCAGGATGCGAATAATTTCACCGAACCCGAGGGTGACGATGGCCAGATAGTCGCCGCGCAGCTTGAGCGTCGGCGCGCCCAGCACGATACCGCAGCCTGCCGCCAGCAGCGCGGCGAGCGGAATAATCACCAGCCAGGAGGTGTGCAGGCCGTCCGGAAACCAGCTATTTAAAATCGGGAAGACGTCCAGCAGATGCGGCGAGGCCAGCAGCGCCGCCAGATACGCGCCGACGGCGTAAAAGGCGATAAAGCCCATATCCAGCAGGCCGGTGTAGCCGACCACAATATTCAGCCCCAGCGCCAGCATAACGTAGAGCAGGGCGAAGTCGATGACTCGCACCCAGTAGTTGCCGCCGAGCTGGCTGGCGACCATCGGCGCGACCAGCAGCGCGCAGACCAACAGGGTCATCCCGGACCAGAAGCGGCGGGAGACGACAGGCGTATCGAGTTGTGCCGTTGTCATGATTTTTCTCCTAAGCCCGGTGCGCGACGCGTTCGCCGAGCAAACCGGCCGGGCGGAAGACCAGCACCAGGATCAGCACCATAAAGGCGAAGATATCCTGGTAGTTGCTGCCGAAGACGCCGTGGGTCAGGTCCCCGAGATAGCCTGCGCCAAGAGATTCGATAAGGCCCAGCAGCAGGCCGCCGATCATCGCGCCGCGAATATTACCGATGCCGCCGAGCACCGCGGCGGTAAAGGCTTTAATGCCGGGCAGAAAGCCCATGGAGAAGCTGGCATTGCCGTAGTTGCTGGCCATCATGACGCCAGCGAGCGCGGCGAATATGCCGCCGATGGCGAAAGTGAGGGCGATAATTGCGTTAGGGTTAACGCCCATTAGCGTGGCGATGCGCGGATTTTCCGCTACCGCGCGCATACCGCGACCTAAACGGGTGTACTCCACCAGCAGCCACAAGCCAAGCATTACCGCGAAGGCCAGCGCGACGGTGACGATACCGGTGACGGTAACGAGAGCCGGCGGATGCGCTGTGCTGCCGTGGGTCACGGCGATGGCATCCATTGACAGGATCTGCGGGAACATCAGCGGATTACGCGACCAGACGATCATTGCCACGGTTTGCAGCAGTACCGAGACGCCGATCCCGGAGATCAGCGGCGCCAGGCGCGGGGCGTTGCGCAGGCGGCGGTAGGCAAAGCGTTCGACCGCCATCGCCAGCAGGGCGCAGACCGCCATGGCCAGCACCAGCGCCAGCCCCAGCTGCGCCAGCGGCGGCAAAGTGGGGAAATGGGCGTTCAGCGCGTGCATCCCGGAAAGCGTGGTCAACGCGCCGACCATCAGAATATCGCCGTGGGCAAAGTTAATAATGCGCAGGATGCCGTACACCATGGTGTAGCCGAGCGCGATCAGGGCGTAGATGCTGCCGAGCATGACCCCGTTGATGATTTGTTGTATGAGTGTGTCCAACTGATTGTTCCGACAAGGTGCTCAAATAATAGCTACCATCCAACAAATGAATTAAATTGTAAAATACGCATATATTCTTTCTTATTATAAATGTGTGGTTAACTATCTTTATGATTTTAAATATAATTCAATAATGCATCGGATAGCGAAATGCGCTAAGAAAATCAACATATGAAAAAAACAGAACAATCAGAGGGGCCGGTTAGCTGGTCGGAGAGTACGTTGGCCAACGATCCCCCGCTGCGGGCGGTGCGCGCCTTCGAGGCGATCGCACGCCTCGGCAGCGTAACCCTGGCGGCGCAGGAGCTGGCGATATCGCCCTCGGCGGTCAGCCATCAGCTCAAAGTGCTGGAAGGCTATTTGCAGATCCCGCTCACCGAACGTCAGGGGCGACGGCTGACCCTCAGCCAGCAGGGGCGGGAGTATTACCGCTCGATCCGCGCGGCGTTTAACGTGCTGCGTCAGGCCACTGAGCACCTGGTCGATCAGGTGCAAACCCAGCAGGTGACGATCAGCCTGATCCCGCTGTTTGGCATGGGCTGGTTTATTCCCCGGCTGCCGTCATTCGTGCACGCGAATCCGCATACCGAAATCAACGTGGTTTACGCCAACCACCGCAACTATCTTAGCGACGCTTCCGATATGTCGATCCGCTTTGGCAACGGTCACTGGGTTGGCTATCAAAGCGAAAAGCTGATCTCCGGCAGAATGGTTCCGGTATGCAGTCAGGCTTTTCTCCGCCTCCATGGGCATATTGATACCCCGGAACAGCTGTTACAGATGCCGCTGCTGCATGATGAGGAGCGCACCACGTGGAACCAGTGGTTTGTGCAGCAGGGAGTGAAGCGCCCGCCGCGATCGACCGGGCCGATGTTTGAGGATGGTCTGCTAACCCTGGCGGGCGTACAGGCCGGGCTGGGCTGTGCGCTAATGCGCGAGCCGCTGATCGCTCCCTATCTGAAGAGCGGCGAGCTGGTGAAAATCTTCGATGCGGCAATAGATGATGGCCGGGATTATTATCTCTGCGTGCGCCAGGATAGCGAGATGACCCCCAATGGCAAACTATTACAAAGCTGGCTTCGTCAGCAGGCCTTCGGCTGATATTTACTTAAGAATTTACTTAATCCAGCTCACACTTTTGTCCGGTCATCATTGAATTCATCAAAGGCCGCTTAGATAATCCGCCGAAATAACCCATTTTTATGATGGCGTGCTACTGCGAAAGCAGGCAAGACCAAAATAGAAATGCTCTCCCGCCAAGGGGAGCGTCTCTGTTTTGGTCTTTTTTTTTGCCCCAACACCAGGGAACACTATGAACTATAACGAAACAGCAGACAAAATCCTCCACGCGGTGGGTGGTGCGGAGAACATCCGTATGCTCACCCATTGCGCGACCCGGCTGCGCATGGAGTTCAACGACCGCGCAAAGGTTAACGATGCGCAGATTGGCGCCCTTCCCGGCGTGATCAGCGTAGTGGAGAAGGGCGGCCAGTTCCAGATAGTTATCGGCAATGAGGTGCAGCAGGTTTATCGCCTGCTCAATAAGGCGCTGCCGGAGAAAAAAGGCCCGGCAGGCGGCGATAAAAACGCGAAGCCGGCCGGCATCGTCGCCCGGATTATCAGCGTTATTTCGACCACCTTTACCCCGGTGATCCCGGCGATTACCGGCGCGGGGATGATTAAAGCGCTGCTGGCCATTCTCAAGCTCACCGGGGTGATTAGCGAAACCAGCTCGACGTATCAGCTGCTGAATATTATTGCCGACGCCGCCTTCTTCTTCCTGCCGGTGCTGCTGGCCTACGGCGCATCGCTGAAGTTTGAATGCAACCCGATTCTGGCGATGACCCTCGCGGGCGTGCTGCTGCATCCGGGCATCGGCCAGATGCTGGCGGCCGGTAAAGCGGTGGATTTTGTCGGCATCAACGTCCTGCTTTCCGATTACGCCGGTTCGGTGCTGCCGATTATTCTGACCGTGTGGCTGATGTCGTGGGTGGAGCGCTTCGCCGAAAAAGTGTCGCCATCGATTATCAAGTTTTTCGTTAAGCCGATGCTGATTCTGCTGATTACCGCGCCGCTGGCGCTGGTGGTGGTCGGCCCGGCGGGCATTTTGCTTAACGACCTGGTGGCCGCGGGGGCGGGCGCTATCGACCGCCACGCCAGCTGGTTAATCCCGATGCTGATGGGCACCCTGCAGCCCTTCCTGATCATTACCGGCACCGCCTGGGCGATGACGCCGATCGCCACCGGTCAGCTGAGTAAAAGCGGTTACGAGATGATTAACGGCCCGGGGATGCTGGCCTCAAACGTGGCGATGGGCGCGGCGACGCTGTGCGTGGCGCTGAAAACCAAAAATAGCAACCTGCGCCAGCTGGCCTCCTCGTCGGGATTTACCGCACTGCTGGGGATCACCGAACCGGCGCTGTACGGGGTGCTGCTCAAGTTCCGCCGCGTGCTGATTGCCGCGATGATCGGCGGCGGCTGCGCCGGGGTCTATGCCGGGGTGAGCGGGCTGGTGCGCTACGCGTTTGTCTCGCCAGGCCTCGCGGCGCTGCCGGCGTTTATCGGTGAAAACCCGATGAACATCGTTCATGCGCTGGTGACCTGCGCGATTTCCATCGTGGTGACCTTTACCTTGACCTGGTTTATCGCCTTCAAAGATGTTCCTGAGGAACAAGAAGCGGTGGACGAGGCGCCGCAGCCTGCGGCGAGCGCTAAAAGCGAGGGGGAGACGGAAGTATTAAGCCCGCTGCGCGGTCAGGTGGTGGCGCTAAGTGAAGTGAACGACGACGTCTTTTCCGGCGGTCTGCTGGGCGAGGGGCTGGCGATTCGTCCCGAAGAGGGAGTACTGCGCGCGCCGTTTAGCGGCACGGTGATGATGTTTCTGCCCTCCTGCCACGCCGTTGGCCTGCAGAGCGACAGCGGGGTTGAGCTGCTGATCCATATCGGTATTGATACCGTTAATCTTAACGGCCAGCACTTTAGCTCATCGCTGAAGGTGGGGGATAGGGTGGAGGCGGGGCAGGTGCTGATCCGCTTTGATATTCCCGCCATCGAACAGGCCGGATACGACCTGATTACGCCAGTCATTGTGGTCAACGGCGACGGGCAGCACGCTCTGCGCTTTACCGACGCCGCCCGGGTGGATTACGGCGAGACGCTGATGGTGCAATCCGTTAAGGAGGCGCAGCCATGATTTATCAACAGCAGGCCCGGTTCCCGGACGGTTTTCTGTGGGGCGCGTCCACCTCAGCCTATCAGGTTGAGGGCGCGTGGAATGAAGACGGTAAAGGACCGTCGGTAGTCGACATGCTTAGCCATCCGCCGGGAACGGCGGACTTCCGCATCGCCAGCGACCACTATCATCGCGTGGAGGAGGACGTCGCGCTGATGGCGCAGATGGGGCTGAAGGCCTACCGTTTTTCGGTGGCCTGGTCGCGGGTGATACCTGACGGCGATGGCCCGGTGAATCCGGTTGGGCTGGCCTTTTATCACCGCCTGATCGACACCCTGACGCGCCACGGGATCACCCCCATCGTGACGCTCTACCACTTCGACCTGCCGTGGGCGCTGGAGCTAAAAGGCGGCTGGCTGAACCGCAAAACCGGGGAGGCATTCGTGCGCTATGCCAGGCTGCTGTTCAGCGAATTTGCCGCCAAAGTTCCGCTCTGGCTGACCATCAACGAACAGAACACCATGATTCTGCATCCCGGCGCGATTGGCGTGCCCGCCGATCGTGAACTGCCGGATAAGAAGGCGCTGTACCAGCAGAATCATCATATGATGCTGGCCCAGGCGCAGATCTTCGCCCTGTGCCACCGTGAGTTCCCCGGGCTGCGCATCGGCCCGGCGATAAACACCACGTCGATGTACGCCGAAAGCTGTAAGCCGGAGGACGCCATCGCCGCGCATAACTGGGAGACGCTGCGCTGCTGGAGCTTTCTGGATGTTGCGGTGCATGGGCGCTACAACGCCCTGGCGTGGGCCTATATGCAGGATCGCGGCCTCGCGCCGGAACTGCAGCCGGAGGATGCGCTGATTTTGCAGCAGGGGAGGCCGGACTTTATCGCCATTAATTACTACTCGACCGCCACCATTGCCGCCAGCCGGGGCGACGGCGGGGACGTTGCGCCCCGCGCGGGCGATCAGCAAATTATGCTGGGCGAAGAGGGGGTTTATCGTCCGGCGGAAAATCCATGGGTCGGCAAAACCCCCTACGGCTGGGTGGTCGATCCGGTTGGGCTGCGTCTGACGCTGCGTAAAGTGTGCGAGCGCTATGGTCTGCCGATTCTGATTAGCGAAAACGGGATGGGCGCGCCGGACAAGCTGGAGCCTGACGGGACGGTGAATGACGACTATCGCATCGCTTTCCTCGACGCGCATATCGCACAGATGCGGCTGGCGATTGCCGACGGCGTCGAGCTGATGGGCTACTGTCCGTGGGCGGCAATTGACGTGGTCAGCACTCACCAGGGATACGCCAAGCGCTACGGTTTTATTTATGTCGATCGCGGCGAGGATGACCTGAAGCGCCTGCAAAGGATCCGCAAACGCAGCTTCTGGTGGTATAAGGATGTCATCGCGCAAAACGGCAACCACGACGAGTCGCAGAGATGATTGTTCAGAAGGTGCTCAATAATAGCCTCGTGCTCTCGATGGACGACGATAACAGGGAGGTTATCGTCATGGGGAAAGGCATTGGTTTCAATAGCAGGCCCGGCGATGCAATCGCCCCGGAGAAGATAGAGAAGCTATTCGTAACCCAGGCGCTCGGCGCGCGCAGCGGCTATCTTGAGGCGCTCTCCGCCATTCCGGATGAGGTCATTGAGATGGCCGCAATGATTATTTCCCGCGCCAATATGCAGCTCGCCAGCAAAGTCCGCGAGCAGATTTTCTTTACCCTCGCCGACCATCTGACTTTCGCCATCGAGCGCAGCCGCAAAGGTATCGCTATTCAGAACCGCCTGCTGCCGGAAGTCAGGCGCTTTTATCCGCAGCAGTTCCGCGTCGCCAGTGAGGCGGTGACGATTATTCGCCAGCAGTACGGGATTGAACTGCCGGAGGAGGAAGCCGGGAATATCGCCTTTCATCTGGTTAACGGCCAGAGCGAGGGCGACGACGTAGCGCAGACCATGCAGTCGGTGAAAATGCTGAAGGATATTTTTAATCTCGTGCAGTACCACTTTAAGCAGCAGATAGACACCGAATCGATAAACTACTCGCGCTTTCTGGTCCATATGCAGTTTTTCCTCCAGCGTTTACAGGAGGGGGAGCTGGACGGCGCGCGGGACAGCTTTCTGCTGGTGCAGGTGATTAAGGCGTATCCGGAGGCTTACCGCTGCGCGCTGCTGATCCGCGACTACGTCAAAGCCCAGCTCGATATCACCCTCGGCGGCAACGAGCTGCTGTGGCTCACCGTTCATCTGGTGCGGATCGCGGGGCTGGATGCGTGAATCACCGATGCCGAAACTGCAGCGTCGCCGGCAGGTAGCGCTGTAGCGGTTCAGGCGTGTTGCCCTCGATCAGCTGACTGATTAAATCGTAGCAGTGCCAGGCGAGCTGGCGGTTATCCTGCTGTACGGTATCAATACGCAGCGACAGCGAATCGTAGAGATAGTGATCGTCAAAGCTCGCCAGGTGGATGTCGGAGTCGAGCAAATGGTGCTGGCTCATATAGCGCAGCACCCCTTCCAGCAGCCCGCAGGCGGCGGTAAATAGCGCCTTTGGCGGCCTTCCCAGACGCGCGCAGAGGGCGGCGAACATCTCATAGCCGGAGCTGGGATGGTAGTTGCCGTTGATCACCCACTCCGGGCGCAATTCAATACCCGCCCGGGCCAGACCCTGCGTAAACCCGGCCAGACGATCGCGGGAGGGCGACAGACGCGGCTGACCGCCTAAAAACCAGAACTCATCGCTATGCTGAGGCGCGATGCGGGAAATCAGCTCCGTCGTTGGGGTAATCGAATCGGTCATCACCAGCGGCAGCGCGCTTTCATTAGGACAGCGGTCAAACAGCACCACCGGCAGCTGTTCGCTGAGTTTCAGGTAGTCGGCATCGTTGTGCATACAGGAGGCGACGATCAGACCGTCAACCTGGCGGGCAATCATGTTATTGACCACCATGCTCTCCTGACCGGGGTTTTCATCGGTACAGGAGATCAGCAGCTGGACGCCCGCTTCGCGGCACAGCATCTCCAGCTCATGGGAAAAGACCGCAAAGCCGTAGTTGGTGATTTCCGGCACCACCAGGCCGATGGTGTGGCTACGGTTGTCGCGCAGCGAGCGGGCGTGGATGCTCGGCTGATAGTGCTGCTCGCGGGCAATCGCCAGCACGCGCTCGCGCGTTTCCTGCGCCACGCGCAGCTCCTTGCCACGCCCGTTCAGCACCAGGCTGGCGGTCGCTTTGGAAACGCCCGCCAGTTCGGCGATATCTTTAATGGTTACGCGTTTGGTTTTCATTACGACGCCATGAGCCTGAAAGCAAAACGCTTATTCTACCATGCATGTTCGCAGCGGCCAGTAGCAGAATGCGTCCGGCGCGCTGCCGGAGAAAATCAGCTGCGCCGGATAAGCCGGGAAGCAGCGGCTGCTCATCACCCCCTCGCCGTCGTTGATGAAAATCTCCACGCTCGACCGGTCGATGAAAATCCGCAGCGAACGGACCTCGCCGCGCCAGTAACGATAGTGCATCTCGTCGCCGGCGAGGCTGCGTCGCGCCAGGCGAATCCCGCGGGTATCGCGCTCAAGGGTCAACGCGCCGCCGAAATCGAGGCTTAACGTATCGTTCCGGGCGGTTTGCAGGGCGATTTCCATCGGCGCCAGCGGCAGGGCGTTCCCCGGCCAGCCGTGCGCTTCGCCGCGCAAAGCGGTCAGCTCGCGCAGCGGACGCTGGTAGAGCTGACCGTCGATCAACTCCAGCTCACGCAGGCAGGTCATCTGATGGATCCAGCCGTTGGCAAGAGTCGGCTGAAGCATCTCTTCGCCGTCCGGCACGCCCATCCAGCCGACCAGCAGACGGCGGCCATCGCGGGTGTGCATGGTTTGCGGGGCATAAAACTCAAACCCGGCGTCCAGTTCGTGCAGCTCGCGGTGGCTGAAAGCGGCGCGGTCGTAGTCGAAACCACCGGCCATCCATACCGCCGGATAGGTATTGAGGAAGCGCTCTTCTTCGCGAGCCATCCCCTGCGGGCAGCAGATCAGAATATGCTGGTCGCCGAGCGGAAACAGATCCGGGCACTCCCACATATAGCCGGCGTCGTCGAGGCCATTGAGGCCGTAGCCGGCGATTTCGCCCTCATTCGTCCACTGATGGAGGTCTGCGGAGCTGAACAGCAGCACCTTGCCGCGCTTTTGCCGATCCTGCGCGCCCAGTACCATGTACCAGCGTCCTTCGTGCCGCCAGACTTTCGGGTCGCGTACGTGGCCGGTGTAGCCCTCCGGCAGGGGCAGGACCGGGCCAATTTTGCGGAAGGTGCCGTCGGCGTTTTCCGTTGCCAGGCACTGCCAGGCGGTTCGGCCGCCATCGGCAAACTTCACGTTGCCGGTATAGCACAGGGTGAGCGTACCGTTGTTATCCACCGCGCTGCCGGAGTAGCAGCCGTTACGGTCATACTCTTCGTCCGGCATCAGCGCAATCGGCTCATGCTGCCAGTGCAGTAAATCGGCGGAGCTCCAGTGCCCCCAGCACTTAAATTTATGATCGCAGGCGAGCGGGTTCCACTGATAAAACAGGTGATAGCGTCCGGCAAATTCGACAAAGCCGTTGGGGTCGTTCATCAGCCCGGTAACTGGCGCATGGTGCCAGCGCGGATAGTGACTATCGGCCAGCGCGCCCGGCTGGCCCTGCATAACGGCCTGCAAAATCGCAGGCAGCCGTGATGGAAGTGACATTATTCAGCGTCCGTTTTGTATTTCAGCACCAGGGAAACCGTAAAGGCGACGCCAAAGGCGATAACCATTCCGATAATGTAGTTCAGCAGCGAGCTGGCCTGCACGATGGCCATGCCGGGGATCGCCGTCAGGCCTACCGCGGTCATGTAGACGTGCATGGATACTACCCACGCGCCGCCCGCCGCGCCGCCGATCAGCGCCGCGATAAACGGCTTCACAAAGCGCAGGTTGATACCAAAAATCGCCGCCTCGGTGATGCCAAGCATGGCGGAAAACGCTGAGGGCAGCGTAATGGCTTTAATTTTTGCGTCTTTGGTTTTGAACCACACCGCCAGGCAGGCGCCACCCTGAGCGACGTTAGCCATCGCCCAAATCGGCAGCAGGAAGTTGACGCCGATGGAGGGATTGCCGAGGAGTCCGGCTTCGATGGCGTGGAAGCTGTGGTGAATACCGGTAATGACGATAACCGAATAGAGACCGCCAAACAGCAGACCAGCTAGCCAGCCGGCGTGGCTAATCAGGGTGCTGAGGACAAACGAAATACCGTCGCCGAGCGCGCGACCGGCCGGGCCGATAATCAGCAGGGCGATAAAGCCGGAAATAATCACCGTCAGGAACGGCGTCAGTATCAGGTCCAGGGCATCGGGGATCGCGCGGCGCAGCTGCTTTTCAACGATGCTCATAAACCAGACCGCCAGCAGCACCGGGAACACCGTACCCTGATAGCCGATCATGGCGATTTCGAGGCCGAAGAAGTTCATGGTATGGAAACCGGCGGCGACTCCCCAGGCGTTCGTCAGCGCCGGGTGGGTCAGAATGCCGCCGAGCGTTGCGCCGAGATAGGGGTTTCCGCCGAATTCGCGGGCGGCGGTAAAGCCAATCAGAATCGGTAGAATGATAAACGCCGCCGAGCTGCACATATCCAGCATGATGTAGATAGCGTTGCCTGGGTCAACCCAGCCGTAGGTTTTGACCATTCCCAGCAGGCCCATCAGCAGACCGGAGGCGACGATGGCCGGGATAATCGGCACGAAGATGTTTGACAGCAGGCGGGCGATGCGCTGGAACGGGTTAAGCTTTTTCGCCGCGATGTCGGCGGCTTCCGATTTACTGGACTCGCTAATACCTGCCGCCTGAATAAAAGCGGCATAGACTTTATTCACCACCCCGGTGCCGAAAATAATCTGCATCTGCCCGGCATTACGAAAGCAGCCCTTAACCCCTTCAATTTTGCCGATGGCCTGCTGGTCAGCCAGCGCGTCATCAACCAGCACCAGGCGCAGGCGCGTGGCGCAGTGCGCGGCGCTGGCGATATTTTCCTTGCCTCCCAGAAGCGGAAGCAGCGAGCGGGAAATCTGTTCAAAATCCATAGTACCCTCTGAATGCGTAAACATTTTCGTGTTGTCGTCCCGTGTTCACGGGGGCGCAGTTTCTGCGTCGTTATTGTGTCCGGGGCGACGAAGGCGTTTTGCCGCCCCGGCGGTTCCTGTCGTCTGATGTAACCGTCAGAACCAGGTTTCCATCTGCATACCGAACGACCATTCGCCGCCCGAGTTAAAACCGTTGCTGCCCAGCGCGTCATCGCTGGCGTAATTATTCAGTTTTTTGCTCCAGTCCATCCAGGAGGTGTAGAAACGAATCTCCGGACGACTGAAGAAATCACCGATGCTGCCGACCTTAAAGGTTGGAGCGAAGGTGAGCTTGTAGAAGCTACCGTTCACCGCATGACGATCGTTATAACCTTCGGGTTTGAGATCCATATACTGGTAGCTGCCTTCGTAGGCGAGGGCGAAGTTCTGATTGATCTCCTGGATCAGGCGCATGTTGAATGTTGCCCACTGGTAGCTATCGCCATCGACATAGCGATCTTTGCTGCTTTGCGCCAGGATCGCCGGGGCGATAGACCAGTTTTTGCCGATCGGCGTGGTACCGTAGCTGGCAATGCGCCATGTGTCGGCTCCCGAACGAAGGGCGCCGTCAGAGCCGATACCTTTAACCTCGGCGCCCAGGCCGTGACCGTAGAGCAGGGCGGTTTTGCTGCTACCGTCGCGCAGGCCGTAGAAACTGTCGTTATGCAGGCCGAGCAGCGCGTGTACGCCGGTATTTGCCGCATCGCCTTTCACCAGATTGCCGTTGGTATCTTTACGCTCGTCGTTATCTTTCGCCCGCAGACCGCTGACCATCATCTGCAGCGGACCGGCGAAATGGTTCATGGTGAGGATATAGTTCTGCACGCTGTTGCTGGAATCATCGATGTCGCCGAAGTTACGCCCGTAAAGGGAGAAATTACTGCGCAGGCTGTCGTTCCACTTCACGTCGTAGATACCGCCGCCGGTACCGGCGAGAAACACGACGTCAGAGTCGATCCAGTGAATATCAAAGTTGTCGCGGTCAAAACGTTTCCCGGCCCACAGGGTGGAGCCTTTAAACGGCCCGGCGAACGTAGGCAGGTTACCCAGTTCGACAAAGGCCTGACGAACGTTCAGATCGCTGGTGCTTGCCGTCCAGTCGTTATAAGTGGTTTGCCCGTCGGCGACCATCACTTTGAAGCGGGTGGTGGCCCCATTATCCAGGGTCTGCTTATGTTCAAGGTTCATTTCAACATAGGTATCGGCCTGGTTTCCCAGACGGCCGATTGCTCCGCCGGTTTCCCCCGCTGGCGTCATGTAGGCTCCGGATTTGGTGCTGGCGCCGGAATCATTCATTATTACGCCGGAGCGGGCGTAGCCGTGAAACTCAAAGCCGCTTTTCTCATCGGCCTTTTTCTCAAGTTTGGCGGTACGCTGAGCCACTTCCTGAGTCGTGTCTTGGTTTTTTTGCTGCTGCGCGGTGAGTTGCTGGACTTTTTTCTCCGCCGACTCGGCGCGGTTTTCCGCCGTTTGCGCCCTGTTTTCCGCTTCCTGCAGGCGCTTTTCCAGCGCGATGAGCCGGGCTTCAATGGTGCTGAGGTCCGTTTGCGCGTGGGCTGAGGCGGCGCCGGTTAGCAAAGCGATAAGAACCGCAAGTGTGCTTTTTCTATACATGCTGGTCGCATCCCAAAAGTAAAATGAAAAGTAGTGTTTTTTGCTAAACCGGTTTAGGCGCTATGTTAAGCCCGACCTTTAACATTTTTAAAATGAATTTGCTAAACCGGTTTAATAAATGTGATGGATGCAACAAAGTGAGCCGCGCAGGGCGGCTGTAACGATTAAAACTGGCGATTAAGATCGCGCTGATAAGGCAGGGCGGTCATCGCGCCTTTCGCCGTTGTCGCCAGGGCGCCGCAGGTTTGCGCCAGCGTGAGGGTCGGTTCCAGCGCGGCGATATCCGTCGGCATCCCGTTGGCGGCAAGGCTGGCGAGCAGTCCGGCGACAAATGCGTCTCCCGCGCCGGTGGTGTCCACGCTGACAACGGGCCTGGCGCTGAAATGGGTAAACTGCTGCTGGAAGGCGGCAAGCACGCCCGCTTTACCCTGGGTCACCAGCAGCAATTCCGGCTGATAGCGCTCGGTTATGCTGGCGATTCCATGCGCTAAATCATCACTGCCGCTGATGAATACCAGCTCCTCTTCCGATAGCTTCACCACGTTGGCCATCCGCAAAGCGCGATCGAGGCAGGCGTGCAGCAGTTCCTGATCCTGCCAGAGATCCGGGCGGATATTGGGGTCAAAGCTGACCCGACCGCCGGCATATTTGATGCGCTCCATAGCCGCGAAGGTGGTACTGCGGCTGGGGTCGGCGCTGAGCGCAATAGAGCAGACGTGCAGCCACTGCCCGGCGGCAAACGGCGGCAGGTCTTCTTCGGTGAGGAACAGGTCCGCGCTGGGGCGCACCATAAAGGTAAAGGTGCGTTCCCCCTGATCGTCAAGGTCGACTACCACGGTGGAGGTACGGTGCTGGCCGTCGAGGTGCATATGGCTGACGTCGACCTGCTCCTGTTGCAGGGTATGACGCATAAAGCGGCCAAACGGATCGTCGCCGACGCGTCCGATAAACCCGCTGTTTCCGCCAAGGCGGGCGACGCCTACCGCTACGTTAGCCGGCGCGCCGCCGGGGCACTGCAGCAGGCGGCCTTCGCTCTCCGGCAGCAGGTCCACTACCGCGTCGCCCAGAACCCAAACTTTTGTATTCATGCTGAAAATTCTCCATAGCTAAACTTAATTAAACCGGTTTAGCACATTAAAGCATAGCGACAGAGTGAGGGGAACGTTGCAGGCGGAAAAGTGCGATTCCGGGTATAAAAACGTGAGCGGCCTTGCAAAACCGCGGTGATTTGGCCGCGCGGAGGGTCATGCCGATCGCCGCCATCTGCATAGCGGCATCGAGCGTCAGCCCGGACGGTTACGCTACGTCGCCCATGAAAGGAATGCTGGCTGAGCAGCCGGCACCTGGATCCGGCAGGTAAAAAGCGGATAGAAAAGTCTTAAAATAGTTTTAAGAACAATCCCTAAAGCCAGACGGCAGAATCTTGTGCCATGCTGAATGCGACTCATAACATTAAGTTCGTTAGAGAGAGGACAATATGAAAAAAGCAATGATTGCGTTATCTGCGATTCTGGTAGCAGCTCCTGTTTTTGCTGCAACGACACACGCAACCGATGATACCGTCGCGGCGGCCCACGAAGGGGCGAACACCGCGAAGGAAAAACTGCACGAGGCCCAGCACCAGGGTGAAGAGCAGCAGCTGAAAGCCAAACATGCGGCAGAAGGCAAAAGCGATAGCGTAGGCAGTGAAGTCAGCGAAGGCGCGCAGAAAACCTGGAACAAAACCAAAGAAGGGACTGAGAAAGGCTGGAACGCCACTAAAGAAGGCACCGAAAAAGGCTGGAATAAGACCAAAGAGGTCAGCAAAGAAGGCTGGGATAAAACCAAGCAGGGTGCCGAAGAGCTGAAAACAAAAGTCACTGAATAATCACTGACTATTTGCTAAAAAAGGTCGCGAAAGCGGCCTTTTTTGTTATTCAGGGCATTTAATTCAGCACCGGGATAATATTGATTAATACGTTATACGGCTCTACCCCCTGGATTCCGGGCAGCATTAAGGCGGCCAGTTCATCTTTTCCCATGCGCGCGGGTAACGCTGTAACAAAGGTGAATGAATGCAGCCGACAAAAAAACAACTTAAACGATGAAGGATATTAGCCAGGAATTGTCCTGGTTATAGTGTTACTCACTATTCCTCCACATTTTCCCGGTACAAAGGAAATATATCAGGAGGTGTATTATGAAAAAGATTCTTTCACTGGCAATTATTTTATCGTGTACTTTTACTTCCGCCTCATGGGCGGATGGCCCTGGCGGCAACAGCCACGGTCAGCAGCAGGTCTGGCAGCAAGACGCTGGCCGCGGCGGCCCGGACGGCAACCGCCAGCAGGGGGCGCAGGCCAACAACCATCAGGGCAATAATCATCAGGGGAACGGTGATAACCGTGGCCCGGATCGCGGCGATAAAGGGCGCGGGGGCCAGGCGCATGATAGTCGACCTCAGGCGCGTCATGAGCAGGATCACTTTGCGTGGAACGGGCACGATTTCCGCAAAGGTCAGCCGGCTCCGGAACGTTTCCGCGGTAATGATTATCGGATTAACGACTGGAACGATCGCGGATTACCGGCACCACCGCGCGGGCAGCACTGGTCGTATATTGACGGCAACTATGTGCTGATTGCCGCCGCCACCGGGATTATTACTTCAATCCTGATTAACGGCGCGCTGAATAACTAACGTTTTTTACCTTAACCTCGCCGCCGCCTCTCCGGAGGCGGTGCTGTGTACTTGCCCGGTCTACCGATGTCCCTGCGTCTGAGGGCCGCTAGATCGGCCAGCGTTACGCCATCGCACCCGCCTTTGTTCTCACGTCAAATTCGCTTGAAAGCTGTAAAGCGGAAAATATCACCGAGATGGGTCTTTTTTGATTTTTTATCTGCTTCTTTGCGCATTTTGAATTGTTATTGTGCTTCATGATTAATAAAAAGCAGAGAATTTAAGAAGAGTCCTGGTTCGGGCGATAGAAAAAAGAATGCGCTTCATCGTTAAACCGCTATGAATAAATCCGATGAAAACTCCGCGTGGAATAAGAAATCCTGCTTGCATTAAACCCTTAGCACGTTAAGTTATTAAAGCTTAGCACCTGATTCTATATCCCGGAGACCGGCATGACCGACTGTGTAATTCCCGAAATTAAAGCCACTGAAGAAGAAATGATTGCGATCCGTCATTATTTACACGCCAATCCGGAATTAAGCCTGGAAGAGTTTAATACCAGCGAGCTGGTGGCCGGAAAACTCACCGAGTGGGGCTATACGGTGACCCGCGGGCTGGCGAAAACCGGGGTAATCGGAACCTTAAGCAAAGGCGATTCTCCGCGCACTATCGGCCTGCGCGCCGACATGGACGCGCTGCCGATTTTCGAAACGACCGATCTCCCGTGGGCCAGCACCGTTGCCGGGAAAATGCACGCCTGCGGCCATGACGGTCATACCACCATTCTGCTGGCGGCGGCGAAGTATATCGCCTCTCCGGCCTGTCAGTTCAACGGCACGGTTCACCTGATATTCCAGCCTGCCGAAGAAGCTATCGGCGGCGCGGATTTAATGATTAAAGACGGCCTGTTTGAGCGCTTTCCCTGCGAGCGCATCTTCGGCCTGCACAATATGCCGGGCCTGCCGGTAGGGAAAGTTGGCTTTTACGCCGGTAATTTTATGGCCTCGGCGGATACGGTAAAAATTACCATTACCGGCTACGGCGGCCACGGCGCGCACCCCGAGCGCACCGTCGATCCGATTGTCACCGGCGCGGCGCTGGTGATGAATCTGCAAAGCATCGTTGCGCGTAACGTACCGCCGGGCGAAACCGCGGTAGTGAGCGTCGGCACTTTCCAGGCGGGCATTGCATCGAACGTCATTCCGGAGAACGTGGTGATGGAGCTGAGCGTGCGGGCGATGAAGCCGGAAATCCGCGACCTGCTGATTAAACGTATCAAGGAGCTTGCTGATTTTACCGCCAAAAGCTACGGCGCCAGCAGCGAGGTAGAGGTCTTTGACTCTTATCCGGTACTGACCAACAGCGTTGAAGAGACCGAATTCGCCAAAGCGCTGGCGCTGGAAGTCTTTGGCGAGGAGGGCGTGCTGGAATCCATCTCGCCGATGAACGCCAGCGAAGATTTTGCCTTTATGCTCCAGCAGCGCCCCGGCTGCTACTTCCTGCTGGGCAATGGCGAGAAAGGCGGGAAGGGTAGCTGTATGGTGCATAACCCTGGCTATGACTTTAATGACGATATTATTTCCACCGGCGCGACGCTGTTTGCCCGGTTAGTTGAAACACACTGCCGTTGATCTCTGGAGTCCATAAATAATGAAAAAATCTCTTCTGCTGTGGGTCGCGCTGATGGCCTCAACCTCAGCCCTGGCCGCAGAAAATAAGGAAATTCGCTTTGGCGTCGACCCGACCTTCGCGCCGTTTGAATGGAAAGATCCGCAGGGTAAGCTGCAGGGTTTTGATATTGACCTCGGCAACGCGATTTGCGCACAGCTGCAGGCGAAGTGCGTGTGGGTGGAAAGCAATTTCGACGGTATTATCCCGGCGCTGAAGGCGCGTAAGTTCGATGCGATCCTCTCCGGCATGTATATGACCGAGAAACGCAAAGAGCAGATTGGCTTTAGCGACAAGCTGTACAACGGCCCGGTATTCCTTGTCGCGCGTAAAAACAGCCTGGCCGGAAACACCGTCGAGCAGTTGAAAGGCAAAACCATTGGCGTCGAGCAGGGATCGGCGCAGGAGACTTACGTTAATCAGCACTGGCGTCCGGCAGGAATCAATATCGTCGCCTATCAGGGGGCGGATCGCGTGGTTCAGGATCTGGAGTCCGGGCGTATTGACGGCGCCGTGCTTTCCGGCATGATGGCCGACTACAGCTTCCTGCAGCAGCCGCAGGGGAAAGATTTTACCTTCGTTGGCGGACACCTGAAGGACGACAAGCTGTTCGGCGCCGGCGCGGCGATTGGCCTGCGCAAAGAGGACGATGCTCTGCGCCAGGAGATTAACGGCGCGATTGCCACTATTCTTGCCGACGGCACTTATAAAAAGCTCGCCGGGAAATATTTTAGCTTTGACGTCTATTCCGGGACATAATGTTGTTATGCATTCAGCGGGCGCGGAAAGCCCGCTTCTAGCTTCCTTTTCTTACTATCCCGTAATTGTCCTTTTCTGGCCCTCACGGCGTTCCGAAGGATACTGAATATAAGCGATAAGGAGTGAACGGCATGATCACACGTCCCCTGGGCAAAACCGGATTTTCCATCGCCCCGCTGGTGTTTGGCGGTAACGTTTTTGGCTGGACCACCGATGAAAAAACCAGTTTTGCCATTCTTGATGCGTTTATAGACCACGGCTTCGATGCTATCGACACGGCGGATGTCTACTCCCGCTGGGCGGATGGCAACCGGGGCGGCGAGTCTGAAACCATTATCGGCCGCTGGCTACAGGCGCGGCCAGGCATGCGCGAGAAGGTGAAGATCTTCACCAAAGTGGGTTCCGATTTAGGCCTTCCTGGCCATAAAGGGTTGAAAAAAGCCTGGATCCAGCAGGCGGTAGACGATTCGCTCCGTCGCCTGAACACTGATTATATTGACCTCTATTTTGCCCACTGGCCGGACCCGGAAACGCCGGTTGCCGAAACGCTCGAAGCCTTCCACGCCCTGCAGCAGGCGGGTAAAATCCGCGCGATGGGCGCCTCAAACCTTGACGCGCAGCAGCTGTCGAGCGCGCTGGAGGTGTCGCGTAAAAGCGGCCTGCCGTCCTGGCAGGTACTGCAGCCGGAATATAATCTTTATCATCGCTCGGCTTTTGAAGGCGCGCTCTGCGACTTGTGCGTCAGCCGCGAGATCGGCGTGGTGACCTACTACAGCCTGGCGTCCGGCTTCCTGACCGGTAAATACCGCCAGCAGTCCGATCTGGCGCAAAGCCAGCGCGGCAGCCGCATCGGTAAATACCTTAATCCTCGCGGGCTGCGTATTATTGATACCCTGGATGAGGTCGCGGAGCAAAATGGCGCTAAACCTGCCGAAGTCGCTCTGGCCTGGCTGATGACCCGCGAAGGCGTGACGGCGCCTATCGCCAGCGCCACCAGCATTGCACAAGTAGAGAGCTTTGCCCGCGCCGCCGCGCTGAGCCTGAGTGCGGAACAGCTGGCGCGCCTGGACACCGCCAGCGCGTAGTCATTGAGGCCGGATCCTGGCGGGTCCGGCCCTCTGCATCTCAGCGTTTTGTCGCGCATTGTTCCTCACCTTCAGCTCATCCCTCTGCGGCGAATCCCTTTCACCGAAAAATGAAACGTTTTTCCATTCGCCAAAAGCCAGGCTTGATTACGATAAGATAATGCGTATAGTTCTCATTCTTCTTCTTGTTTGCGGTTTTGTCAGGAGATAACCTGCGTTCGTCGCGGGCTCACAGGGAAACGGCGAAGGCACAGGATGGGGCTCACAGGCGCAAGACCGGAAACGTTAATTTCGGCGGCGGAGTCACTATCGGATCGTTGATTTTGTTCAGGATTGATCTTATGAAATGCACTCTCCCGGCGCTGGCGCTGGCTATTTCTGCTGTCTTAAGCGGCTGCGCCGCCACCTATACCGTTCCGGCTTCTCAACACGTGGCTGAAAAAAGCGCGGTTACCCCCGCACAGCCGCTGAAGCGCGAGCTGGCGGAGGGGCTGTATGAAATGGCGCTCAGCCCGAAAGGCGATGCGCTATACGTGGCCAGCGCTGAAGGCTTTAAAGATGTGCAGGGCGGGGCGGTCTATAAGCTGGACCCGACGACCCTGAAAACCCTCGGTATGACCCACACAGACCTGAAAAACTTTGCCGTACAGCTTAGTCCGGATGGCAGTACGCTGTACGTGACCAACTCGCTGGACGGCGGCATTAGCGCCATTGATACTGCCAGCGGCAAAGTCAAAAAACGCCTGCTGTTCAGCGAGCGTAACAAAGAGGGATTCCCGTACGGCGCGCGGCAGATCCTGTTGCTCAATAACACGCTCTACGTGGGCGCGGTGGCCGATCCGGCACAAATCTGGGTCGTCGATGCCGACACGCTGAAGCTGAAAACGCGGATTAAAAATACCGGCAAATGGATGACCGGCCTGCACTACTCTGCGCAAACCGGACGTCTCTATGCGGCAAACGGCAGCGGCGAGGTGTTGGTGATTAACCCACGCAACAACCGTATCGAGCAGCGCTGGAAGCCGCTGGGCGCTAAACCAGCCCTGCTGCTGAATATTGCCGAAGATAGCGCCACCGGCCGCCTGTTCGTCACCGACAACTCGCAAGCGAAAACCACGCTGGTGCTTGATATCCATACCGGTAAGCTGATTAAGCAGCTGGAAGTGGGCGATTCGCTGGCGGTGCAGTTCAATCCAAAACGCAACGAGATTTATATTTCCCAGCGTGAATCCGGCAAAGTAATCAGCCTGGATGGCAGCAGCTACGCGTTAAAAAAATCATGGGATATTCCGGCTAACCCCAACAGCCTGCTGATCTCCGCCGACGGGCAAACATTGTTTGTCACCGTCAAACAGCCGTTCAATAAAGATCATTCGACGAAAGGGCCGGACAGCGTTGTCCGCATTGACCTGACCGCAAAATAAAAAATCTGGCCCGGCAACGGGCCCCTGGCTTTATTTTCCTATCTATGGGACCAAATTATGCGTAGCTCCTGCTCTCCGGCCTTCCCACTGCGAAAAACGCTGCTGGCGTTAACCGTTGGCGCGATCACCCATTCAGCCGCTGCGGTAGAAAACGACGCCGGCGAACGTCAGAAAAACGAAGAAACCATGGTCGTTCAGGCGACGCCCGACAGCCGCTTTAGAGCCGGCGGCGACCTGGTGGTGCCCGCCTATCTCGACGGCCAGGTCGCCAACGGCGGCCGCCTCGGAATGCTCGGCGAACAAAACGCGATGGACGTTCCGTTCAGCATTATCGGCTATACCTCGAAGCTGATTCAGGATCAGCAGGCGAAAACCATCACCGACGTAGTGAGTAACGATGCCGGGGTTCAGCCGGTGCAGGGCTACGGTAACTACGCTGAGACCTACCGCATTCGCGGCCTTAAATTTGACGGCGACGATATGACCCTGAGCGGGCTGGCGGGCGTGGTGCCGCGTCAGGTAGTGGATACCGCCATGCTTGAGCGGGTGGAAATTTTTAAAGGCGCCAACGCCCTGCTGAACGGCGCAGCCAGTTCCGGCGTCGGCGGCATGATCAACCTTGAACCCAAGCGCGCGGAAGATATCCCGACCGCTCGCGTGGGCGTGGACTATACCTCAGATTCTCAAGTCGGCGGCTCGCTGGATTTGGGTCGCCGCTTTGGCGATGATAACCAGTTCGGCGCGCGGGTGAACCTGGTGCACCGCGAAGGCGAGACGGCGGTGGAGAGTGATAAACGCAGAACCACGCTGGCTTCTATTGGTCTCGATTATCGCGGCGAACGCATGCGCAGTTCGTTTGACTTTGGCTATCAGAAAAAAACCTTCCACGGCGGCCCGATGGGGATCAACATTTCGGGCGTCGATTTTATTCCGCGCCTGCCGGATAACACCCACAACTACACGCAAAAATGGGCTTACAGCGATATCGAAAATGAGTTTGGTATGCTGAGGATGGAATACGACATTGTCGATAAATGGACCGCCTATGCCTCTTTAGGCGCGCAGCACGCCCATGAAATCGGCTTATATAGCGCGTCGAAGCTCATCGACCGGGCGGGCAACGCCACGGCGGGGCGCCTGGATACCAACCGCTATATTGATACCGCCAGCGGTATGGCCGGGGTACGCGGCGAGTTCGCCACCGGTTTTGTATCGCATAAAGTCAACGTCGGCTATTCGGCGAAAACCCAAAACGATAAAACCGCATGGCGGATGTCGAAGGCGGCGGATAACCCGCTGGTGAATATCTACGATACTCAGCAGGTTGCGCCTCCGGCCTATTCTTCATCCGACGGTAATTATTACGATCCGCTGACCAGCGGCCGTACCCGTTCCCAGGGCTGGCTGCTGAGCGACACCCTCGGCGTGCTGGATGATACGCTACTGTTCACCGCTGGCGCGCGTCATCAAAAAGTGGTGGTACGTAACTACAACAAAACCACCGGCCTGCAAAGCGATGCGTATGACGACAGCCGCTGGATGCCAACCTATGGAGTGGTCTACAAGCCGTGGCAGGTTATCTCTCTATACGCCAACCATACCGAAGCCCTGCAGCCGGGCAGCAACGCGCCGAACTCCGCCGCTAACTATGGGGAAAGCGTCGGAATTATTCACTCCAAACAGAACGAAGTCGGGATGAAGGCGGATTTTGGCCGCATTGGCGGCTCGCTGGCGCTGTTTGAAATTAAAATGCCGTCGGCATTCCTCGATAGCCAGAAACGCTATGGCCTTAACGGCGAGCAGCGTAATCGCGGCGTGGAATTTAACGTCTTCGGCGAACCGCTGTACGGTCTGCGCCTTAACGCCAGCGCGACCTGGCTGAAAGCCGAACTGTCGAAAACCAAGGATGGTATCAACGACGGTAAAACAGCGATCGGCGTACCGGGGTTCTACGCGGTGCTTGGGGCAGAGTATGACATCAAGCCTATCGACGGCCTGACCGCCACCGCGCGCCTCAACCATTCCGGTTCGCAGTATGCCGATCAGGCGAACAGCAAGAAGATTGATAGCTACACCACCCTTGATCTCGGCGTGCGCTATCGCCTCGCGCTTAATGAAAATCAGAACCAGATGACGGTGCGTGCGGGGGTGGATAACGTGACGGATGAGAACTACTGGTCCGGCGCGGATGACAGCGGAACCTATCTGTTCCGCGGCGAACCACGGACGTTCAAGGTTTCGGTCGGCTACGAGTTCTAAGCAAAACGCTGGGGCGGGCAGGGCTGCTCGCCCCTTGTGATAAATCAATGAACGTATGAAGCCAGGGCATCTGCGGCTTGAAGTATGACGGGGATAAGTGTTACAAGGTGCCCCTTCATATAAACACACAGGGGATCGACGTGAAAGACGCGTCAACGCCGTCGGATGCCGTAGAGGAAAGCGGCCCGACGCTTCACCGCGGTTTACAGAACCGACATATTCAGCTTATCGCCCTTGGCGGCGCCATCGGTACCGGCCTGTTTCTCGGCATCGGGCCAGCCATTCAAATGGCGGGACCGGCCGTACTGCTCGGCTATGCCGTCGCCGGCATCATCGCATTTCTGATCATGCGCCAGCTTGGCGAAATGGTCGTCGAAGAACCGGTTTCTGGTTCCTTTGCCCACTTTGCTTATAAGTACTGGGGGCCGTTCGCCGGCTTTCTTTCCGGCTGGAACTACTGGGTAATGTTCGTGCTGGTCGGGATGGCGGAACTGACCGCCGCCGGGATCTATATGCAGTACTGGCTGCCGGACGTGCCGACGTGGATCTGGGCCGCTGCTTTTTTCATCATTATCAACGCCGTCAACCTGGTGAACGTGCGTCTGTACGGTGAAGCGGAGTTCTGGTTTGCGCTGATCAAGGTGCTGGCGATTATCGGCATGATCGGCTTTGGCCTGTGGATGCTGTTCGGCGGCCACGGCGGCAGCAAAGCGGGCATCGATAACCTGTGGAAACACGGCGGTTTCTTCGCCACAGGCTGGCACGGCCTGATCATGTCGCTGGCGGTCATTATGTTTTCCTTCGGCGGGCTGGAGCTCATCGGCATTACCGCGGCGGAAGCCCACAATCCGGAAAAGAGCATCCCGAAAGCGGTTAACCAGGTGGTATACCGTATCCTACTGTTTTATATCGGCTCGCTGGTGGTTCTGCTGGCGCTCTATCCGTGGGTGGAAATTAAATCCGACAGCAGCCCGTTCGTGATGATCTTTCATAATCTGGACAGTAACGTGGTGGCTTCAGCGCTAAACTTCGTCATTCTGGTAGCGTCGCTGTCGGTCTATAACAGCGGCGTTTATTCCAATAGCCGGATGCTGTTTGGCCTGTCGGTACAGGGCAATGCGCCGAAGTTTCTCGCCCGCGTCAGCAAGCGCGGCGTGCCGGTTAACTCTCTGCTGCTATCGGGAGTCATTACTTCGCTGGTGGTGCTGCTTAACTACCTGCTGCCGCAAAAAGCTCTCGGTCTGCTGATGGCGCTGGTGGTAGCGACGCTGCTGCTGAACTGGATTATGATCTGTCTGGCGCACCTGAAGTTCCGCGCCGCCCAGCGGCGCAAAGGGCGCGAATCGAAGTTTAAAGCCCTGTTGTCGCCCGCCAGCAACTATATCTGTATCGCCTTTCTTGGGCTGATCCTGGTGCTGATGTGCACGATTGACGGTATGCGCCTGTCGGCGATTCTGCTGCCGGTCTGGATCCTGTTCCTGTTTGTGGCCTTTAAAACCCTGCGCCGTTCGGCGTAGGGCGATCGCCCCGTCGTCCGGCGGGGCATTATCTCTTTTTATTGTGATCTTCTTCGCGCTTAGCGTATTTTGCCCGCGATCTTCTTTTTGTAATCGATTACTTTTTATTTGAGCGTATTTGTAATCGATTACTTTTTGAGGGCGGTCGAAATGGTCACAACAACCGAAGGTCGTGAAACACCCCGCGTAGCCCACCGTTTTCTGGTGCCGCGGCTGTCGTTAATGATGTTTATGCAGTTTTTTATCTGGGGAAGCTGGTCGGTGACGCTGGGGTTGGTGATGACCCGCTATGGGATGTCGCTGCTGATTGGCGATGCCTTCTCCGCCGGGCCGATTGCCTCTATTCTCTCACCGTTTGTGCTGGGGATGCTGGTCGATCGCTTTTTCGCTTCGCAGAAGGTGATGGCGGTGATGCATCTGGCCGGTGCGGTTATTCTGTGGTTTGTCCCGCAGGCGCTGGTGGCGCAAAACGGCGCGCTGCTGATCGGCCTGCTGTTCGGCTATACCCTGTGCTATATGCCGACGCTGGCGCTGACCAACAATATCGCTTTCCACAGCCTGGCGAACGTCGATAAAACCTTCCCGGTGGTGCGCGTCTTCGGCACTATCGGCTGGATCATCGCCGGTATCTTTATCGGCGTCACCGGTATCTCCGATACCACCGGCATTTTTACCCTGGCGGCGCTCTGCTCGGTGGCGCTGGCCGTTTATAGTCTGACGCTGCCGCATACGCCGGCTCCGGCGAAGGGGACGCCGGTACAGTTTCGCGACCTGCTGTGCGCCGACGCTTTCGCGCTGCTAAAAACGCGCCACTTCCTCATTTTCTCCCTCTGCGCGACGCTGATTTCGATTCCGCTCGGGACCTACTACGCCTACACCGCCTCTTATCTGGCGGATGCCGGGGTGGCGGACGTCAGCACCGCGATGTCTTTCGGTCAGATGTCAGAAATCTTCTTTATGCTGGTGATCCCGCTGCTGTTCCGCCGCCTGGGGGTTAAATACATGCTGCTGATCGGCATGGCGGCGTGGTTCGTACGCTACGCCTTCTTTGCCCTTGGCGTCAGCGAAGAGGGGCGGTTCCTGCTCTATCTGGGCATCCTGCTGCACGGCGTCTGCTACGACTTTTTCTTTGTAGTCGGCTTTATTTATACCGATCGCGTGGCCGGTGAGAAGGTCAAAGGCCAGGCGCAGAGCATGATTGTTATGTTCACCTATGGCATCGGTATGCTGCTGGGATCGCAGATCTCCGGCGCGCTGTATAACCATCTGGTCGCCGGCCAGAGCGTGCCGCAGGCGTGGGTGACTTTCTGGTGGATCCCGGCGGTGGCCGCTGCGGTTATCGCGCTGATTTTCCTTTTCTCTTTCCAGTACAACGAGAAAGAGCAGCGTTAATTTTTCAGGAGGTGGTATGAAAACCATTAAAGGACCGGGCATTTTTCTGGCGCAGTTTATCGGCCCGCAGGCGCCGTTTAATACCCTGGAGGGCGTGGCGCAGTGGGCCGCAGGTTTGGGCTATCAGGCATTGCAGATCCCCTGCAACCATCCGGCGATTTTCGACGTTGAACGCGCCGCCGCAAGTCAGAGCTACTGCGATGAGGTGAGCGGCATACTGGCGGAACAGGGCCTGGCGATCAGCGAGCTGTCCACTCATCTTGAGGGACAGCTGGTGGCCGTCCATCCGGCTTATGATAAGGCCTTTGACGCGTTTGCGCCCGCGGCGCTGCGCGGTAACCCGCAGGCGCGCCAGCAGTGGGCGGTCGAGAAAGTGCGCCAGGCAGCGGTGGCCTCGGCGCGTCTGGGCCTGAAGGCGCACGCCACCTTTTCCGGCGCGCTGGCGTGGCCTTATTTTTATCCGTGGCCGCCGCATAATCAGCCGCTTCTTTATGAGGCCTTCGATGAACTGGCCCGGCGCTGGCGACCGCTGCTGGACGTTTTTGACGAGCAGGGCGTGGATGTCTGCTACGAAATCCATCCCGGCGAAGACCTGCATGATGGCGTGACATTTGAGCGTTTCCTGCAGCGGGTCGATAACCATCCGCGCTGCAATATGCTCTATGACCCCAGCCATCTACATCTTCAGCAGATGGACTACCTGGGTTACATCGATATCTATCATTCGCGGATCAAAGCGTTTCACGTCAAAGATGCCGAATTCCGCCGCAGCGGGCGTAGCGGGGTCTACGGCGGCTATCAGAACTGGCAGCAGCGAGCGGGGCGTTTTCGTTCGCTGGGCGACGGGCAGATCGATTTCAAAACGATTTTCAGCAAGCTCACAGAATATGATTTTGACGGCTGGGCGGTGCTGGAGTGGGAGTGCTGCCTGAAGGATGCGGAGGTTGGCGCGCGCGAAGGCAGCGAGTTTATCCGCCGCCATATCATCCCGGTCTCCGGGCGGGCGTTTGATGATTTCGCCGCAGGCAAGGAGGGGGAAGAATGATTCAGGTCGGCATTATTGGCTCCGGATTTATCGGGCCGGCGCATCTGGAAGCGCTGCGCCGGGTGGGCGACATCGAGGTGGTGGCGCTGTGCGACGGTTCGCTGGAAGTGGCGCAGCAGAAGGCGCGCCAGCTCAACGTGGCGCACGCCTACGGTAGCGTCGAGGCGCTTCTGGCGCATCCCGGATTGCAGGTGGTGCATAACTGTACGCCGAACCACCTGCATGCGCGGATTAACCGACAGATCCTCTCCGCCGGTCTGCACGTTTTTTCAGAGAAACCGCTCTGCATGACCACCGAGGAGGCCCGCGAGCTGGTGGCGCTGGCGGAAAGCGCCGGGGTGGTTCATGGGGTCAGCTTTGTGTATCGCCAGTTTGCCATGGTGCAGCAGGCGGCGGCGATGATGCGCAACGGCGACGTCGGGAGGCTGTTTGCGGCGCACGGCAGCTATTTGCAGGACTGGATGCTGCTGGAGAGTGACTATAACTGGCGCGTGGATTCGGCGCAGGGCGGGGCCTCGCGGGCGATGGCCGACATTGGTTCCCACTGGTGCGATACGGTGCAGTTTATGACCGGCCGACGCATTGTGGAGGTGATGGCGGATCTGTCTATCGTCTGGCCGACGCGCCAGGCGCCCGTGGCCGGCGACGCGACGTTCAGCCAGCATCGCGATGGTACCGCGTATGAAGCGCGGCCCGTCGATACCGAAGATTTGGGGTCGGTCCTGTTTCGCTTCGACGATGGCAGCAAGGGGAGCTTTATCGTTTCGCAGGTCAGCGCCGGGAGAAAAAACGGCCTGACGGTGGAGATCGGCGGCAGCCGCTGTTCGCTGGCCTGGGATCAGGAGGTGCCGCAGCGGCTGTGGATTGGCCATCGCCAGCGGCCAAACCAGCTGCTGAGCGACGATCCGAGCCTGATGCTCGACGAGGCCGCCGCCAGCGCCCACTTCCCCGGCGGGCATAATGAAGGCTGGCCCGATGCGTTTAAAAATATGATGCTGAGCTTTTATCAGGCGGTGCGCGCCGGTCGAATGCCGCCGGCATCGTCGCGGCGTTTCGCTTCGTTCTACGAGGGGGCGGACGTGATGTACATCATTGCGGCGATAGTGAAAAGCCATCAGCAGCAGCGCTGGGTGAAGGTGGAAAGATAGCAGAAGGCGGGTGCGCATTTAGCGCACCCGCTGTGTTATTTCACGCCAAAATAGCCATCAAGATACGTCCCGGCCAGTTCGTTACCGAACAATACGGCATCCTTATTTTCCATTTCGTTGTCCCATTTATCGCTGGCGTTACCGGTGAACGCGTGCTGGGTTTTTGTGCCCTCAGCCACCTGCTGCCTGATAGCGTCGGCGGTACGACGGGCATAGCCTTCGCTCATTCCCGATTTTTTGTCCTGCTGGCCACGGGCATAGATTTCGGTAAAGGTCGGCAGATTTAAGCGGTAGTTTTCCTGACGGTTACTAACGAAGTTACCGCCGACGAAATCGCTGCGGTGTGAGACAAAATAGTAAGCGTGGCGTTCCGGGGAAGATTTTGAGGAGGTACAACCGGAAAGGGCGGTGAGCGAACAGCCGAGCGCGATAAGCGCTATTTTGAGTTTCATTGATATCATCATCCATAATTATTAGAACAGGTACACCGATCATTCGGCTACAGAACAAAACGGCTAATTATAGATGTACGGTAGCACCTGAAGACCCATGAATCCAAGGGGCTTCAGGCAGCATTTTTTAGATCTGCGCCAGCCCGCCATCAACGTAGATTTCAGCGGCGTTAATAAAGCTCGCGTCGTCTGACGCCAGAAAAGCGACGGTTTTAGCGACCTCCTCGGGCTCGCCAATGCGGCCCAGCGGGACGTCGGCGGCCAGCATATCAAAGAGTCCCTGGCGCTGCTCTTCCGCGACAAGTCCTCCCAGGCCGGGCGTACGGACGGGCCCCGGGCTGACCACATTCACGCGGATACCGCGTGCCTTCAGGTCCAGCGCCCATGAGCGGGCCAGGTTACGCACGGCGGCCTTACTGGCGCTGTACACGCTGAAGTTCGCGGTGCCTTTCACCGCCGCGGTCGAGCCGGTAAGGATGATGGAAGCCCCCTGGGTCAACAGCGGCAAGGACTTCTGGACGGTGAACAGCACGCCGCGCACGTTGGTAGCGAAAATGCGATCGAAGTGCTCTTCCGTTATGGCGCCCAGCGGCATCATATCGCCGCCGCCCGCATTGGCAAAAAGCACATCCAGTCGCCCTGATTCACTGGCAATGGTCGAAAACACCCTATCGAGGTCGCTTAATATCGAGGCATCGGCGCGGATCCCGCTGGCGGCGGGACCGATTAACGCGACCGCCGCATCAAGCTCTTCCTGACGGCGACCGGTGATATAGACCGTCGCTCCCTGCGAGGCCAACTCCCGGGCTGATGCCAGGCCGATACCCGAGGTGCCGCCGGTGACTAACGCGATTTTTGCCGAAAGTTTTTTACTCATGGTGCACTTCCTTAACTAAAGTATGAATATGCCAATTGAGTCATCCACTTACCGTGACCACCTGGCGACTGAGTACGGGAGTCACTCTACCGTCAGCCACGGATGCAAAAAACGGAGTAATGTGAAAAACACTCTTCACACTGGTGAATAATCAGCGGCTATTATCAGGAAAAATGAATAATGGATCGGTTTTCAGCCCTTAAAGTTTTTACGCGCGTTGTCGAAGCCAACAGTTTTACCCGGGCCGCAGACTCCCTGAATATGCCCAATGCCACCCTGAGTAAAGCGATTCAACAGCTTGAATCGCATCTTGGCGTGTGCCTGCTGCAGCGCACGACCCGACGCATTACCGTCACGCCGGAAGGGCGTGAATACTATGAAAAAGCGGTGCGGATTCTGAAAGAACTGGATGAGGTGGATGCCTCATTTCGCGCTGCCCGCAATAAACCAAAAGGGCATCTGCGCGTCGCGGTAGGCGGCTCCACCGCTCGCGACGTGCTGATCCCGCTGTTGGCTGATTTTATGGCAACCTATCCGGATATTCGTATCGACCTGGCGGTTGCCGACAGCCCCTCGGACCTTATCAGCGGCAATATCGACTGCGCGATCAGAGGCGGTCCGCTGGACGACTCGACGCTGATCGCGCGCAAAATCGGCGAAGCGACGATCGTGACCTGCGCCACGCCTGGCTATTTCAGGCTTTATGGTGTTCCCGCGTATCCCGATGAGTTGAAGAACGGACATCGGCTGGTCGGCTATTTATCTCCCGCCAGCGGAAGAGCCTTCCCGTTCCGCTTTCTGGCTAACGGCATCGCGCAAGAGATCAAAACGGAACATCACCTTGGCGTAAATGAGAGCAACGCGCATATTGCGGCAGCGGAGGCTGGGCTGGGGATTGTTCAGACCTTCTCATATTCGCTGAGAAATGCGCTGGCGAACGGGTTACTGGTGGAAATATTGAATAAATGGCGTCCGGCTCCTTATCCCTTCCACGTGGTTTATGCGCAGAATCGCCATGTCACATCCCGGCTGCGCGTATTTATCGACTGGCTGGCGGAGACATTCCCGGCGGCGGTGAAGGGGTCATTGCCCACAAGAACCAAAGAATGATGATAGCCTGCGAATTTTATGTATTGCGTGATGATAAATTAAGTCACAAAAAAATATTATGCTCGCTTCGACTAAGGGAATCAGGTCACATATGTTTTGATATATATTATATGATATAGTTAAATTATATGGAGATTCTATTAAAATATTTAATAGGATCTGTTAACGTTATTTTCCTTACGGTCTGGAAGTATAAATTAGTCTTTTATTTTCTATATTTATAGTCAATATAATAGCGGCAGGGGTTTTTGTTTATAGTATGTTTGATATTCCATCTGTATCTTTTGGAAAATATTTTTAACCACTCAAGAGGTAAGCGTAATGCCGGCAGGTGACCATGAGATTAAATGTATGGCGTGTGGTTTAAACTGCCCTATTGAAGCGGAAGATAAAATGGAGCGATCCCTTTGCGGAGAGAGGAAATTTTCTGTATGGCCAGATAAAAACTATTATTTTAAGCGAGCGGTTAATGATTTGGTTTTCCGTGAAATTACCTGTTTTCTGCCTGAAGGAATGGTGGTGGTGGATTTCTCCCTCGACAATATTTTGTATTTTCTGCATGAGGAGTGGGCTGAAAAACTGCAGGAGACCGGGCTGAAAGTTATTTTACTCGCGGATAAGAGCATGCTGCCTATGGCTAATTTTTGGATGTTGCGCTCCGGGTTATTATGGTCGGTGGTAGAGGTCAACGATGGCTTAAGCAGCTTAATCAAGAAAATAAAACGCATCATGCTGGGGCGAAATCTTCGCTGCCGGCGCACACCGTCGCTGACGGAGCATGAAATGAAGACGCTGCGCCTGCTGGCGGACGGGCACTCCAGTCAGGATATCGCCCGCATCATGGCGTGCGATACCCGCAGCGTCTACCGCTTTCTTTTGGATTATAGGGGAAAGGATTGTCTGGCGAAATATGATCTGGCGTACAAAACCAGGCGTTTTTAAGCGCTAAAACACGTCGCAGTTTGCAGGGAAGTAAATCAGAAGGATGTGCTAAATCTTCACCGGAAGAAGCGGGCAATGCTTCTCGGTGAAATGGGGCGCTTCGGCCTGAACTGGCTTTGTCTGGAAGCCGCCGTAGCGCCACCGGGACGATGGCAGCGTGGATTTTGACTTGCAGACAAATGAGCTAACTCTTTCGCGGTGTCCGGCGAGCTTACGCCCCTTTCAGCAGAGGAAGCAGGTGATTCTCGGTAAGAGGAGCAAGCTTAATATGCCGATCCTGGCCCGGCGTATACCAGATAACTTCTTCTATTTCGGCCGTCGGTGTAAAATTCGCTCTGTTGGTGGCTATCTGAAAGATATCCGCAGAGACCGTATGGCCCGGCTCGTTTGCCGCCGTATCGGTGAAACGGCCGACCGGAACCAGTTCTTCAGGTGAAACGCTAAAGTTGAGCTCCTCTTTGAGCTCGCGGATCAGCGCCGCTTCCGGGGTTTCCCCGATTTCAGGCTTTCCACCGGGCTGCATAAAGTACTCAGTCCCTCGTTTGCGTACTAAAAGACAGCGTCCTTGACCGTCGACGATCGTTGCCGCCGCGATGTGAATATTTTTTATGGTGTTCAAGAGATACCCCAGTTATATACCGATAGTGTTCAACGACCCGCGTTCGTTTCGCTTCTGGCGAAACAACGCCTGGGCCATCATGATAACGGCCTTAGCGTGCTAATCAATCCCGTCAATTCTCGCAAAACCTGCTGACGGCGCGGGCGGCGCTCATTTATGATAGCCTGCGAAATATAACGTCTATGCGGGAAGTGCAGCCTCTATGTCAATTCAGAAAATCGCTCGCCTGGCGGGCGTCTCGGTGGCGACGGTATCGCGGGTATTGAATAACAGCGATACCGTTAAAGCGAAGAATCGCGAACGTGTGCTGCAGGCGATCAAAGAGAGTAACTACCAGCCTAATCTGCTGGCCCGCCAGCTGCGAACGGCCCGCAGCAATATGATTCTGGTGATGGTCTCTAATATCGCTAACCCCTTTTGCGCCGAGGTGGTCAAGGGTATTGAAGAAGAGGCGGAAAAGAACGGCTACCGGATCCTGCTGTGTAATTCCGGCTCGGATTTGGCCCGCTCTACCTCTGGCCTGCAGCTGCTCTCCGGCAAAATGGTCGACGGCATCATCACCATGAACGCGCTCTCCAGCCTGCCGGAACTGACCACCATGATCGGCGACGCACCTTGGGTGCAGTGCGCGGAATATGCCGATAACGGCAGCATCTCCTGCGTGGGCATCAACGATGTCGACGCGGCGCAGGGCGCCGTTTCCCGGCTGGTTGACGGCGGGCGAAAACGCATTGCCTTAATCAACCACGATCTCAGCTATCGCTACTCGCGCCTGCGCGAGCGCGGCTACAAAAGCGTGCTGCACGTTCGCGAGCTGGCGTATCAACAGGTCACCTACGCCAGCGACCTGAGCGCCGCCGCCGGTACCCGGGCGATGGAAACGCTGCTGGCGCAGAAAGAGAAACCGGATGCGGTATTTGCGGTCTCAGATTCGCTGGCGGCGGGCGCGCTGCGGGCTATCGCTCAGGCCGGATTGCGGGTGCCGGAAGATATCGCGGTAATCGGTTTTGATGGTACCGAACTGGCCGAAGTGGTATCACCGCAGTTGACCACCGTGGAACAGCCTTCGCGCGAGATTGGCCGTACCGCCGTGACGCTACTGATGAAGAGAATCGATAATCCCGACGCTGCGGTCGAGCGGGTGATGATGGACTGGCGCGTGATCCCCCGCGCCAGCACCTGAGTTTTACCCGGATACCGCGCCCGCCAGCGAACGAATATCGTTGCCGGTGGGGGACTGGTGAATCCGCAGGCCGAACTCATCAACCACGGCAAAAACGTGGTCGAAAATATCCGCCTGAATGCTCTCATACTCCGCCCACACCACGGTGTTGGTGAAGCAGTAAATCTCAATCGGCAGGCCGCTGGCGTCCGGAGCCAGCTGGCGCACCATCAGCGTCATGTCCTTACGGATGCGCGAATGGTTGCGTAAATACTCCTGCAAATAAGCGCGGAAGGTGCCGATATTGGTCATTTTGCGCTGGTTTAGCACCGACTGGTCGGTGGCGTTCTGCTGGTTCCACAGGCTAATTTCCTGATGACGCGAATCCATATACGGCTTCAGCAGCCGGGCCTGAATTAAGCGCTGCTGCTCCTGTTCATCGAGAAAATGAATGCTGGTGGTATCGATATTCAGGCTGCGCTTAATCCGGCGACCGCCGGATGCCGACATACCGCTCCAGTTTTTAAACGAGTCGGAAACCAGCGACCAGGTGGGAATAGTGGTGATGGTATTATCCCAGTTGCGCACCTTCACCGTGGTCAGGCCGATGTCGATCACCGCGCCGTCGGCGCCATATTTCGGCATCTCCAGCCAGTCGCCGAGCTTGAGCATATCGTTGGCGGAGAGCTGAATACCTGCCACCAGGCCAAGAATGGGGTCTTTAAACACCAGCATCAGTACCGCGGCCATCGCGCCGAGGCCGCTAATCAGAATCGCCGGCGACTGGCCAATCAGTAAGGAGATAACCAGAATGCCGACAATAATCGCGCAGACCAGCTTAATTCCCTGAAATATCCCTTTAAGCGGCAGCTGAGAAGCGGTGGCGAATTTCTGCGATAAATTGAACACCACGTCCAGCAGCGAAAAGAAGGACAGCATCGCGTAGATCATCACCCACAGCTGCGCGCAGGTAGTGAGTATTTCCGCCGCCTCGCTGCCTTTTTGCAGCCATAGTACCGCCTGCACGTTGACGATAATCCCCTGCAGGGTGAAGGCCAGACGATGAAATAATTTGTTCTGGGTAATAATTTGCAACCATAGGTGGCTGCTGGCCTGCGCCCGCTTTTCGAAGGTGCGCAGCACCACTTTGTGCAGAATAAGGTGAACGACAATCGCCGTCAGAAAAATAATGCCGAAGATAATAATGAGTGAGGTGGTGGGGGTAATTTTGATGCCTAATGCGGCGATGTGCGATATTAATTCCTGCATAACGTCTCCTTTACATCCAGCGGTTATGATGACCGCTGGATGTCTATTATGCAAATCGCAGGTTACGCCGATGTGAATTATGGCGTCGCTACCGCCGGACGGACGTTAAGGTGTCGGCGTAGCCACAGCGCGATGGCGCCCAGCACCAGCATCATCACCACTTCCACCGCCAGGAAATCGATCAGCGCCCGGGGATAGTCGCCGCCGCTGCGCTGGGCGAGAGTTAAGAATAGCGACCCGAGAATTGCCGGGCCCAGGCCCAGCGTCGCCTGCTGCAGGGTGCTGAGAATTGCGCTCCCGGCCCCGGCGTCAGAAGCGCTGATGTCGCGCATCCCGATGCGATAAAAGCTATTCACGATCAGCGCCTGCCCGTAGCCGATAAGCGCCGTGGAGGGGACCAGCGCCAGGGTGCTGGTGTGGGTAGCGAGGCGATAAAAGGTCGCGCACAGCAGCAGCAGGCCGACAATCTGCACCGATAGGCCAGTCAGCAAAATGCGTCCCATGCTGTAGCGGGCAATCAGCTTCGGCGCGTACAGCGCGGAGATGAAGTAGGCCACGCCGAGCGCGATAAAGCTATTCCCGGACTGCCACGGCGCCATTCCCAGACCGGCCTGCATGGTCAACGCCATACAGAACATAAATCCGGACCAGGCGCTGAAAAAGAGCAGGGCGATGGCCATGCCAAAGCGAATGCTGGTGAGCTTCAGCAGGCGAGGTGGCAATAGCGGCTGCTCGCCGCGCTGCTGTTTGCTCAGCGCGCTGGCCCGCATCCAGACCAGCAGCGGCAGCACCGCAGCTAACATCAGCTGCAGCGTCCACGGCCAGTGCAGCTCCGGCCCCAGCGCCATCGGAAACAGCAGGCAGCAGAGGATCAGCGCAAGGCTGAAGGTGCCCTGCCAGTCGATGCGCGAATGCGCTTCGCGCCGGGTCTCCGGGACGTATCGCGGACTAAAGGCCAGCACCAGCAGGCAGATCGGCACATTAATAAAGAAGGCATTCCGCCAGCCTAAACCGGCGATATCCGCCGAGACCAGCCAGCCGCCGCCCATCTGACCGACGATAAAGGCGATACCGCCAATGCCGCCGTACAGGCTGATGGCTCGGGCGTGGGCGTTGCCTTTGAGGGTGATATGCAGCGTGGCGAGGATCTGCGGCACGATTAGCGCCGCGCCGGCGCCCTGAACCGTGCGCGCCGCCAGCAGCGTGGTGATAGAGTTTGCCATTCCGCACAGCAGGGAGGCGACGCCAAAAATCGCCACGCCCCACATAAACAGACGGCGGCGGCCATAGTTATCGCCAAGTTTGCTGCCCATCGCCAGGCAGACGGCAAAGGCGACGCCGTACAGCGCGACAATCAGCTCCAGCTGGGTGGCGCTGGCGTTCAGCGATTGGGTGATGGAGTCCAGCGCGACGTTGGCGATCGAGGTGTCGATCAGCGGCAGCATCTGGCCGGTCAACAGAAGGAATAAACCGGCGCGGCCGGGTGAAACAGCAGACGAATTCATCGGATCTCTCCATTGCGTCATTCAGCGGATGGCCGTAGCATCACCGATAAATTAAACGGGTACCAGTTCCTGCTTATACTGGTATTGGCACTACCATGCTGGAGGTTTTATGACGACCATGCCGCAACGTGAATCGACGATCGCCGCGCCCGATGATGCCCGTAAACAGCTGGGGGCATTTCTGCGCGCCCGGCGTGAGAGCCTCGATCCGCAGCGCCTGGGGTTGCCGCGCGTTGGCCGACGACGCACGCCGGGTCTGCGGCGGGAAGAGGTGGCGATGCTGGCGGAGGTCGGCGTCACCTGGTACACCTGGCTGGAGCAGGGGCGGGACGTTAATCCGTCCGAGTCCGTGCTGGTGTCGGTGGCGAACGCGCTGCAGTGCAGCCCGCTGGAGACCCGGCACCTGTTTGTCCTGGCCGGACTGACGCCGCCGGAAGCCGCGCAGGTCACGGTATGCGAAGGCATCAGCCCCGGCACCCGGCGGATGCTTGATAGCCTGATGCCTCAGCCCGCCAGTATTCAGAAGCCGAGCTTCGATATTGTGGCCTGGAACGACAGCTTCTGCCGCCTGATGGGCATCGATTTCGCCACCATTCCGGAAGAGGATCGCAACTGTATTTATCTGTATCTGACCAATGAAACCTGGCGCAGCCGTATTGAAAATCGCGATGTGCTGGCGACGTTTGTCTCCTATTTTCGCGCGGCGATGGCGGAGCACCGCGGCGATCCGCTGTGGGAGAATAAGCTGGCGCGCTTTTTTGCCGCGTCGGCGGAGTTTGAGTCTCTCTGGCATCAGCGCTATGAGGTGCGCGGGGTGGAAAATCAGGTGAAAAACTTTAACCATCCGCAGCTCGGACGCTTCAGCCTGCAGCAGATGTACTGGTACTCGGCCCCGCGCAACGGCTCGCGCCTGCTGGTCTATTTGCCGATGGATGAAATGGGCGAACGGGCCCTGGCGTGGCTGGATAAACACTAATGACAAGGAATCAGATTGCTGACAAAGTGCAATCTTCAGGAACAGCCCGGCGGCGCGATGCTTGCGCAGGCCTACAGAGCATCGCATAGCAGGTTGATATTGCGGTTTTTCGTAGGTCCGGCAAGGCGCCGCCCGGCAGAAGTGCGAGCACAATAGCCAAAAAAAGGTTTGTCATCAGTCTCAAGGAATGCCCATGAATATTACCCGTAAAGAGCAGCGCATTATTCAGCGCGCGCTAAAGGCGTGGCAGGCCAGCGGCGATTTAGCCCCTGAGGATAGCCAGCGGCTGGCGCAAACGCTGCGCGTCTCTCCCTTCGACTGGCAGCGGCTGAGCCGCTATGCGTTCTGGACCGCGCTGGCCTGCGTGCTGGTCGCGCTGGGCAGCCTGTTTGCCGACAGCGCCCTGATTGAGCTTCTGCTGAGCCTGTTCAGCCGCTCGGCGCTGACGCGAATCATCCTGCCCGCGCTGCTGGCGGTGGCCTGCTACGCCTGGGGTTTTCGCCGCCAGCGGCGGGAAACGCAGTGGCACTACAGCACCGAGGCGATCCTCTTTCTGGGGGTTATTTTTACCGCCGTGGCGCTGTGGCAGCTTGGCGAACGTCTGGATACCGGCAGCGGTCATGTCGCGCCGCTGTTCCTGGCCGGATGCCTGATTTACGGCGCGATTGGCTTTTTTGCCCGCTCCGGGCTGGTGTGGCTCTTTTTTCTGCTGTCGCTGGGCAACTGGTTCGGTGCAGAAACCGGCTACGTTTCGGGCTGGGGCGCCTACTGGCTGGGCATGAACTACCCGATCCGCTTCGTGCTGTTCGGCGGCGCGCTGCTTGCGCTCTGCTACGGCGCGCAACACGCTTTGCGCCAGCGCCAGCTGTTTACCGTCAGTAAAGCGATGGGGCTGATCTATCTGTTTATCGCCCTGTGGATCCTGTCGATTTTTGGCAACTATGACCTGGATAGCTGGTCCAGCATAGCGCAAAGGCAGCTGCTGCCGTGGGGGCTGCTGTTCGCCGTGGCGGCGGGGATCTGTATCTATATCAGCCTGAAAACCGACGACGGCATGCTGCGCGGCTTCGGTCTGACGTTCCTGGCGATCAACCTCTATACCCGTTTCTTCGAGTTCTTCTGGGATGGCATGCACAAAGTCGCATTTTTCCTGATCCTCGCAGTCTCGCTGGCGGTAATTGGCCGCTATGCGGAGCGCATCTGGCATGCGGGAAGGGTAACCCATGAATAATTAAGCTTTTTTAAGAAGTGTGGCAGGGGGCAGCGACGTCTTACGCGAATTGTCGTATAAGCGAATTTTACGCTTTTGACAGGGGCGCAAGATGAATAAGGAGTCGATTTTTCGCCAGCTAGAACAACGGATCGTCGGGCGACCGCTGACCGCGGAAGCGCTTGGCGAGTTTAATGCGATGGCGATTGCCGATAGCCTGAAGCAAAAACGCAGTATCATCAGCCATCATCTGAATAATCTCCATCGCGAGCAGCGGGTGGTCAAAGTAAATGGTCGCCCGGTGCTGTTTTTACCCATTGCCGCGCTGCGCGACCACCACCGCCTCGCGGTTCGACACGGCGAATACGCTTCCCTTCAGGCCCTGTGCGCTGAGCGCCAGGATAGTCTGGCGCAGCTGATAGGCGCTCAGGGCAGCCTGCAGGAAGCTTTGCGGCAGTGCAAGGCCGCCATCAGCTACCCCGGCGCAGGTCTACCGCTTCTGCTGCGCGGTCCCACCGGCACGGGGAAAAGTTTCCTTGCGCGCCAGCTCTGGCGTTATGCGATGGAACAGGGCGTTTTGCCTGCTGATGCGCCTTTTACCGTGTTTAACTGCGCTGAGTACGCGAATAATCCAGAGCTGCTGACCTCGAAATTATTCGGGCACGCGAAGGGCGCCTTTACCGGTGCGGATAAATCAGTCCCCGGTCTTATCGAGACCAGCAACGGCGGGGTACTGTTTATTGATGAGGTTCATCGTCTGCCCCCCGAAGGACAGGAGAAGCTGTTCCATTTTATGGATAACGGTAGCTGGCGGCGGCTGGGGGAGAGCAGCGAGGAGCGCAGCGCCACGGTACGGCTGATTTTTGCTTCAACGGAGGATCTGGAAAAGCACTTCCTGGCGACTTTTATTCGTCGTATTCCGGTGATCGTCAAAATCCTGCCGATCGCCGAGCGTGGACAGTATGAAAGACTGGCGTTTATCCATCACTTTTTTCGCCGTGAAGCGCAGCGATTACATCACGATCTGGCGCTGGACGGCGAAATCATCAGCCAGCTGATGCGCGAAACGCTCGAGGGTAACGTCGGCGGACTAGAGAATTTGATCCGCAATATTTGCGCCAGCGCCTGGACATTTGGCGAGCGGGATAGCGATCTTTTACAGATAAAAGCGGGTTTACTGCCCGACCGGTTGCTGGCGGATGCGCCTTTTTCTCTTCAGCAAAATAGCGAACGGGTCATGATTTACCGCGATGGCGACGCGCAGCCTTTGTTTTCCGGTCGTCATCTTGAGTATCAACGGCTAACGGAAAATATTTGCAGCCTCTGCGAGGAACTCGGGAAGGACAATATCAGCGCAAGGACCTTTGAAAAGCTCATTTATCAAAACGTGACGCTCTATCTCGATGCGTTGATGAATCAGGAGAGCGCGGTCTCTCTTCAGGACAAGCGGCTGCGCTTTATTGAGGATGTGGGCAAGGCGATCGCCGCCAATTACGATCTCCAGCTGAATGCCGAATTCGCCTATCTTACTGGCCGCTACCTGACCAGCCTGCCTCTTGCTCCGCGCAGCGTTGCCGAGCCCGCGCGTCTGGTGATGCAGCGCTGGCTGGAGTCCTCAGCGGGGCTGGCGCAGCGTATCGCGGGCAAACTACTGGATGTCGTCAATAACAAATACGATCTGCTCATCGATACGCTTGACCGCCTGGCGGTTGCCGCTATCGTCAGCAATGCGATTGATGCGACCAGCGGCGGAAAAGTGAAAGCGGTGATTATCGCCCACGGCTATTCGACCGCCAGCAGCATTGCGGGGGTCGCCAATCGCCTGATTGGCGAGAAGATCTACCAGGCGATGGACATGCCGATGGAGGTGGCGTTCAGCGACGTCAGCCGCGCCGTGGTTGATTATCTCCAGCATACCGATACCCGAGCCGGAGTCATGGTGCTTATCGATATGGGCTATACCAAAGAGATTGCCGATGCGCTTTTGTCGGTGATTAACGGCCCGCTGGTGGTGGTGGATAACGTCACGACGCGCATGGCGCTGAACGTCGCCAGCGAGATCGCGCTGGGGAAAAATATCGAACATATTGCCGAAGAGATCGTGCCGCTCAATCAGTCGCGCTGGGATGTCTTCTGGCCGACAGAAAAAAAAGAGCGTGCTCTGCTGGTGACCTGCATTACCGGAATCGGTACTGCGTTTAAATTTAAAAATCTGATGGAGAAGAGCCTGCTCAGCGACTTTGATATTAACATTATCGCCTGCGAGTATACGCGCTTAAAAAATAGCCGCACGGCGATATCCTTGCTCCACCAGTATGAAGTGATTGCGGTTGTGGGTACGCACGACCCACAGCTGGCGGGGGTGCCATGGGTAGGTATTGAAGAGCTGCTGGGCGAGCAGGGGCATCGGCATCTCAGTCAGCTCTTAAGCGGCTATCTCAATGAGAAGCAAATTGCGCTGATTAATAAAAATATGGTTCGTGAGTTTTCTCTGCATAACGTCGTCAACTCCTTGACGATACTGAATGCCGGTAAAACGATGAGCCATATCGAGACTATTATTGCAGAGTGGCAAAACACGCTTAGCTTTAATTTTAATAATAATTTAATTATTAGCCTGTATGTGCATCTCAGCTGCATGATTGAGCGTCTGGTAATGCGTAATGAAATTACCCATTATAAAAATCTTGAGCAATTTTCTCGCCAGCACGGAGAATTTATTGCTATGGTGAACCACTCGTTTCAGCGCCTGAAAATACTCTATAACGTGACGCTGCCGGTAGCGGAAATTGGTTATATTCACGATATTTTTGAATTACGCATTGACGATTTTCGCTGGTAATCCTCAGCGCAGCCCCGGAGCAGGTCGCCGGGGCTGGCAGAGGGTTAGCGAATTAATATTCGACTTTCCACATATAGCGGCGGGTGGTCAGAGGATGGTTGCGGGCGGTGGCCAGCGCCAGGTTGTACACATCAAGAACGCAGTTGTGCAGCAGGCCGCAGAAATATTCGCGCACGCTGGCGTGAAGCGCATCAATTCCCACTTTTTCCACGTCAATAATCTGCAGTTTTCCCTGATAGCGTTCGATAAAGCGGATCGCGCGATCGTCCAGCGGACGGGTGCGGCCGCTGCTTTTTAATAAAATGAACGGCGTTCCCGGTTCGGTAATCTCAAAGGGGCCGTGGAAATACTCGCCGCTATGGATGCTGGCGGAGTTAATCCACTGCATCTCCAGCAGAATACAGATGGATTCCTGATGCGCGGCGCCGAACGAAGGACCGCTGCCCATCATATAAATGACCTTTTCACTTTTCCAGGCTTCGGCAAAATGCTGCGCATCCGCTTGCACCTGCTGCTGAGCGCCGCGCACCACGGATTCAAAACTGGCAAAGGCGCTGACCATCTCAGCGTAATGGTCGTATCCTTCTGTTTGCGCCAGGATCTCCAGCGCCAGCCACAGGCTGTACGCCGCTTTTTGCTGTGTCGGATCGACAGTTTCGGGATAGCGAGCCCAGCAGTATTCGATAGTGTAATCGCTGTGTTCGCACAGCGGCGTGCCGGGGGTATATACCAGTCCAATCGTAGCCGCGCCTTTTTGACGCGCGATGCGGGCGGCTTCGACCGTTTCAGCGGTGTTGCCCTGCTGAGAGGCAAGGATCACCACGCTATTTTCCCCTAATGCTTGCGGCGTCGCGTGGACAAATTCATTACTGGTCACATAGCCGACGGCCAGCTTTTTCGCTTCACAATCGAGAAAATATTTCCCCGGCCAGAAGCCGGTCAACGAACCCCCGCAGCCAACAAACCACACGCGTTCAATACGTTGCCTGGTTAAAATATCGCGAATAATATGGTGGGCGTTTTTCTGAGCTATAGACATATTGGTCTCCTTGAGGTGTAAAGGGTCCTCCGCTGCATGGCGGATAACTTTTACAGGGCATTATTTAATTAAGTTTTTTACTTTTCATTTTCTGGTGGAACTGCGGATCCTTAGGTATTGCGGGATCGATACCCTTCACTGGCGGTAGTCTGGCGCAAACCATTTGCAATGGAATAATATATTCAAAGATTGCAAAGTCTGGATCGTTAATAAACGTAAAGGGCATGTTCTTACCGTTATTGTCAACATGCGGGCCAATGCGATAAATATGCGGCGTCCAACCAGACAGTATTTCCGCCAGACGATCCTGGCGCTCATCGGGATGCGGATCGAGCATAATCAGGGTTGAACGCTCATCGAAGGCGTTATAGATCCCGTGGATGAATTCCTCAAATTCATAGCCGGCCACCGGGCAGCGCAGCGTTTCAAGCATCTTTAGCGCGCCTTCCTGAACGGTGCCAAACAGCCCTGCCGGGCCGGTCAGGCGAATATCTGCGCTGTCGATAAGCGGCCGGGCGTGATTGAGAACCCACGCCTGCGAGGCCTCAATGAGCGTCGGCAAATGATTGAACGTCCTCTCCATGCGGACGAGTAGCGCCTTGCGCTCCTCATCGCTCAGGCGCTGCTGGCGGCTGGCGACGGCAAGCGCAAGCAGTATCAGGTTGAGTATGGTGCAGTGATAACCTTTGGTTTTGGCGCCGGCGCGCTCTTCTCCACAGGGGACCGTCAGGATCAAATCTGCCGCCTGGTCGATGGCAGCTGGCGCTTCCCCGGCCATGGAAGCGGTAAGGTGCCCGGCTGCCCGGGCGCGCTCCATTGCGGCGAGAGTGGAGAGGCTGCCGCCTCCCTGAGAAATGCCGATGACCAGCGCTTTGCCGCTGAGGGAAAGTGCCATCTCGTCCAGCAGGAAGGGCCAGTATACATCGACCGGGATGCCGCACCACTGCTGCATAAACGACCGCGCGGTCAGCGCGCCGTGGTAAGACGTACCGGAACCGGTCAGGATGATTCGAGAGATCCCGCGATCCGCCAGCGCTTTCGCCGCTTGCCAGAGATCTTCCCGCGTCTGCGTTAGCATAGCGAGCAGGCGAGCGGGGGTTTCATTCATATAGTCTTCTACGTGCATGGGTAATATTCCTCTTCTTAAAGCAGGCCTAACGCGCTGGCCGCCATGCCAAACGCGATGGTGCCTAACAGGATCCAGTTGATGTTGACTCCCTTACGGATCAGCTTGTACATCCCAAGGGTGAAAAGCAGAGGCAGCAGAGAAGGAAGTATTTTGTCGATAAACTCCTGTGCCTTCATGGTCGTCTGCCCGGCAGTGAAGCTGAGCGGGGTGGTGATATCTATCATACTGGCGGTCATCGCGCCGACGACCATCAGGCCAACGATTGACGCGATATAGGTGACCCGATCCATGAGTCCGCTTTGGTAAATCCGCATCAGCCAGGTGGTGCCAGCCCGATAGCCGAGCTTCAGCCCATACCAGCGGCACAACAGATGCGGTAGGTTATAAACTAACAACGCCATTATCGGTCCCAGGAGGCTGCCCTGCTGGGCGAAATAAATCCCCATCCCGGCGGCAATCACCTTCAATGACCCCCAGAATATGGAGTCACCGATACCCGCCAGCGGCCCCATCAGGCTGGTTTTAATCGCGTTTATCGATTCTTCATTAAATTCGGGATTGCGCTGATTCTCCTCTTCCATAGCGATCGACAAGCCGAAGATAAAGGTGGAGAGGTGCGGCGTGGTGTTAAACAGCACCAGATGGCGCTGCAGGGCGCGCCCCAATTCCGTCGGGTCCTGATAGATACGCTTCAGGGCCGGCGACATTGCGAAGGCGTAGCCCATATGCTGCTGGCGCTCGTAGTTCCACGAGCCCTGCAGCGTAAAGGAGCGCCAGAACACGCTGCGTAAATCCCGAGCGGTGACCCGGCTTGCGTCATCGCTTTGCGGCTGGGCGGCGCCTGACAGGGTCTGCGTCATTTCACTCATGATTAGCTCTCCTGCTGCTTAAGATTAAGAAACTGGCTGATGATAAAAGCCAACACCACGGCGAATAGCGCGATGGCGATGATATCCAGTTTGGTATATGCCGCTATCAAAAATCCCAGACCGAGGTACGGCATAAGTTTGCTGCTGAGCATCATGCTGATCAGCAGGGCGAAGCCGAGCGCCGGCAGGATCTTACTGGCGACGATCAATCCGTTGGTGATCACCGGCGGAATCGCCTCAAGGAACCAGCTAACCGCCGAAGAGCCGAGCAGGATGGCGAAAAAAACCGGCAGAAATCCGTTTAAAAAATAGAGCAGCGTCGGACCGCCGAGGTGCATCAGGCCGACCATCCGGGTATTACCTTGCGCCGCATAGCGGTCCGCCAGATGACCGAAGCGGGCGTTCACCACGCGTACCAGAATGCCCAGCGTTTGCGCCAGCATTGAGACGGGGATGGCGATGGTGAGTGCAGCCTCCGGACCGCGGCCGGACATGATCGAAAACGCGGTCGCCAGTACGGAGCCGGTCACGATATCGGGTGGGTGCGCGGCGCCGATGGCGACGTTGCCGAGAAAAATAAGCTCCAGCGTAGCGCCAATCAGAATCCCCTCATGCAGATTGCCGCAGACCAGACCGGTGAGGGCGCACATCACCAGCGGCCGGTCGATCATCGATACCCCAAGCAGGCGGCCATCGAGGATCCCCAGGGCGGCAATCAGTCCGAGTAACGTTGCGGTGAGCAACATAGTGACCTCCGAAGTTAAAGTTGTTCGTTGAGGAGCTCGGCCGAGTGGGCGGGTACCTGACGCATCTCCAGCCGAATGCCTTTTTCTTTCAGCGCTCTGCTATCGGCGATTTCCTCTTCGGTCAGATAGATGGCCTTGCCGAATTGTCTTGCGCCCTCCTTCTGCGGCAGACCGCCGTAGTTAATGGCGTTAATTCCCGGGACTTTTTCTACCAGCGCGAGGGTTTCAGCAGTATTGCCAAGGACCACCATGACTTTTTTATGATCCAACTTGCCGCCGTTAAGCTTTTCCGCCGCCTGTTCAACGGTGGCGATGTCCAGCGTGACGCCCGCCGGCTTGGCCAGGTTAAGCGACATCGTAATGAAGGCATCCGCCGCGGCTTTGGCGTTAGCGACGATGATATGATCGATATCCAGCGCTCGGGTCCAGGCAAAAACCACCTGGCCGTGCAGCAGCCGATAATCAATGCGCACGAGTTTAATCATGAGATTCTCCCTGTGGGTCAGAGGATGGTTGTGTTAGTAGAGGGTTGATGAAAACAATGGATTCACGCGCCGCGCTGGTGGCGTAGACAATCGCGGCCTCGGTAGTGGCTTCTTCGCACAGCAGAAACTCCAGCAGCAGAGTCAGATTGATGCCGGCGACCACGAAAACGTTACGATGGCGCATCAAGACGCTCACGGCGCTATTGTTGATACTGCCGCCAAGCAGGTCGGTAAAGATCACCACTTCATCACCATTCGCCTGGACGATGAGATGCTCCAGGGTTTGCTCCAGCTGTTCGGTGGTCACGATATCTTCGTCATAGGCGCAGACCGGGATAACGCCGTGTTCGTCGCCAATCAGCAGCGATAAACTGTTCACCAGTCCGCGAGCAAAATGGCCGTGGCTGGCCACATAGATATGTTTCACCCGGTTTCTCCTTCATCCAGATAGTGGTATCTGTTAAGAGCAAAGGGCGTGCCAGAAATAAAAAATATTATTTATCAATTAATTAAAGCGGCTGGTTCACACTAAAGGCGTTATTCCTGGCACAAGCGGGCTTATTAACGCCGGAAACCTGGCACAAAAGGCAGAAAAAGAGGGGGAAAGAGTGGGGGGAGAAAGTCCCGGGCGAGACGCTGCTGCGCCATGGCCCGGGCGTTCCCGGCAGAGGGGAATTAAATCTCGGTAATCGTCGTCGCCTGCGGCAGGCGTGATTTCGGCAGGGAGGCGTTAAAATCTTCAACGCTATGATGGCCGACCGGCACCACGACCAGGCTGGTGTAGCCCTTGGCCTTCAGGTCAAATTCGGCATCGAGAATTGCGAAATCGACGCCTTCAATCGGTACGGCGTCCAGGCCCATTGCCGCCACGCCCAGCAGGAAGTTGCCGACGTTCAGATACACCTGCTTCGCCATCCACTGGTCGTCGTCATGCAGATCTTTGCGGTGCATATCGGCAAAGAAGGTGCGGCCTTTATGGTTTGCCGCTTTGGCTTCGGCGTTAGCGAAGCGGCCATCGGCCTCTTCCTGATCGACCACGCGCTCAAGCCAGGCGTCGTCCATTGCGGTTTTGGCGCAGAACACCACCACGTGCGATGCGTCGAGAATTTTACGTTCGTTAAACACGTAGGTGCCGCTCGCCGCTTTGGCGACGCGCGCTTTGCCTTCATCGCTGCTGGCAACGATAAAATGCCACGGCTGGGAGTTGGTGCTTGACGGGCTGTACTGCAGCAGCGTTTTCAGGTTTTCCGCCTGCTCGGCAGTTAGCTTTTTGGTGGCGTCAAATGCCTTGGTGGAGTAGCGCTTTAAGGCAACCGATACGATATCCATACTCTTCCTCACTGTTTACAACCCCTTGCGGGTGCGTTTCGTGAAGGAAGAGTACAGCGATGGCGGGCAAAAGATAAGGGGCAAAAATGCGATAACACTTATCGCGCAGCGCTGAAAATCACCCCGGGCGCAGCCGCTGCTGCTCTTTTTTGCTCAGTTTATCGACGATCAGATTCCACGAATCATCAATCAGCTCCGCCAGCAGGTCCACGCTAATATCCTCGCCGGGAACCACGGTGATCCAGTGCTTTTTGTTCATGTGATAGCCGGGCTCGATGCTGCGGTAAATGGCCTGATGAAGCAGCGATTTTTGCGGATCGCACTTCAGGTTGACCAGCGCGCGGCCGCGTACCGTTGCGGTGAGCATAAAAATCCGCCCGCCGACTTTAAACACATCGTACTCCGGGCCGAACGGCCAGCAGTGCTCGGTAAAGGGAAGCTCCAGCGCAATACGGTGCGCGTGGTCATGCAGCGAGCGGTGGTCCATCAGTGCGTATCCTCATGTAACGCCTGCCACATTGCCTCAAAGCCTAGCGCAATGAGCTCCGGGGCACGCTGCGGATCGTTGCTGGCGTACTCAATCGTGGTTTCCGCCAGCGACAGAAACAGCGCATCGCCAAAGGTGCGATAGGCATCGCTAAGAAAAATTGGCTTAACCGAAAGCTGGCATATCTCGTTGAGCTCAGGAAACATCTCTTTAACCCGGGTACGCGTTTCATCGGTAATCCGTTCGCTCAGGGACATGCGGCGTATGGCTTTATGCTCCATCGGTTTGCGCATACCCCAGTCGATATAGCTGTTCCAGATATTGCGGGCATTCTCTTTCGGACGGGATTCGTTCGGTTTAAGACTGGCCACCATGACCTGTACTAACCCCGATTTGATAGAGAGATAAAGCTCGTTAAGCAGATCGTCCTTGGTGGCAAAGTAGCGAAACAGCGTCCCCTCGGCTACCCCGGCGCTGCGGGCGATAGCGGAGGTTGAGGCGGCGATTCCCGACTGGGCAAAGGCGGCGGTTGCGGCCTCCAGTAACGCTTGCTTTTTATCTTCACTCTTAGGACGAGCCACTACACTTTACCTCACAGGTTATAAAACCACGATCTAAGCATGCCCGGTACGGGCACTGCAACGGTGTCTGTCAAAATTTGAAAATCGTCTTGACGACTTTCAGCTTCTTCCTAATAATGAGTGCTTACTCACTCATAATCAACCCTTATAACAAAAACCTCCAGGAAGGAGGATTTCGCCAGGTCAGGATATGAACCGTGTCATTTTCAGCGTGGTCGCCATCATGTTATTAGCGTCAGCAACAACTTTGCCGTTTGTGTTAAATGCCGGATTTGGCCAGGCGCCGCAGGGCGCGCAGCTCAGCCTGGTGGAACAGTCGCCGCACTATCATGACGGCCAGTTTCACAATCAGCTCCCGACGCCGGGTTTTACCGGGCAAAAAAATATGCTGGCCGCGTGGTGGGAGTTTCTCGTCGCCAGGCGCGAGAACGCCAGACCGGCCCAGCCGCTGCCGTTGGTGAACACCGATCTGGCGGGCCTGCCGTCAGGGCAGGACGCGATGGTCTGGCTCGGTCACTCCTCCTGGTATCTGCAGCTGGCGGGCAAACGCATCCTGATTGATCCCGTATTTAGCAACTATGCCGCACCCTTCTCTTTTATTAATAAGGCCTTTACCGGGGATTACCCATGGCACGCTGAGGGAATGCCGGAGATCGACCTGCTGATCATCTCGCACGATCACTATGATCATCTCGATTACGCCACCATCAAAGCCCTGATGCCGAAGGTCAAGCGCGTGATAACGCCGCTGGGCGTGGGGTCGCACCTGCGCTACTGGGGAATGGAGAGCGCGATAATCAGCGAGGCGGACTGGAATCAGGCGCTGCAGGTGAGCGATGAGCTGACGGTACATGTCCTGCCCGCGCGCCACTTTTCCGGCCGCGGCCTCAAGCGCAACCAGACCCTATGGGCCAGCTTTATGTTCGTTACCCCGCAGCAGAAAATTTACTACAGCGGCGACAGCGGCTACGGCCCGCACTTTAAAGCCATTGGCGAACAGTTTGGCGAAGTGGATTTAGCGATCATGGAAAACGGTCAGTATGACCAGGACTGGAAGTACATCCACATGATGCCGGAAGAGACGGCGCAGGCCGCTGATGATATTCATGCACGCGCGGTGCTGCCGGGCCATGCCGGGCGCTTCGTGCTGGCAAAACACACGTGGGACGATCCGTATAAACGACTGGCGGAGGCCAGCACAGGGCGACCGTGGCGACTGCTGACGCCTATGCTGGGTGAGCCGGTTTGGGTCGCTGATAAAACGCAATCATTTAACGCCTGGTGGCGCTAACGATGAGAGTGGTTCAGGAGGAGAGAGGACATATGACTATTTCCGCTCAGGTCATTGATACTATCGTCGAGTGGATTGATGAAAATTTGCATCAACCGCTACGTATTGACGATATTGCGCGCCATGCCGGTTATTCGAAGTGGCATTTACAACGACTGTTTTTACAGTACAAAGGGGAGAGTCTGGGGCGCTATATCCGCGAGCGTAAGCTGCTGCTGGCGGCGCGCGATCTGCGCGATACCGATCAGCGGGTTTACGATATTTGCCTGAAATACGGCTTTGACTCGCAGCAAACTTTTACCCGCATCTTCACCCGTACGTTTAACCAGCCGCCGGGTGCCTACCGTAAAGAAAATCACAGCCGCGCGCACTGAAAAAGCGTCCGCCGGGGAAACCGGCGGAGGCTGTTCTTACCAGGCGTAGCTGACCGTTGCCGTCACCGTCCGACCAATGCCGTAGAAGCAGGCGCTATCGCTGGCGCAGGAGGCCACATATCTGGTATCCGCGATGTTGTTTACGTTGAACTGTACCTGCGCGCCTTTCAGGCTCGAGTTTAGCTCGCCCAATTCATAGCTGACCATGGCGTCATACAGATCTACTGCCGGAACCTTAAAGGTGTTTTTCGCATCGCCATAGCTGGTACCGATATAGCGTACGCCCACTCCCGCAGTCAGGCTTTTCAGCGCGCCGTCCGGCAGGGTATAGCTGGTGAAGGCTGAAGCCATATGGGTCGGAATACGCGCTGGCGTTTTCCCTTCGGTACCGACAACGGTAGTGTTGACGGTTTCTGCATCGGTATAAGTGTATGAAGCGATCAGATTGAGATTCTCAAAGAGCGTCGCGTGCGCTTCGGCCTCAACCCCTTTGGAACGCACTTTACCGCTATTCTCAAACCATCCGGCGGCGCTGTTGTAGGTGGCGACGTTACTTTGCGTTAAATCATACAGCGCAAGGGTGATTAGCGCGTTTGGGTCAGGCTGGTATTTCACGCCGACTTCCACCTGCTTGCCTTCGCTGGGATCGAACGGTCCAACGCCAGGCGCGCGGTTGGTTTGCAGGTTAGGTTCAAAGGAGGTGCTGTAGCTGATATAGGGGGAAAGACCGGAATCAAAGGCGTACAGCAGGCCGGTGCGCCAGGTGAACTTATTATCATTCTGCTGGGTGCTGCTGGCATCGGTAAAATCGGTGGTGCGTACTTCCGCCCAGTCATAGCGCCCGGAAACTAACAGTTCCCAGTTCTGCCAGCTCAGCTGATCCTGAACATAGACCCCAGCCTGATCGAGATTTTGCTGTTCATTAGTGGCGGGGCTGAAGGCGCTTTCATCGACGCTAACGCCGTAGGTCGGGCTGCGCCAGTCGAGATCGTACTGCGAGCCTCCGGCCCGGCCAAGATACTGCTTATCTTTACTGGTTTTGTAATCCAGACCGCCAATCACCGTATGGGCCACCTGGCCGCTGGCAAACTTTGCTTCGAGCTGGTTATCAATGCCAAACTCATCGGTCTGGCGCGTTTCATGCTGGGCGCGGCGGGAGAGTACCGAGCTGTTGGCGGGGCTACTGGAATAAACCAGGTAGCGATACTTCTGTTTGATGGTGGCGTAGCGGGCGTTCTGGCGCAGAGTAAAGGTATCGTCTGGCTGGTGCTCAAATTCATAGCCAATCATCGTTTGTTCCCGCCACGACTGATTGTAGCTGGGATCGCTGACGTTAAAATCACGCGGAATATAGCTGCCGTCGACGCTTTCCACCGTACCGTAGCGCGGCAGGAAGTTACGGTAACCGGCATCCGGGTCTTTCTGATAGCTGGTTAATAACGTCATGCGCGTGGCGTCATCAGGATACCAGGTGAGGGCGGGGGCGATGGCCATCCGCGTCTCTTTATAATCTTCAACCTGGCTATTCTGGGTACGGGCGATCCCGTTCAGACGATAGAGCAGGCGGCCATCATCGCTCAGCGGGCCGCCAAAATCGAAAGCGCCTTCGGCAAGATGATGATTGCCGGTGCGGAACTGCAGTTCATGAATCGGCTGGCTGACAGGGCGTTTGCTGGTCATGGCGATCAGCCCGCCGGGGTTTACCTGGCCAAACAGCACCGAGGCCGGGCCGCGTACCAGCTCGACGCGTTCCAGCAGCCACGGGTCGAAAGTACCGGTTTGCGAGGAGGCCGTCGCGCCGTAGCTCAGGCCATCGAGAAACTTGGGCACGTAGCTAAAGCCGCGAACGAAAACCTCGTCGTTGCGGTTAGATGAACCGCGATATTCGGTAAAAACGCCCGCGCTATAGCGCAGCGCCTGGGATACCGAGGTGACGTCCAGCGCGCGCATTTGATCGCGGGTAACCACCGATACTGACTGCGGCGTTTTGACGATCTCTGCGGCGGTTTTTGTCGCGGATAGCGTCCTGGTGGCCACTATTCCCTTAAGCGGCGCTGTAGGATCTTCGCTACTGCCCGCGGTGACGACAAGCGTTTCCTCCGCCGCCAGCGCCTGATTCCCGATCGAAGATACCGCCAGAGTCGCAGTCCATAATGCTGTTATCTTATTATATTTAAACATATTTATGATTTTTCCTTGGTTAAATCGCCATCAAAAACCGCCCTCATCGAAGTGAATCCTTCAGCGGTCATCATTAACGGCCTTAATGTTATTGCAAATAGTTATTATTTGCATTAGCGTTATTAACAAATTCTTACAAGGAACTATCGGGCAATGAAAACGGCGTGGAGCGGTCTGCTGCTGGGGTTAAGTGCTTTACCGGCGGCGGCGATGAACTGTGAATCCCCTTCGTTACAGGGAGAGCTGGAGGGGAAGTTCGACGCCAGCGGTGAAGTCTGTTTTGACTTGCCCAGGCTAGGAGAGAACTACGTCGCGGCGACGCTCTCCGGCGTTACCGATGCCCGACTGCTGGATGAACATAACCGCCGTCTGCGCACGCTGCTGGCGGGCGGCCCGGCGGACGGCGAGCAAACCCTGCTATTTTCTCTGCCGGTAAACCGCGCCTCCTCGCTGGTGCTCCACGGTGAAGAAGGAGCCCGCTGGCGTTTTCAGTGGCAGATGCGGGAAACCACCGCGCTGGCCAAAATCCAGACGCTGGACCCGGTCAGCCCGCGCCTGCAGCTGCTGAAGAAGGAACTGGCGGCGGGAGGCTCAACGGCGACTTTCTGGCGGGAGCGTGAACTGGAGGGAACGCCCATGGTGGAATCGGTGGACGCCAGCCATAAGCGGGTGACCTTCTTGTGGCGCGGAGCGAGCCGCAACGTGTTTATTCTGGGTTCGCCGGCGGGGGATCACGATCCGCTGTTTCGTCTCGGTGATTCTGACGTCTGGTTTCGTAGCTACGTCGTACCTGCCGATACCTTAATGCAGTATAAGCTGGCCCCGGATGTGCCGCAGGTAGCCGGCGGCGCGCGCGAGCAGCGGCGGGCTATTCTGGTCAGCGCCCAGGCCGACCCGCTAAACCCGAATAGCGTCAATGCCGCCCACGACCGCTGGAGTCGCTACTCCCTGCTGGCTCTTAACCCCGCGCGTTTTTGCTCGGCGCCGCGGATGGCGCAGCCGCTACGCTACGGGACGCTGACCCGCCATCAGCTGCGCAGCGACTTTTTGCAAAACGCGCGTGAAGTCATGATTTATCGCCCACGTTTGCCGCAGCCCGCGCGTTGGACCCTGCTGCTCTTTGACGGTAAAACTTACCAGGACGAATACCGCTTCGCCAACGTGCTGGACGCCCTGATCGCCAGCCACAGGCTACCGCCGATTAACGTGGTGTTTATCGATAGCCTCGATCATCCGCGGCGGGCAAAGGAGCTGCCGCCAAATCCGCACTTTGCCGATTTTATGGCCCATGAGCTGCTGCCCTGGCTGAACCGCCAGGGGCTCAGCCTGACCCGGCAAAAAACCGTGGTTGCAGGATCCAGCTACGGCGGGCTGGCCGCGTCCTGGGTGGCGCTGCGCTATCCCCGGCAGTTTGGCAACGTACTGAGCCTGTCCGGGTCGTACTGGTGGGCGCCGAAAGGGGAAGAGGCCAGCTGGCTGACCCGACAGTATCAGCACTCGCCGCGCTATCCGGTCCGTTTCTGGCTACAGGCGGGAAGATTTGAGACCCGCGGGCCGGACGGCGGTATTTATGCCAATACGCTTGAGTTCGGGCGGGTACTGAGCGAGAAGGGGTATACGGTGAGCTTTCATCCCTCCTCGAGCGGCCACGATTATGTCGCCTGGTGCGAAGGCCTGATCAACGGTATGCGCGACCTGAGCGGATTAGCGCTCAAGAGAGAACCAGCGACGCCAGACCCAGCGCAGCGCCAGATACTCGATGGCGCCCAGCGCTAAAAACCACAGGCAAAAGATCAGCGTATAAAGCTGGTTGAGATCCATCAGATGGAACGTCGCCACCAGCTTCTGCGCCAGCGTCAGACCCAGCGAGGGCGCCGGCAGCAGCAGACAGGAGAGTAAAGCCAGCAGGAGAATGCCGGCGGCACTCATGAGCGTTTCTAGCGGATGTTTCATTATTTGTTAATCATCAGTTAAAAACATATTGTCCGGTAAAAAGGGAATCAATGCAATATCGTTTCGTACGCAATTAAAATACGCTTTAAGTATTATATTTAAACGTTCTCACTCATTTCTTTGTTAATTATTTTGGGCTTATTTGTGATTAAGTTAATTACGCTTTAATGTAAATTAACGTCATTATTAAGCCAGCGCTTTTACAAAAGTATAGGTGCTATATCCCACCAGAGTAGCGATAATAATGGCCAGCAGAATGTACAGCACCAGGCGGCGTCCGCGATAGATTCCAAACATAGTAGACCTCGTTTAGTTTAGGTTTATTAATATTCTGCAATAGTTGTTCTATAGAATTAACTTACCATAAATTTTGTATTTGCGAGAGATTAAATATTGCGCAAGCTCTAATTATCTCCCGCCTGTTTAAAATTTTTCTCATTGGCCCGGAATGATTCCAGGCTTTCCGCCTCACGGAATTTTAAGGGAGATATATTTTGACCAAAATGATCAAAACTAATAATACCACCCCCTCAGGGGATGTCGCGCCACGCCGGGCATATCAGCAGACGGTTGATGCGGTGCTGGCGCAGAAAAAAAGCCATGTCGACGGGCTCAGCGCCGCTGAAGCCGCCGAGCGTTTGCAGACCTTCGGCCCGAACGCCTTGCCGGAGAAAAAAGGCAAGCCAGCCTGGCTGCGCTTCCTTGCCCACTTTAACGACGTCCTGATTTTTGTCCTGCTGGCCGCCGCCGCGCTCACCGCGGTTATGGGGCACTGGGTCGATACCCTTGTCATTCTTGGCGTCACGGTGATCAACGCCCTGATCGGCCATATCCAGGAGAGCAATGCCGAAAAATCGCTACAGGGCATCCGCAATATGCTCTCCAGCGACGCGCGCGTGCAGCGCAGCGGTAAACACGAAACCATCCCGACCCGCGACCTGGTGCCGGGCGATATTGTGATTCTGCGCGCGGGCGACCGCGTGCCTGCCGATATGCGCCTGATTGAGAGCCATAATCTGCGGGTTGAAGAAGCCATTCTGACCGGCGAGTCGACGGTGGTGGATAAAACCACCGACGCGCTGGAAGGCGAACTGCCGCTGGGCGACCGTACCAATATGCTCTTCTCCGGCACGACCATCAGCGCCGGCGGCGGCGTTGGCGTGGTGACCGCAACCGGCCAGGATACCGAACTCGGCCACATCAACCAGATGATGGCGGGCATTGAAAAGCACCGTACGCCGCTGCTGGTGCAGATGGATAAGCTCGGTAAAGCGATCTTCGTTATCATCCTGGCGATGATGGCTGCGCTGTTCGTCTTCAGCCTGGCGCTGCGCGATATTCCTCTCGGCGAGCTGCTGCTCTCCCTGATTAGCCTGGCGGTGGCCGCCGTGCCGGAAGGCTTACCGGCGATTATCTCGATTATTCTCTCTCTGGGCGTACAGGCAATGGCGCGTCAGCGGGCGATTATCCGCAAACTGCCGACGGTGGAAACCCTGGGCGCCATGACCGTGGTGTGCTCGGATAAAACCGGCACCCTGACGATGAACGAGATGACCGTTAAAGCGATCATCACCGCCGACTGCTGCTACCGCGTCGAAGGCGACAGCTACGAGCCGCAGGGTAACATCTGCCTGGAAGGCAGCAACGAGCCGGTGCAAATTAAACCGGGCAGCGTGCTGGAAACCTATTTGCGCACCATCGATCTGTGTAACGACAGCCAGATGATTCAGGACGAGCGCGGCCTGTGGGGCATTACCGGCGGGCCAACCGAAGGCGCGCTGAAGGTGCTGGCGGCGAAAGCGCGGCTGGAGCCCGTCGATGCCCGCCTGGTCGCGAAAATCCCGTTCGACTCGCAGTACAAGTACATGGCGACCCACCAGAAAATGGGCGACGTCGAGCAGGTGCTGATTACCGGCGCGCCGGACGTGATTTTTGCCCTGTGCCGCCAGCAGATGAGCAAGCAGGGGGCGGTGCCGTTTGAGCCGCAGTACTGGGAAGAGGAGATGGCGCGCTTTGCCCGCCAGGGCCTGCGTATGGTCGCCGCCGCCTACAAACCGGCTGACGTCGGCAGCACCACGCTGTCCCACGACGATCTGCGCGAAGGGCTGGTGTTCCTCGGCATTGCCGGAATGATGGACCCGCCGCGTCCGGAAGCGATCGACGCTATCCACGCCTGCCAGAACGCGGGGATCCGCGTGAAGATGATTACCGGCGACCACCCGCAGACGGCGATGAGCATTGGCCAGATGTTAGGGATCACCAACAGCAGCCAGGCGATGACCGGCTACCAGCTGGAGCACATGGATGACGCCGAGCTGGCGAAAGCCGCCGTGGAGTTCGATATCTTTGCCCGCACCAGCCCGGAGCACAAGCTGCGCCTGGTGAAAGCGCTGCAGGATAACGGTGAAGTGGTTGGCATGACCGGCGATGGCGTCAATGACGCTCCGGCGCTGCGTCAGGCCGACGTCGGGATCGCCATGGGCATTAAGGGCACTGAGGTGACCAAAGAGGCCGCCGATATGGTCCTGACCGATGACAACTTTGCCACTATTGCCAGCTCGGTCAAAGAGGGGCGCCGGGTATACGATAACCTGAAAAAGACCATTCTGTTCATCATGCCGACCAACCTGGCGCAGGGGCTGTTGATTATCATCGCCCTGCTGGCGGGGAACATTATCCCGCTGACGCCGGTACTGATTTTGTGGATGAACATGGCCACCTCCGCCACGCTCTCCTTTGGCCTCGCGTTTGAAGCCGCCGAGCGCAACGCCATGAACCGACCGCCGCGTAAAACCGGCCAGCACGTCATGGATGCCTTCGCCGTCTGGCGCGTCGCCTTCGTCGGCACGATGATCGCCGTCGCCGCCTTTATTCTTGAAGCCTGGCTGGCGCCGCGCGGCCACAGCCCGGAGTTTATCCGCACCGTCCTGCTGCAGATGCTGGTCACCGCGCAGTGGGTCTACATGATTAACTGCCGCAGCAGCGACAGCTTCTCGCTGAATATGGGGCTTCTGCGTAACAAAGGCATCTGGCTGGTGAGCGGCGTGCTGCTACTGATGCAGCTGGTCATCATCTACGTACCGGTGATGCAGACGATGTTTGGCACCGAAGGGCTGCCGCTGCGCTACTGGTTCATCACCCTGGTCATCGGTATCGCGATGTTCCTGGTGGTGGAAGTTGAGAAGCGCCTGACTCGTCGTTTCCGCAAAGCCGCGTAGCGTGTCTGACCCGTCCGGCGTCCCTTCTCCTGCGGGGAAGGGACGCCGCATCGTCGTAAGGAATTCCCCATGAACAAGATCATCCGCTCCGCCCTGCTGGCCTGCGGCCTGGCAGGCTACGCGCTTATCGCCGCCGCCGCGCCGGCCATTCCGGTGCGCGTTGCCACCGTTGAACAAGCGCCGCATGCCGATGAACGGCAAATCTCCGGCCGCGTTGAGGCCATTCACGCCGTCGACGTTCGCGCCCGTACCGAAGGGACGATCGTGCAGCGCCATTTCCAGGATGGGCAGTACGTCAAAAAAGGCGAGCCGCTATTTACGCTGGATGACGCCCAGCCGAAAGCCGCGCTGGCGCTCGCACAGGCCGAACTGAAAAGCGCGCAGGCTTCCCTGCGCCAGGCCCAGCAGCTGTTGAGCCGCTATCAGCAGCTGAAAAATAACCATTCAATCAGCCGTCATGACGTGGATACCGCGCAGATGCAGCGCGATGTCGCCGCCGCCGCCGTAGAGCAGGCGCAGGCGCGCATTACCGCCCAGCAGATAACGCTCGGCTATACCCGCATTACCTCGCCGGTGAGCGGGCGCGTCGGCCATAGTCCTTTTCACGTCGGCAGCCTGGTCAATCCCGCCAGCGGCGTGCTGGTTGAAGTGGTCCAGCTCGATCCGATTCGCGTGGCGTTCTCGCTCGATGAATCCGCCTTTTTCGCGAAAGCAGGGCAGCACACGGATATCGCCGCGATGAAGCAGGCGTGGCTGGCGCAGGTGGAGTTGGATGGACGGCGTGAAGACGGCGTCCTGACCTCCGTTGATAACCGTATTGATAGCCGCACCGCCAGCGTGGCGCTGCGCGCTGAATTTGCTAACCCGCAGCACCGTTTACTGCCGGGCGGCAACGTCACGGTTTTCTTCCGTCCGCAGCAACTTAAGGAGAGCCCGATGATCCCGGCCTCTGCGCTACAGCAGGATGCACTGGGCTTTTACTGCTGGGTCGTAACGGCGAACAACACCGTGACGATGCGCCGTTTAGCGCCCGCCGGTCAGCATGGCCAGAGCTTCGTGGTGGCGGATGGCCTGAAAGCGGGAGAGCGCGTAGTGACGGAAGGTGCCCAGCGCCTGCGTGACGGCGCGGCCATTCAGTTGCTGAGTGAATAAGGGAGAGGGGATGCTGACATTTTTTATCCGACGCCCGCGCTTTGCGATGGTGATTGCCCTGCTGATGACCTTTGTCGGCGCGGTCTCGCTAAAGCTGATCCCGGTCGAGCAGTATCCGCAGATTACGCCGCCGGTCATCAACGTTAGCGCCAGCTGGCCTGGCGCCAGCGCGGCGGACGTAGCGGAAGCTATTGCCGCGCCGCTGGAGACCCAGCTCAACGGCGTCGATCATATGCTGTACATGGAGTCCACCAGTTCCGATGAGGGGACCTACAGCCTGAGCCTGACCTTTGCTGCCGGAACCGACGCCGATTTAGCCGCAATCGACGTGCAGAACCGCGTGTCGCAGGCGGTGGCGCAGCTGCCTGCCGACGTGCAGCAGAACGGCGTACAGGTGCGAAAGCGGGCGACAAACCTGCTGATGGGGGTGAGTCTCTACTCTCCGCTCGGCACCCTGTCGCCGCTGTTTGTCAGCAACTACGCCAGCACCCAGGTGCGCGAGGCGCTGGCGCGTCTTCCCGGCGTCGGGGAAGTGCAGATGTTCGGCGCGCGCGACTACAGCATGCGCATCTGGCTGCGCCCCGACCGCATGAACGCGCTGAATATCACGACCGACGATATTGCCCTTGCGCTGCGCGAGCAGAACGTGCAGGGCGCGGCGGGGCAGGTAGGCACGCCGCCGGTGTTTAACGGCCAGCAGCAAACGCTGACCATCAACGGTATTGGGCGATTAAGCGATGCCGCCGGTTTCGGGCAAATTGTGGTTCGCAGCGGCGAACGCGGCCAGCTGGTACGCCTGTCCGACGTGGCGACTATTGAACTGGGCGCTCGCAGCTACAGCTCCGGCGCGCAGCTCAACGGCAAAGACTCGGCTTATCTCGGCATCTACCCGACGCCCACCGCTAACTCGCTGCAGGTCGCTACTGCGGTACGCGCCGAGCTGACCCGGCTGCATGCGCGCTTTCCGGCGGATCTCACCTGGGAGGTGAAGTTTGATACTACCCGCTTTGTTGCGGCGACGATCAAAGAGATCGGCGTGTCGCTGGCGCTGACCCTGCTGGCGGTGGTGGTGGTGGTCTCCCTGTTCCTGCAGAGCTGGCGGGCGACGCTGATAGTCGCGCTGGCCATCCCGGTGTCGCTTATCGGTACCTTCGCGGTGCTCTACGCGCTGGGCTACAGCGCCAATACCCTGAGTCTGTTTGCGATTATCCTCGCCCTGACGATGGTGGTAGATGACGCTATCGTGGTGGTGGAGAATGTGGAAACAAAAATGGCGGAGGGGCTGGATCGCGGCGCCGCAACCGCCGAAGCGCTGCGGCAAATCGCCGGGCCGGTGATCGCCACGACCCTGGTGCTGCTGGCGGTGTTCGTGCCGGTGGCAATGCTGCCGGGGATCGTTGGCGAGCTGTATCGCCAGTTTGCGGTCACCTTATCGACGGCGGTGACGCTGTCGAGCGTGGTGGCGCTGACCCTGACGCCTGCGCTGTGCGCGCTGCTGCTGCGTCCGCGTCCGGAGCGGCCTGCCGCCATCTGGCGCGGCTTTAACCGCGGCCTGGATACGGTGCGGGACGGCTACGGGCGTCTGGTCGGGGGCATGAATCGCCGTCCCTGGCTGGCGCTGGCGGCGACGGTAGCCGCGGCAGGGCTGGTGGTATTGAGCTTTACCACAATGCCGAAAGGCTTTCTGCCGCAGGAAGATCAGGGTTATTTCTTTGCCAGCGTGCAGCTGCCAGAAGCCGCCTCGCTGGAGCGTACCGAGGCGGTAATGGCCCAGGCGCGGGAGCTGCTGTTGAGGAACCCGGCGGTTGAGGATGTGATTCAGGTGTCCGGTTTTAATATTCTCAACGGCACCAGCGCCTCGAACGGCGGGTTTATCTCCGTGATGCTGAAAGAGTGGCATCAGCGGCCGCCGCTGGACGCGGTGATGGAAAAACTACAGGGCCAGCTGCTGGGGCTGCCGGAAGCGACGATTATGGCTTTTGCGCCGCCGACGCTGCCGGGGCTGGGCAACGCCTCTGGATTTGATTTACGCATTCTGGCGCAGGCTGGACAATCGCCGGCGGAGCTGGAGCAGGTCACCCATCAGGTCCTGCGAATGGCCAACCAGCATCCGCAGCTTAGCCGGGTCTTTACCACCTGGAGCAGCAATGTGCCGCAGCTGACGCTCACCGTCGATCGCGACCAGGCGGCCCGGTTGAACGTACCGGTGGCAAGAATTTTCAGCAGCCTGCAGACCGCGTTTGGCGGCACCCGCGCCGGCGATTTCAGCATCAATAATCGTGTCTACCACGTGGTGATGCAAAATGAGATGCAGTGGCGCGAGCGGGCCGAGCAGATTAGCGAGCTTTACGTGCGTAGCGACAGCGGCGAGCGGGTGCGTCTGAGTAATCTGGTGACGATTACGCCAACGGTTGGCGCGCCGTTTATTCAGCAATATAACCAGTTCCCGTCGGTATCGATAAGCGGTTCGGCGGCTGAAGGCGTCAGCAGTCGGGCGGCGATGGCGGTGATGGAGCAGATTTTACAATCGAATCTGCCGCACGGTTATGACTATGCCTGGAGCGGCATCTCGTGGCAGGAGCAGCAGACCGGTAACCAGGCGGTATGGATCGTGCTGGCGGCGGTGGCGATGGCGTGGCTGTTTCTCGTCGCCCAGTATGAGAGCTGGACGCTGCCGGCGAGCGTGATGCTGTCGGTGCTGTTCGCTATCGGCGGGTCCCTGCTGTGGCTATGGTGGGCCGGTTATGCCAACGATGTGTACGTGCAGATAGGGCTGGTGCTACTGATCGCGCTGGCGGCGAAAAACGCGATTTTGATCGTCGAGTTTGCCCGGGCGAAGCGTGAAGAGGGGATGTCGATCGTCGACGCCGCCCGCGAAGGGGCTACCCGTCGCTTCCGCGCGGTGATGATGACGGCGGTCTCCTTTATCATCGGGATTGTGCCGATGATGCTCGCCACCGGCGCCGGGGCGCAGAGCCGGCGGATTATCGGTACCACGGTGTTCAGCGGCATGCTGGTGGCGACGGCGATCGGCATTCTGTTTATTCCGTCGCTGTACGTGCTGTTCCAGCGCCTGCGCGAGTGGGCGCACCGCCGGATGTAGGTGGCCCGGACCTGGTAGCCCGGACAGGCGCGTCAAGCGCCGCCTCCGGGACGGTGTTGAGGGGTTCCGTTCACTATTATTCCGCAGAAAATGTCTCACCGCGGTAGGTGAACGGGTAAAGGGGGAGAAAACCGTCTCCCCCTTTACAATCCCCGCGGTCCCGCAAAGAAATCGGTGCTACGCACAGCGCTCACCTCCCGGACCTCAGCCTGCGGTCGGCTCAACTCGACCTTACTCGTCCCATCCCTGGGACTCGCCCCTACGGGGCCAGCGCAAGCGCTGTTCAAAATTGCCCCAGGCAATTTTGTCGTGTCTCGATTCGCCTCTGTCCGCCATCCCTGGCGGCCAGCCCTTGTCTTCGGCCCTCCGGTTCGCCGATTTCAGCGGGGGCCAGGGCATCGCTGCATATCACGTCGTTTCAGAGGCATATCCACAGCAGCATAAAAATCTCCCGGGGGCTACTCCCCGCAGACGATGTTATTAAGACTATCTGCTCTCCACCGCGATCATGGTGACGAACGGATGGTACTGCCACGGCACGCTGCCGCCTTTCCGGTACATCTTCGAAATGGTGCCGTCGAGATAGAGCATCTGGCGCACGTTGAGCCTGGATTGCGCGTAGCAGGCGAAATCGTAGAAATTGGTTTCGCGCTCGCTGAGCATAAATACCACTTTGCCATCGCCGGTGATGCCCACACCGTTACGCAACTTGCGCGAGCTGGCGGACGGCTTCAGCCGCCAGTTGATCTTGCCGTTTTCAATTAGCATTGGCCCCGACTGCACGGCGTATTGAATGGCTGGCGACGGCTTGAATTTATCAATGCTGACAATTCCCGCGTTTTGCCCTCGCAGATAAAACACCCCGCCGGGACGAATAAAAAAGTTGCCGCCGCCGGAGGCGCGGTTAAGCGGGATCAACTGCCGGCCTTTCTCGATATACAGCCCCAGCGGCGCGTAGGCTTTATCATAAATTCCGCCGTTCATCGCCATCTGCACCTGCCCGTTGCGGTCGATATCCGCCAGCAGCGAGCGCAGCGACCCCCAGGCTTTGCCGTCCTCTTTTTGCCAGTACATCACAATGCGCTCGCGCTGCGGATCGACGCGATAGCTTTGCAGCGTGAGCGATGGATCGGTCAGCGAGCATTTCCCGCTGGCGAAGGCGGGCAAAGATACCAGTAGCAGCGGCAGAAGAGAGAAAAAGCGCACGACAAGTTCCAGAAAGACGACGAAAGCGTGCAGTATACCCTGTTACCGCCGCTACGCCGTCCAGATCTCGCAGTGCTTTTGCACCAGTCCGATTAAGGAACCGCCGTTGGCGACGAACTCGCGCATCTGCTGCGGCTCGCTGCGAGCCTGCTTCGCCTGGCGCACAATCGCCTCCAGCGCGCTGCCGGCATTCAGCTTATGGGCGCTGGGCGCCAGTTTATCCGCCAGCTGTAGAATTTCTTCGCGAAAGGTTCGCTGTTCGCCGCCGTTCACATCGGTGTTGATCCCATCCAGGCCATAGCGACAGGCCTGATAGCGGTTGAAGGGGTACAACAGGTAATCTTCGGGCTGATGTTTAAACGGCCGTTCCGTCAGCAGCCAGCAGGCAATAATCTGGATAAACCCGGCGATATTTACCGCCTGGGTAATCGTCAGCGGGGTATCCATCACTCGTACCTCAACGGTGCCAAAGCGCGGGCTAGGGCGAATATCCCAGTGCAGATCCTTCATGCTATCAATCATGCTGGTATAGCTAAGACGACGAAACAGGCCGATAAACGCCTGCCAGTTATTGACCCACGGCATCGGGCCGTTATCGGGATAAGCGGCAAAAAGATTAAGCCGCGAGCAGGCAAAGCCGCTATCGGTCCCGTCGAGCCAGGGAGAGGCCGCATTCAGCGCGATAAAATGCGGCACGAAGCGCGACAGGCCGTGCAGAAGATAAATCGCATCATCGCCATTTTGACAGCCCACGTGCACGTGCTGGCCGAAAATAGTCGCCTGCTTCGCCAGGTAACCAAAGTGCTCAACGGTTTTCAGGTAGCGCGGGTTATCGCTGATCTGCTGGCGCTGCCAGCTTTGAAATGGATGCGTTCCGCCGCCGCAGATTTGCACATGATGGCGGGCGGCGGCACGCAGCACCGCCTGTTGGATCGCGCTCAGTTGCGCCGTGGCCTGATGGATATCGCGACAGACGCCGGTGGCGATTTCCAGCATGCTTTCGGTGATGTCATGTTTGGCCTCGCCCGCTTTCAGCGTGCCCTGGACCTCATCAATAAGCGCGGAAGAGTCCTGGCTCAGATCGAAGCCCGGCGGGTTGACGACCTGGAGCTCCAGCTCGATGCCAAGGGTAAACGGCTCGGAGCGGTGAAAATCAGGTAACGGCATGGCGACTCCCTCTTTCTCTTTATCAGAAAGTATAGAAGACAACGCCTCAAACTGATGATTTGCCGAATATTATGAATTTAATTTATAGAAAATAACGCCACGTGATTATCCCTTTCAAAAGAAAGTAAGGCTGGTGCAATCCTGCAACACATTTCCCGTCAGTGGTGCAAAAAGATAAGCTGATTCTATTTTTCAATGAAAATCATCGAGATAATATAAGTCATCCTTATTTTATACGCCGTTTCGCCCTTATTTCCCGCCCTTGCAGAACTGGTATGCATCTTGCCTGTTAGTTAGCGACTTTTATTTAACAGGGACAATGTGATGCTGAAGAAAAAAATATTTTCGCCTGGATGCCATCTCGCCGTTGCTGTTAGCGGGGCATTGGCGTTGTTTGCCAGCGTGTCGGCCCATGCCTCAACTCTGCGGATCGCCATGACTGCCGCCGATATTCCTTTGACCCTCGGGCAGCCCGATCAGGGTTTTGAAGGGAACCGTTTCACCGGCATTCCGCTTTACGACGCCCTTGTTGAATGGGATCTGTCGCAAGGCGAAAAGCCCAGCGGTCTGGTGCCGGGACTGGCAACCGAGTGGCACGTTGACCCGCAAAATCAAAGCCGCTGGATTTTCACCCTGCGCCCGGGGGTTAAATTTCACGATGGCTCGGAGGTCAATGCCGACGCCATCGTCTGGAACGTGGAGAAGGTACTGAATAAAGCCGCGCCGCAGTATGCGCCAGGCCAGATTGGCAACACTCTCTCACGCATGCCGACCCTGACCGGCGCGGAGAAAATTGATGACCATACCGTGGCGCTGACCACCGCCGAACCTGACGCGCTGCTGCCCTACAACATCACCAATCTGTTTATCGTTTCGCCCACCGCGTGGCAAAAGCTGTATGACGCGGTGCCGGCAAGCGCTGGCGATACCGCGGCGCGCAGCAAACAGGCATGGACCGAGTTCGCCGCCCATGCGGTGGGCAGCGGCCCGTTCAAAATGGAAAAACTGGTTCCCCGCCAGCAGCTGATCCTCGATAAGAACCCCGACTACTGGAACAAAGAACGAATTCCACGGGTGGATAAAGTGGTGCTGATCCCGCTGCCGGAAGCTAACGCCCGCACCGCGGCGCTGCTCTCGAAGCAGGTGGACTGGATTGAAGCTCCGGCTCCGGACGCGGTCGATCAGATAAAAGCGCAGGGTTTTAAAATCTATGCCAACACCCAGCCGCACCTGTGGCCGTGGCAGTTCTCCTTTGAAGAGGGATCGCCGTGGAAAGATATTCGCGTGCGTAAAGCCGCCAACCTGTGCCTGAACCGCGCCGAGCTTAAAAGCTATCTCGGCGGCTATATGACCGAAGCGACCGGCGTCTACGAGGCCGACAGCCCGTGGCACGGCAAGCCCACTTTCCAGATCAAATATGACCCTGAAACCGCCCGCAAGCTGATGACCGAAGCTGGCTATAGCGCCGGTAAACCGCTGCACGTCACGGTTGCCACCTCGGCCTCCGGCTCCGGGCAGATGCAGCCGCTGCCGATGAACGAGTACATCCAGCAGAGCCTGAAAAGCTGCTTCTTTAACGTCGACATTAAAGTTAATGAATGGAACACCCTGTTTACCAACTGGCGTCTCGGGGCGAAAGATCCATCGGCGAAAGGGATCGACGCGATCAACGTTAGCGCCGCAGTTAACGATCCCTATTTCGGCATGATCCGCTTCTCCACCGCGAAAGCCTTCCCGCCGGTAGCGACCAACTGGGGCTATTTCTCGACGCCGGAAACCGAAAAGCTGGCGGCGGCGGTAAAGCACGCGTTTACCCCGGCTGAAATGGATAAAGCCGCGGGCGAACTGCACGCCGCGCTGGTCGATCAGGTGCCGTTCCTGTTCGTCGCTCACGATGTCGGGCCAAGGGCGATTTCGCCTGCCGTCACCGGAGTGGTGCAGCCGCAAAGCTGGTTTATCGACCTTAGCCTGGTGAGCAAAAAAGAGTAATTGATTCGGGAGCAAGAGATGATCAATACCCTGCTATATCGCATCCTGCTGGCCGTCCCCACCATGCTCGGGGTCGCGGTGATCTGTTTTATGCTGGTGCAGATAGCACCGGGCGACCCGCTGGTGTCGGTGATGCCGCCGGACGCCTCGGAATCGCTGCGTCAGACCTTAATGCAGGCCTACGGCTTTGATAAACCGCTGCCGCTGCAGTTTGTGCACTGGCTATGGCGGGCGCTGCACGGCGATTTGGGCATGTCGGTCGCCACCGGCCGTCCGGTCATCGACGAGGTCATGACGGCGGTGACCTACTCTCTGCGTCTGGCGCTGCTGGCGACGGCGATCGGATTTGTACTGGGTAGCCTGTTTGGTTTTGTCGCCGGCTATTTTCGTAACAGCATTATTGACCGCCTGGCCTCGGTGCTGTCGGTATTCGGCGTCAGCGTGCCGCACTACTGGCTGGGGATGCTGCTGGTTATCGTTTTTAGCGTCAAATTCGCGCTGCTACCGGCAACCGGCGGCGGGCCAATCGGCGAGGTGGGCTGGCAGTGGGACTGGGAACACCTGCAGTTCATGCTGCTGCCGGCCTTCACGCTGTCGGTGATCCCGACCGGCATCATCGCCCGCACCGTTCGTTCGCAGGTGGCGGACATTCTCAGCCAGGAGTTTATCGTCGGCCTGCGCGCCCGGGGGCTCAACGAATCGCGGATCTTTCTGCACGTGGTGAAGAATGCCGCTCCGACCGCGCTGGCGGTGATGGGGCTGCAGGTCGGCTATCTGATGGGCGGCTCGATTCTGGTGGAGACGGTTTTCTCCTGGCCCGGCACCGGCCTGCTGCTGAACACCGCCATTTTCCAGCGCGACCTGCCGCTATTGCAGGGCACCATCTGGGTACTGGCGCTGTTCTTTGTCCTGCTCAATCTGCTGGTGGATATGCTGCAAACCAGTCTCGACCCGCGAATTAAGAGGAGCTGACGATGGTGGATACCGTGACGACCAAAGGCATTGCCGTCCCTGCCAGGACGGTTGCCAGGCAAGGCTACTGGCGCGGCGTGTTTGGCCGCCTGCTGCGCGACCCGGGCGGGGTATTCGTCGGCGCGATCATTCTCGTTCTGCTGGCGCTGGCGCTGTTCGGCCCCTGGCTGATCGTTAAAGATCCGTATCAAACGTCGATGTTTTTACGCCTCAAGCCGATCGGCACCGACGGCTTTCCGCTGGGCTCCGATGAGCTCGGGCGCGATATGCTATCAAGGCTGATTCTCGGCACAAGGCTATCGCTGTTTATGGGGATTGTCCCGGTGGTGTTGGCCTTTTTTATCGGTGGGGCCATCGGCATTATCGCCGGCTATGCGGGCGGCAAAACCAACACCCTGATCATGCGCACCGTGGACGTATTTTATGCTTTTCCCTCGGTGCTGCTGGCGATCGCGCTTTCCGGCGCGCTGGGCGCGGGCATCGGTAACGCGCTGCTATCGCTGACCCTGGTGTTCGTGCCGCAGGTGGCGCGTATTGCCGAAAGCGTCACCGCGCAGGTGCGGCATATGGACTACATCGACGCCGCCCGGGCCACCGGGGCCAGCGCGTTCACCATTATTCGCGTCCAGGTGCTGGGCAACGTGCTGGGGCCGATTTTCGTCTTCTCCACCGGCCTGATTTCGGTGTGCATGATCCTCGCCTCCGGGCTCTCATTTCTCGGCCTCGGGGTTCGTCCACCGGAGCCGGAGTGGGGGTTGATGCTGAACACCTTGCGCACGGCGATTTATACCCAGCCGTGGGTGGCGGCGCTGCCCGGTCTGATGATTTTTATCACCTCCATTTCGTTCAATATCCTCGCGGACCGCCTGCGTGCGGCAATGGCGATTAAGGAGTAAGCGATGCAACCCTTTACGAATATCGACCTCGGCGGGCCGGCGCAGCCGCTGCTCAAGGTTAACAATCTGCTGAAGCATTTTCCCGCCGGCGGCGGCAAAGTGCGCGAAGTGGTACAGGCGGTGGATGACGTCAGTTTTTCGGTGATCAAAGGCGAAACCCTCGGCGTCGTGGGGGAGTCGGGCTGCGGTAAATCGACCACCGCCCGGCTGCTGATGCAGTTGCTTAAGCAGGACAGCGGGGAGCTGATCTTTGACGGCCTGGAAGTAGGCTCATCGCGCCTGCCGATGAAAGCGTATCGCCGCCAGGTACAGATGGTTTTCCAGGATAGCTACGCCTCGCTCAACCCGCGCATGACCATGGAAGAGAGCATTGCCTTCGGTCAGCGGGTACACGGCGTCAGCGCCAAAGAGGCCAGCGAGTACGCCCGCTACCTGCTGGCGCACGTTGGCCTTGAGCCGGGACGTTTTGCGCACCGCTATCCGCACGCGCTCTCCGGCGGCCAGCGCCAGCGCGTGAATATCGCCCGCGCGCTGGCGATGAAGCCCAGGCTGGTGATCCTCGACGAGGCGGTCTCAGCGCTGGATAAATCGGTAGAAGCTCAGGTTCTGCAGCTGTTGCAGGAGCTGAAGCGGACGCTGGCGCTGACCTATGTGTTTATCAGCCACGATCTGCATGTGGTGCGCTGGCTGTCGGACCGCATCCTGGTCATGTATCTCGGCGAGGTGGTGGAGATTGGCCCGGCGGAGCAGCTGTTTACCGCCTCGGCCCACCCCTATACCCGGGCGCTGTTAAGTTCGATGCCGTCGATGGACCCGCATAATCGCACCTTAACCTCGCCGCTGAGCGGCGATCCGCCCAGCCCGATTTCTCCGCCCTCCGGCTGCCGCTTTCATACCCGCTGCCCGCATGCCAGAGCGGTGTGCGCGGAGGTGAAACCGACGCTCGAAAGCGTCGGCGAGGGGCACCTGAGCGCCTGCCTGATGGCACAGCCCGCGTCGCCCTGGCAGCAAAAAATCGCCATTCAGGAGGTGAGCCATGTCGCATGAAGCTTACGTCCATATCCGCGACCTGCGGGTTGAGTTTCGCCGCGACGGTCAGACGGTCAACGCGGTCAACGGCGTCTCCTTTGATGTACAAAAAGGCGAGGTGATGGCGCTGATCGGCGAATCTGGCTCCGGTAAAAGCGTCACCCTGCGCGCCCTGATGCGCCTGCATCCGCCAAAAAGCAGCGTGCTTTCCGGCACGCTGAGGGTCGGGGAAGAGGAGGTGTTGAAGATGAGCGCCGGGCAGCTGCGGCGCTACCGCGGCGCGCGCTGCGCGATGATTTTCCAGGAGCCGCTGCTGGCCTTCGACCCGGTCTATACCGTGGGCCAGCAGATTGTCGAAGGGCTGCGTCGCCATGAAGGCCTGTCGCGACAGGCGGCGCGGGAAAGGGCGCTCGAGGCGCTGCGCCAGGTACGCATTCCGAGCCCCGAGCGGCGGCTGGATGCTTACCCGCACGAGATGTCCGGCGGAATGCGCCAGCGGGCGATGATTGCCCTCGCGCTCTCCTGCAACCCGCAGCTGCTGCTGGCGGATGAGCCAACCACCGCGCTCGATGCCACGGTGCAAATACAGATCCTGATCCTGCTGCGCGAGCAGCAAAAGCAGCGCGATCTGTCGATCATTTTTGTGACCCACGATATCGGCGCGGCGGTGGAGATCGCCGACCGGGTGGCGGTAATGTACGCCGGACGCATCGTGGAAGAGGCGTCGATTGAGGAGATTCTGTATCGTCCGCGCCATCCCTATACCCAGGTGCTGCTGGGCAGCCGACCGAAAGAAGGGCTGAAAAAGGGCGACGCGCTGCACTGTATCCCCGGCTCGCCGCCGGATCTCTCGCGTCTGCCGCCCGGCTGCGCGTTCGCCGATCGCTGTCCGCACGCGCGCCCCGCCTGTGCGCAGAGCCAGCCGGCTACCGAACCGGCCGGGCCGCGTCACGTGGTGAGCTGCCATCGCTGGCGGGAGCTGAGTGCGTCCGTTAAAAACCAGGCGCTGTACGCCTGAAGCCATGAGGAAAGCAGTATGCAGGATGATATTCGCGCTTTTATGCCCTATCCGCCGCATCCGGTGGCGCATGCGCTAAGGGGGCCGCTGAGCGGGTTAACTTTTGCGGTCAAAGATCTGTTTGACGTAGCGGGCTACCCCACCGGCGGCGGCAATCCGCATCTGCTGGCGCTGTCCGGGGTGAAAACCCGCACCGCGCCGGTGGTGCAAAAATTATTAGATAACGGCGCGCGCTTTATCGGTAAAACCCATACCAGCGAGCTGGCGTATTCGATGAGCGGGCACAACGTGCATTACGGCACTCCGCGCAACGGCGCCGCGCCGAATCATATCCCCGGCGGATCGTCGTCCGGCTCAGCGTCGGCGGTATCGAACGAGGCGTGCGACTTTGCCCTCGGCAGCGATACCGGCGGCTCGGTACGCACGCCGGCAAGCTACTGCGGACTGTTTGGCCTGCGCCCGACCCATGGTCGACTCTCCCTCGACGGCTGCCAGCCGCTATGCGCCACCATGGATACCTGTGGTTTCTTTGCCCGCTCGCCGGAGGTCTTTTCCACCGTCGCCGCCTGTCTGTTCGACGATGAGCGAGCGGATATCACCGGCGTGCGGCTGGCCAGCCATGAAGAGCTGTTTTCCCGCCTGCCGCTGCGCAGCCAGCAGGCGCTGCTGCCGGTCCGCCAGGCGCTGGCGCGCTTTTTCGGCCCGGTAACGCCGCTCGGCGCGCCGCTGCCGGACGTGGATGATATCTATCTCGCCTTCCGCCAGATTCAGGGCTACGAAGCCTGGCAGGCGCAGGGGGAAACCATTGAGCGCTACGGCCTGCAGCTGGGGCCGGACGTCCGCGAGCGTTTTTTCTGGGGCAAAGCGGTCACCCGCGCGCAGTTTGACGCAGCCTGCCAGCAGCGCGAGCGTTTTACCGCCTGGTGGGACGCGCAGTTGGGCGATGCGGTCCTGGTGATGCCGACCGTTCCCGACGGCGCGCCGCTGCTGACGGCGCAGGCCGAAGAGATAGAGGCGGTCCGCCGCCTGTCTCACGATCTGCTGTTAATTTCCGTCATGACCCAACGTCCGCAGGTGACGCTGCCGGTCGCCCGGACGGGCGGCCTGCCGCTGGGAATTTCATTTTTGGGCCCGCGCGGCAGCGATCGTCTGCTGGTCGAGCTGGCCGCCGCGTTTATGCAAGGAGACCGAAATGAGCAGTGATGTCCTTTTTACTCCGATAACCGAAACCACCGCCTGCCGCGTCAATGGCGCACGCCTGTGGGATTCGCTGATGACGCTGGCGGAAATTGGCGCCACGCCGAAGGGAGGCTGCTGCCGTCTGACGCTGACCGATCTTGACCGCCAGGGACGGGATTTGGTGATTAGCTGGGCGCAGGCGGCCGGGATGAGCGTCACCGTCGATAAAATCGGCAACGTATTTATGCGCCGGGAAGGGCGTAATCCGGCGCTGCCGCCGATTGTCTCCGGCAGCCATATTGACACCCAGCCGACCGGCGGCAAATTTGACGGTAACTACGGCGTGCTGGCGGCGCTGGAGGTGGTACGTACCCTGAACGATCGGGAGATTGAAACCGAAGCGCCGATTGAAGTGGTGTTCTGGACCAATGAAGAGGGGTCGCGCTTTGTACCGGTGATGATGGGCTCCGGCGTGTTTGTCGGGGTATTCCCGCTGGAGACCATCTACGCCGCGCAGGATGCGGACGGTAAAACCGTGGGCGCGGAGCTGGCGCGTATCGGCTATATCGGCAGCCAGACGCCGGGCGACCATCCGGTTGGCGCCTACTTTGAAGCGCATATTGAACAGGGGCCGATTCTTGAAGATGAAGAGAAAATTATCGGCATTGTGCAGGGCGTGCTGGGGATCCGCTGGTATGACTGCGTGGTGACCGGCCAGGAGTCCCACGCCGGGCCGACGCCGATGCGCCTGCGTCAGGATGCGTTACAGATAGCGACCCGCATTATGCAGGAAGTGGTGGCGATTGCCGGGCGCAGCGAGGAAGGGCGCGGTACGGTTGGAAGAGTGCAGGTCTATCCGAACAGCCGTAACGTAGTGCCGGGAGAGGTCACTTTTTCGATTGATATGCGCAATATCAGCGATGCGCTGGTGGATGAGATGGACCGCCAGCTGCGGGCGTTTATCGCCGGGGTCGAGCGGGAGAGCGGCCTGAAGGTGGCGTTAAAAGAGGTGAGCCACTATCCGGCGGCACCGTTCCACCCGGAGTGCCAGGCGGCGATCGCCGACGCCGCGCAGCGGCTGGGGTATCCCGCGCGGGAGATTGTCTCCGGCGCCGGACACGACGCGGTGTATATGAGCTATCTGGCGCCGACCGGGATGATTTTTATCCCCTGTAAGGACGGGATCAGCCACAACGAAATTGAATATGCGTCGCCGGAGCACGTTGAGGCCGGCGCGAACGTGCTGCTGCAGGTGATGCTGCAGTACGCGCGGGTAGTGTAACCGGTTGTCCTCCCCGGTCGCGCTGCGCTTACCGGGGCTACTGGTAGTAGCCCGGACAGGCGCAACGCGCCGCCTCCGGGAAGGTGTAAAGGGTTTCCGTTCACCGCTATACCGCGGGGCGGTAGCCCGGGTAAGGCGTTTACGCCGCGACCCGGGATTTCCGGGCTACAAGGGCAATACAGGCTAGCGGCCAAATTTGCGCGAACCGATAACGCACAGAATCACGCCCAGGGTTACGGTCAGCATCAGTGGGCTGACGGTTTCGTGCAGCAGCGCGGCTGACAGGCCAAGCCCGAAGAACGGCTGTAATAGCTGAAGCTGTCCGACGGCGGCGATACCGCCAGCGGCCAGCCCTTTGTACCAGAAAATAAAACCGATAAGCATGCTAAAGAGCGACACATAGCCGAGCGCAATCCAGGCGGAAACCGAGATGGCGCTCCATGACGCTGGCCGGGTGAGTAACGAGGCGATCAGCATAAAAGGCAGCGCCATAATCAGCGCCCAGCTAATCACCTGCCAGCCGCCAAGCTCCCGGGTCAGCTTAGCACCCTCCGCATAGCCGAGGCCGCAGGCGACCACCGCCGCCAGCATCAGCAGATCGCCGCTCAGCGACGCCGCAGCTTGTTGCGTCAGGGCGAAACCCACCACCAGCAGGCTGCCAATAACGGAAAAGATCCAGAAAGCGCGGCGCGGACGTTCTCCGCCGCGCACTACGCCAAAAATGGCCGTCATCAACGGCAATAGCCCGATGAAAACGATCGAATGCGCTGAAGTGACGTGGCGCAAAGCCAGCGCCGTGAGCAGCGGAAAGCCGATCACCACCCCTGATGAGACGATGGCCAGGGGGACAAGCTGCGATGCGCGCGGCCATTTCTGGCGCAAGCCGACTACCAGCGCGATAGCGAGGAGGCCGGCGATGGAGGCGCGCAGAAAGGTTAGCAGGAACGGGTCCATATCCAGCACCGCCAGGCGCGTTGCGGGCAGCGAACCGCTAAAAATAATGACGCCCAGTAAACCATTAAGCCATCCGGACCACGGCCCGGGAACCGTTTTATGAACCGCTGAATCTACCACGCTAACCTCGCTTAGTGGGGTGGGCTGTGCTCGCTTGAGCCATGACTGCGCCGATGGTAATGTGGTCAATCCAATACAATCAAATTATTGTCATAGATACATTCACCGATGAAAGCCCGATACAAAGCGGTTGTCGACAGATACGCGCAGGCGATTCAGAGCGGACAGCTGCCGGCCGGAACCCGCCTGCCGACGCATCGTACGCTTGCCGCCGACGAAGGGATCTCGTTGGCCACGGCCACGCGCGTTTATCATGAACTGGAAGCGATGGGGCTGGTCAGCGGCGAAACCGGTCGCGGCACCTTCGTGCGGGACATCGCGCTACCGCCGGGACACGGTGTCGATCAGCAGGCGGTGGCAGCCGATGTTGTGGATCTCAACTTCAACTATCCTTCGCTGCCGACGCAGGGGGATGCGCTGCGCGAGGCGCTCAGGCAGCTGGCGGGGGTAGGGGATATCGAGGCTCATCTGCGCTACCAGCCGCATGGCGGACGGCTCCCGGAACGTGAAATTATCGCTCGCTATCTGACCAGCAGCCGCTTTGCCCCTGACGCGGAAAATGTGCTGATCGTCAACGGCGCCCAGCACGGTCTGGCGGTGACCGTGATGGGGCTTCTGCGGCCGGGGGACGTGGTGGCGGTCGATGCGCTCACCTACTCGGGTTTTAAGGTTCTGGCGGCGCTGTATCATCTGGAACTGGCGGCGATCCCCTGCGGCGCGGACGGACCGGATCTGCATGCGCTCCACCGGCTATGCCAGCAGCGGCGCGTCCGGGCGGTGTATACCATGCCGACGCTGCACAATCCGCTGGGCTGGGTGCTCAGCCCTCGCCAACGGCAGACGCTGGCGGAACTCGCCCGCCAGCACGACCTGCTGATCGTTGAAGATGCCGCCTATGCCAGCCTGGTGCGCAATCCGCCGCCGCCGCTGGTGAGCTATGCGCCGGAAAGAACGGTATATGTCACCGGCTTCTCGAAAAACGTCGCTACCGGTCTGCGCGTAGGGACGGTCATCTGCCCACCTCGCTATCGGACTGAGATTGAGCGCGCCATACGAGCGACGACGTGGAATACGCCGTCATTGATGAGCTCGCTGATCTGCGCCTGGATTGAAGATGGCACGGTTGCACGCTTTGAAAATGAGAAACGCCAGGATGCGCGGCAGCGGCAGCGGCTTGCCCGTGAGGCGCTCGACGGGCTGCCCTTCGTGAGCCATGAGGATTCGTACTTTCTCTGGCTACCTCTGGGCGAAGAGAGTCGGGCCGATCGGCTGGCGAAAACGCTGATGGCGCGCCATATTTCCGTGTCGACCGCCGAACCCTTCTGCGTTGCCGCAACTGTTCCGCAGGCGCTGCGCATCGCCCTCGGTTCTGTTCCGCTTGATACCCTGCGCGCGGCGCTGGTCGAGGTTCGCCAGGCCGTGGCATTTGAACAATACCGCTAGCCCATCTGCGCCAGCTGGCCGCGCAGCACCTCCACGCCTTGTTCGATGGCGTCAGGGTTAATGGCGTGAAAGCCCATTCGGAAAAAGTTATCCGGCGGCGCGTCGCTGAGAAAATGCCGGGCGCCGGGCTCGATCAGCACCCCGGCGTGGGCGGCGCGCCAGGTCAGCTGCTGGGTGTTGATTTGCTCCGGGGTGGCCAGCCAGAAGGCATTGGCGTGTTCGCTGCCGGGGATGATTTGGCATTCTGGCAGGTGCTGCCGCAGCGCGTTATTGAGGCGCTCCCAGCGCTGGGCAGAGTCGTAATGGTAGCGCCGCAGGTGGGTTTCATAATGACCCTGGGCGAGAAAATGGGCCATCTGATACTGAATGTTGGTTGGCGGATGACGATACACCAGCCGCCGCAGCGCCCGGGCTTCGTCAATCAGATCCGGGTCAGCGACCATAAAGCCCAGCCGCAGGCCAGGCGAGAGCGCCTTTGACAGGCTGCTCACGTAGATCACTCGTCCGCAGCGATCGCTGGCCTTCAGCGCCGGCAGCGGGTTGAGCATAAAGTTACTTTCAGAGTCGTAATCGTCCTCAATAATCACCGCATCATGGCGGGCGGCATGCTCCAGCAGCTGGCTGCGGCGCGCTTTGCTCATCGCCACCCCGGTTGGCACCTGATGCCCGGGAGTCACATAGTAGTAATCGCAGGGGGCGTCATTAAGGACGATCCCCTGTTCATCCACCGGATGCGGCACGATATCGGTATCGGCAAGCAGAAAAGTGTTAATAGCCTCGCGAAAACAGGGATTCTCCACGCCAACGCGCGTGCCGGGGGACATCAGCAGGCGGGTCAGCAGGTACAGCGCGTTTTGCGAACCGAGGGTTATCAGAATCTCGTCCGCCGAGGCGACAATTCCGCGTTTGGGCAGCACCCGGGTGCGGATCTGCTCAATCAGCATCGGCACGTCCCGATCGATATGATCCACCACCCACTCCGGGTCCCTTACGCCGCCGTGCAGCCAGTTCGCCGCCGAGCGCCAGGTCGCCAGCGGGAACTGGCGGGTATCGGGCTGACCGTAGATAAACGGATAGCGGTAGTTCATCCAGCCGGCCGGTTTGAGAATCGACTCCTGCTGACTGGGGGTAATTTGCAGCCGCGTGCCCCAGCGTGGTGCAGAACCCGCGTCCTGCGGTGCAGCTTCCGTTACCGTGGAGGGAGCTGCGTGCTGATAATCCGCATGCAGGTAATAACCGCTGCGCGGGCGGCTCACCAGATATCCCTCGTTAACCAACCCCTCAAACACCAGCGCCGTGGTGTTGCGCGATACCCGCAGCTGGCTGGCCAGCTGGCGGCAGGAGGGGAGCGGCGTGTCGGCGGAAAAAATGCCGCCCAGAATGGCGTTAATCAGCGTTTCGCGCACCTGCTCCTGCAAACCGCGGCGCGGGTCGAAATCAACGTGTAACCGGTGTCGGATCATGGCTGGCTCCTTACTCAAACGCTCTGTACAGGAACCGGAGCAAATTCCATACCACCCTGAGAATGACTGACACATCCGCACGATGAATCTGGCTCTATCCGGAAATTTAAAACGCTCCCTACAGTAAAAACGTATTCATCAGTCGCGGACCGGAACTTCCGTCGGCACATATTTTGCAAAACCTTTTCATGTTCTGGAATGAACACGTCTGGCGAATTAATTAGGGGTGAATTAATGAACAAATCATTAGGTTCAATTTGTCTGGGCGCCATCATGGCGATGGCCTTTTCTTATCACGCAGCCGCCGCAGATCTTCCGGAAATAGAAAAATCCGGCACCCTGAAAGTCGCGACCGAAGATGATTACGCGCCTTTTAACTTTATGAATAACGGCCAGGCGGATGGCTTCAACAAAGATATGCTCAATGAATTACGTAAATACGCGAAATTCAACGTCGACCAGAGCATTCTGCCATGGACCGGATTATTGGCGGCGGTCTCCACCGGGCAATACGACATGGCGTTAACCGGCGCGGTGATTACCGATGACCGTCTCAAGGTCTTTGATTTCACGCCGCCGTGGGCGTCAGCGCAGCACTATTTTGTCAAACGCGCGGGTGATAATTCCCTGAATACCATTGCCGAACTGAGTGGGAAAAAAGTGGGCGTTCAGGCGGGCAGCGCGCTGCTGGCAAGGCTGCCAGAACTGAAAGCAATGCTGGAGAAAACCGGCGGTAAGCTGGGGCCGGTGGTGGAGTATCCCTCCTATCCTGAAGCCTACGCCGACCTCGCCAACAAACGCCTGGACTACGTGATTAACGTGGTTATCTCGGTCAACGACCTGGCGAAGGCTAAGCCGAAGGTGTTTGCCAAAGGTCTGGCGGTATCCGGCCCGGGCTATATGGCGTGGCCGATCCCGAAAAACTCGCCGCAGCTGCTGGCCTATATGACCAAATTTATGAACCACATGAAGGAGACCGGCAAGCTTGCGGAACTCCAGAAAAAGTGGTTTGGCGAAACCTATGACGACCTGCCGACCGAAGCGATTACCAGCCCGGAACAGTTCCATAAATTAGCCGGGCTGTAATGAGTTCTGCGGCGGGAAACCGCCGCCTGTTCAGGTGAAGGAGGGCTTCATGGATGCAATTTCCTGGCAGTTACTGATTGAAGGCGCATGGACGACCCTCTGGATTTCGGCCATCGCCATTGCCTTTGGGGTGGTGATTGGTCTGCTGATCGCGCTGGTGCGCATGCTGCGTATCCCGGTTATCGATCAGCTGCTGGTGGTCTATATCAGCCTTGCCCGCGCGACGCCGCTGGTTACGCTGGTGCTGTTCCTGTTTCTTTCTCTGCCGACCGTCGGGATTAATCTCGATAAAAACGTCGCGGCGATTGTGGCGCTGACGCTCAACACCTCGGCCTTCAACGCCGAAATCTGGCGCAATGCCTTTCGCACTTTCCCCCGCGAACAGCGGGAAGCGGCGGAGTCGGTAGGGATGCGCCGCTGGGCTTACTTCCGCTACATCATGCTGCCGCAAATGTGGATTGAAAGCCTGCCCGCGCTGGTTAATGAGATGTCGTTCCTGATTAAGGGCAGTCCCGCCATTGCGGTGATTGGCGTGGTGGATTTGACGCGCGTGACCAACCGAATTTCTTCGGTCACCTATGAGCCGCTTTCGCCGATTCTGGCGGCGGGTCTGCTGTACGTGGTGATTATTGGCCTGCTGCTGAAACTGCAGGGGATGGCCGAGCGTAAAGCGAAGCGTCTGGCACGATAAAGAGAGGAGGTGCTATGAATCAGTGGGCCGTTATCTGGTCGGTGCGCGACAGCTTTATTGCCGGTTTACTCGCCACCCTTGAGCTTTTTATTACTGCGGCAATAGCCGGCTTAATTATCGGCGTGGCCCTGTGCTATTTAACCGAGTATCAAAAGAAAACTCTTAACCGGCTTATTATTGGCTTTGTCAGCTTAATGCGGGCGATTCCCTTTTTGATCCTCGCCTATTTGCTCTATTACGGACTGCCGCAAGTGGGTATTAGTCTGGAGCCCTGGACCGCCGGATTAATCGCCCTGATTATCTACCACGGCGCCTATTTCTTTGAGATTTTGCGCAGCCAGCGTCGGGTCTTTTCCGGAGGCTATATCGAGGCGGCGGTAGCGCAGGGATTCTCGCGCTACAAAATATTCCGCCGCATTATTCTGCCCAATATTTTGTCATCGGCACTACCGCTGATGGGCAATCAGCTGATTATCTGCCTGAAAGATACCGCTTTCCTCAGCATTATCACCGTCCAGGAGATAACCGCCGCGGCTAACAGCGTGCAGGCCACCTATTTTATCCCGTTTAACGCCTTTATTGTCGCCATTGGGCTCTACTGGGCGATCAGCATCCTGCTGGAGCTGTTGATTAAGCGTCTGAGCGCCTGGGGAGCGAGAAGAGGAATGAGTCATGCCTGATACGACTGCTGTAAGCGTCAAAAACGTCTCAAAACAGTTTGATAATGTTGAAGTTCTTCGTGATATCAATCTGACGGTAGAGAAAGGGACCGTGGTGAGCATACTCGGCTCGTCGGGGTCAGGTAAATCAACGCTGCTACGCTGCATGAACTGGCTGGAACAGCCGGATCGCGGCGAGATCCGCATCAGCGGCCAGCGGCTGGGGATTGATGAGCAAAATGGCCGGGCGATGTCCCATCGTCAGCTGTCGAAAATCCGCGAGCGGGTAGGGATGGTGTTTCAGAGCTTTAACCTGTGGCCGCACCTGACGGTGCAGCAGAACGTCAGCGAAGCGCTGCTGCACGTCAAGGGGATGAAGCGTGATGAAGCGAAGGCTATCGCCATGCAGCAGCTGGAGAAAGTGGGGATGGCGCATAAAGCCGACGTTTACCCGATCACGCTCTCCGGCGGACAGAAGCAGAGGGTGGCTATTGCCCGTTCGCTGGCGATGTCGCCGGAGGTGATTCTGTTTGATGAGCCGACATCGGCGCTGGACCCCGAGCTGGTCAACGAGGTGCTGGGGGTGATGAAGGCACTGGCCGCCGAGGGCTACACGATGGTGGTGGTGACCCACGAGATGGACTTTGCGCGCCAGGTATCGGATGAGGTGGTGTTTCTTGAGAAGGGATTGTTGATTGAGAAAGCGCCGCCGGAGAAGTTTTTCAGCAACCCGGACTCCGAGCGCGTCAGGCAGTTTCTGCAGAGCAGCCGGTAATCTCCAGCGGCCAATCTCCCCGGTCGCGCTGCGCTTACCGGGGCTACGGGTTTCCAGCCGTCTGCGGGGCGGTAGCCCGGGTAAGGCGTTTACGCCGCGACCCGGGATTTCCGGGCTCGGTGTTGGAGGGTGGCAGATTGGGTAGCCCGGACAGGCGCGTCAAGCGCCGCCTCCGGGAGATGTTCATGCAGGGGCGGTAGCCCGGGTAAGGCGTTTACGCCGCGACCCGGGATTTCCGGGCCCGGCGCCTGAGGGTGGCAGATTGAGTAGCCCGGACAGGCGCGTCAAGCGCCGCCTCCGGGAGAGTTTCATACAGCAGCGGGGATATTTCTGAAACAACGTGAGATGCAGCGATGCCCTGGCCCCCGCTGAAATCGGCGAACCGGAGGACCGAAGACAAGGGCTGGCCGCCAGGGATGGCGGACAGAGGCGAATCGAGACAGTGATGTCGAGTTGAGCCGACCGCAGGCTGAGGTCCGGGAGGTGAGCGCAGTGCGCAGCACCGATTTCTTTGCGGGACCGCGGGGATTGTAAAGGGGGAGACGGTTTTCTCCCCCTTTACCCGTTCACCTACCACGTTGAGACATTTTCTGCGGGATAATAGTGAACGGAACCCCTGCACACTTTCCCGGAGGCGGCGCTTATCGCGCCTGTCCGGGCTACCATTCCCGGAGGCGGCGCTTGACGCGCCTCTCCGCCCTACCAAACCTCAATCCCGATCGATCGCGAACGGCTGCCAGGCTTGACGTACCGGCATTACCTCGACCCGGTTGATGTTCATATGGTCCGGCAGGGTGGCGATATAAAACATCTGTTCGGCAATATCCCGCGCGCTCAGCGGCGTGGTACCGCGATACAGGTTGTCCGACGCCGCCTGGTCGCCTTTGGTGCGCACCAGGGTAAATTCCGTTTCGGCAATACCCGGCGCGAGATCGGTCACGCGCACCCCGGTCCCGAGCAGATCGCAGCGCAGGTTATAGCTGAACTGCTTCACGAAAGCCTTACTGGCGCCGTAGACGTGGCTGCCGGGATAGGGCCACTGCCCGGCGATAGAGCCAATATTGATGATGCTCGCCCCCGCGCCGTGACGAATCAGCGTCGGTAGCAGGGCATGGGTCACGTTGACCAGCCCGGTGACATTGGTGTCGATCATCGTTTTCCAGTCGTCCAGATCCACTTTCTGCGCGGGCTGCGGCGACAGCGCCAGCCCGGCGTTGTTAATCAGCGTCGTGATATCGGCGAATTCAGCGGGCAGCGCCGCCACGGCCCCGGCGACCGCATCGCTATCGCGGACGTCGAGTTCGATAATGTGCACCGGCACCTGCGAGGCGAGCTTATCCTGTAGCGCCTTCAGCCGCTCAAAACGGCGTCCGCTCAGCACCAGCGACCAGCCCGCATCGGCGAAGACCTGCGCCGCTGCTTCCCCAAAACCCGAGGTCGCCCCGGTAATAAACACCACTTTGCTCGTTGCCATTTCATTCTCCTGTGCAGGTTGTCGCTCCCACTATAAAAACCCCGCGCGCGCGGGCACAGAGCCAGTCGGCGCGCGGCGATGTGACACGGTGTCACATCATTTTCGCCTGACTGGCTCTATCCGTTTCTGCCCTGAACGACCAATGATGAGGCCAACAACAACGACATGAGAGAGGGCAGGGTATGAAGCTGGCACTACAGAACGAGGTAGCGATAAGCAATGATGAAGTTCGGCAGCTGGATCGCGCTTATGTGTTTCATTCATGGTCGATGCAGGGCAATTTACATCCGCTGGTGATCGCCGGGGCTAAAGGCTGCGAGCTGTGGGATTACGAAGGCAATACTTACCTGGATTTCAGCAGCCAGCTGGTCAACGTCAACATTGGCTATCAGCATCCGCGCGTGCTGGCGGCGATGAAAGCCCAACTGGAAGAGCTGGTGACCATCGCGCCCGCCACTGCCAACCTCGCCCGCGGCGAAGCGGCGAAGCGCATCGTCGATCTGGCGCCGGAAGGCTTTAGCAAAGTGTTCTTCACCAACGCCGGCGCCGACGCCAACGAGAACGCCATCCGCATGGCGCGGCTCTACACCGGGCGCGATAAAGTGCTCTCTGCCTATCGCTCCTATCACGGCAACACCGGCAGCGCCATTGCCGCCACCGGCGACTGGCGCCGGGTGCCGAACGAGTATTCCCGCGGGCACGTACACTTTTTCAATCCCTACCTCTATCGCAGCGAATTTAACGCCGCGACGGAAGAGGAGGAGTGCCAGCGCGCGCTGGCCCATCTGCGGCGGATGATTGAATGCGAAGGCCCGAACGCGATAGCCGCGATTCTGCTGGAGTCGATTCCGGGCACCGCCGGGATTCTTGTCCCGCCCGAGGGCTATATGCAGGGGGTGCGGGCGCTGGCCGATGAGTTTGGTATTGTGCTGATCCTTGATGAAGTGATGGCCGGTTTTGGTCGTACCGGGAGTTGGTTTGCCTTCGAGCAGGATGGCGTGGTGCCGGATCTGGTGACTTTCGCCAAAGGGGTCAATGCGGGCTACGTCCCGGCCGGCGGCGTGCTGATTAGCGAGCCTATCGCCCGCTACTTTGATGACCATTTCTTTGCCGGGGGGCTGACCTATTCCGGCCATCCGCTGGCGATGGCGGCGATTGTCGCCACCATTGACGCGATGAAGGAAGAGAAGGTGGTGGAGAACGCGGCGACCATCGGCAACGAGGTGCTGCGTCCGGGGCTGGAGGCGCTGGCGGAGAAGCACGCGATTATCGGCAACGTGCGCGGCCGCGGTCTGTTCCAGGCGCTGGAGCTGGTCAGCAGCCGCGAACATAAAACGCCGCTGGGCGCTGCCGATATGGCGGCCATTAAAGGCGCGTTAACCGAAGCCGGCCTGCTGGCGTTTGTGGTGGAGAACCGCATTCATGTGGTGCCGCCGTGCACCATCAGCGCCGGGCAGGTGGCAAAAGGCCTGGCGATTTTTGATGCGGTATTCGCCCGCTTCGCGAACCTGGCTCAGTAAGGGGATGATTTCCCGGGTTGCGGCGTAAACGCCTTACCCGGGCGACCTTCTCGCAGATGGCGTCGAACCCGTAGCCCCGCAAGCGGGGGCGGGTTTTCAGTCTAACCGATGTTCGCCGTTCGCCAGCGCTTCGCGGTCAAAGAAGCGCTGAATCACGCCCTCCGCCATAAACGCTGCCCGGTCCGACATATGGGCAATCACATCGGCATCGTGGCTGACCAGCAGATAGGTCATTCCGTGCTCCTGCTTTAGCCGATTGAGCAGATTCAGTATTTCCGCCTGCACCGACATATCCAGCGCCGACGTTGGCTCATCCAGCAGCAGAATCTTTGGCCGCAGCAGCAGCGCGCGAGCAATCGCCACCCGCTGGCGCTGGCCGCCGGAAAGCTGGTGCGGATAGCGGCGCGCGGCGTCGGCAGGCAGCCCCACCTCTTCCAGGGCGGTGGACACCCGCTGCTCGATTTCGCCGATAGCGTGTATTTTCAGCGGCTCCGCCAGCGTACGCCATAGCGTATGATTGGGATGCAGCGAGGCGTACGGGTCCTGAAACACCATCTGTACGTTGCGCCGCAGTTCGCCCTGAAAACGCGCGCCCGGCGTAATGGCCTTATCGAACAGTTCAACGCGGCCGCGCCAGTCCCGCTGCAGCCCGGCTAATACCCGGAGAATCGTTGATTTTCCGCAGCCGGATGCGCCGATCAGGCTGAACGTTTCCCCTGCATCAACGGCAAAGCTGGCGGCGGACACCGCGGTTTTTTCAGCAAAATTCACCTGTAGATTGTTGAGATTAACGATTGCCATGCGCCGCCTCCGTCAAGTTCAGGGTTCGGTCGAGGGTCGGCAGCATCTGACCGTAAGTTTGCGCGGCCGGGCGACAGGTCCAGAGCGTACGGGTGTAGGGATGCGTCGCCGTCGTCAGATCTCGCGCCGCCATCTCATCGACCTTTTTCCCTTGATACAGGACCAGCACCCGCTGGCAGTGCTCGGCCACCAGCGGCAGGTCGTGGCTAATCAACAGCATCGCCATCCGCCGCTGTTCGCACTGCTCTACCAGCAGTTCAAGGATCTGATTGCGCAGTCGGGCATCGAGGGCTGAAGTGGGCTCATCGGCGATCAGCACCTGCGGATTATTGAGCAGCGCAAGGGCAATCATCACCCGCTGGCCCATCCCGCCGGAGAGTTCGCCAGGATAGCGGTTGAGTACCGGTAAATCCAGACCGACGGCGGCAACGGCGGCTTTGACCGCCTCCAGCCGCGCGCGGCGGCTAAGGCGCTGATGCAGAGTTAATGCCTCTTCCAGCTGCGCCTGAATGCTTTTTACCGGATTGAGCGCGTAGCGCGGATCCTGCAGCACCATCGCAATATCGTTGCCGCGTAGCGCGCGCCAGCCGCGCTCGCGAAGGGTTAATGCGTCGCGCCCCAGCACGTTGAGCGCATCGGCGCTGACGACGCCGGGCCGGCGGACCAGCCCCATCAGGGCGCGTGCGGTCATGGATTTACCGGAGCCGGATTCGCCGACCAGCGCCAGTCGCTCGTTGCCGAGCGTGAAGCTTAAATGGTCCACCACTCTGGCGGTGGGATAGTCGATGGTCAGTCCCTGAACGATCAGACGAGTATCAGTCATGTTGCGGCTCCAGAACGTCGCGCAGGCCATCGCCCAGCAGGTTAAACGCCAGGCTGGCGATCAGGATGACGGCGCCAGGGGCGGCGGCGATCCACCACTGGTCGAAAATGACCTGCATGCCGTCGGCGATCATCGCGCCCCATTCCGCCATTGGCGGGCGGGCGCCGAGGCCAAGGAAGCCGAGACCGGCAGCGGCGAGAATAATCCCGGCTAGATCCAGCGCCAGCCGGACGATCGCCGAGGGCAGGCAGAGCGGCAGAATATGGCCAATTAGCAGACGCCAGCCGCGAATGCCCATCATCTCCGCCGCCGCCAGATAGTCGCTGTGGCGCAGGCGCTGAATTTCGCTGCGCGCCTGACGGGCGTAAGCGGGCCAGGTCGTTAGCGCCAGCGCCAGGGCGCCGTTCACCAGGCCCGGGCCGAGCATCGCGACAAACGCGAAGGCCAGAATCAGCCGCGGCATCGACATTACCACGTCGGTAAAACGCATCAGCACGCGCTCCAGCCAGCCGCCGTAATAGCCGGACAGGATCCCCACCAGCAGACCGGCGGGGAGCGTAATCGCCGTCACCAGCGCAACCAGCCCCAGCGCCGGACGGGTGCCGAAAATCAGCCTTGAGAGAAGATCGCGACCGTAGCTGTCGGTGCCGAGCCAGTGCCGCGCGCCCGGACCCTGCAGCCGCGCGGCGGCGTCCTGCCAGTTCGGGTCGAGCGGAGCCAGCCAGGGCGCAAAGAGCGCAGTCAGCAGGAGTAACGTAATGATGATCAGACCGCAAAAGGCGGCGGGAGAACGGCGCAGGCGGCGTAAAAAAAGGTAGCCAGGCATCAGCGTATCCTCGGATCGGTCAGCCGCACCAGCAGGTCGGTGAGGTTATTAATCAGCACAAAGCTCGCGCCGATCAGCAGCGTACCGCCCATAATCGCCGTGGTATCGCCGGCAAAGAGCGCGGTGGTCAGATAGCGGCCAATTCCCGGCCAGGAGAAGACGGTTTCGGTCAACACCGCCCCTTCCAGCATGGAGGTCCAGGCGAGGGCGGTCACCGTCAGCAGGGTGCCGCGGATATTGGGCAGGACGTGACGCAGCAGAATCGTCATCTCACCGGCCCCTTTGGCGCGCGCCAGCAGGATGTACTCTTTGTTCATTTCGCTCAGGCAGGCGGAACGGGTCAGGCGGGTGATGCTCGCCAGAGAGTAATAGGCCAGCAGCAGCACCGGCAGCAGCAGGTGCCCGGCGGCGTTTTTAACCGCCTCTTTATCACCCGAGAGCCAGGTATCAATGAGCGCAAAGCCGGTGCGCGGTTCGACGGTGTACTGATAAATATCGTCCAGCCGCCCCGGCCCCGGCGTCCACTGCAGTTTGGCGTAAAACAGCGCCAGCATCAGCAGGCCGAGCCAGAAGATCGGCACTGAGTTGCCGAGCAGCGTAAAGGTGCGCATCGCCAGATCCCACGGCGAGCCGACGTAGCGGGCGCAGAGAACGCCTGCGATAACGCCCGACAGCGCGCCGATAATCAACGCCAGCGTGGCCAGTTCGAGGGTTGCCGGGAAAGCGGCGAGCAGGTCGTGCAGCACCGGCTGGCCGGTTGAGCTGGCGATTCCAAGATCGCCGTGGGCGAGATTCAGCAGATAGTGCCAGAACTGCAGCGGCAACGGCTGGTCGAGGCCGAGCTGGTGGCGCACCTGATCATAGGTGGACTGACTGGCGTGGTCGCCGACGATTTGCAGCACCCGATCAACCGGCGACAGCGCAGAGAGCGCAAAGGTCACCAGCAGCAGGCCGAGCAGCGTCAGGGCCAGCGTCAGCAGTCCCTGAAACAGCGCGAGCAGGGGGCGTTTTGCGCGCCGCTCTGCTCGGGGAGGTAAAACAGCAGACATGGTTATTCCGTTGGTAAAAAGTACAGTGTTATCAGCTGGTGCGATCTGTTGTTGTAGCCCGGTCAGCGCAGCGCCAACGGGAAAACATAAGGTATCGGGGCCTGCGTTCCCGGAGGCGGCGCGTTGCGCCTGTCCGGGCTACCTGATTGTACCTGCCCCAGGCGTTATTTGGTTACCCGGTCATACCACACCATATCGGCATTGAGACCCTGCTGATAACCCTTCACGTTATCGCGAACCACAATCTGGGTTTTACCCTGATCGATAAACACGTAAGGCGAATTGCGCTGCAGTTCCTCCTGCATGTTTTTATACAGATCCTGGCGCTTCGCTGCGTCCGGCTCGGCGACTGCCGCCAGGGTCGCTTTATTCAGCTCCGGGATCTGCCAGCCGTTTAGCCCGGCGACGGTACTGGATTTACCGTCGTTGTAGGCAAAGGCGCTGGCGTTAGAGTGGGCGTCGAAATAGTCAGGGATCCACAGCCGAATCGCCGCCTGATGCTGTTTGGCGCGCACGCGAGCATAGACCTGGCTACCCGCGGCCGGCAGCAAATCCACCTTCACGCCGCCCTGGGCGAAGCTCGCCTGCATCGACTGAGCAATGGTGATAAACGGCGGCTTGTTTTCGACGTCGAGGGTGAAATGCGCCTCTTTAATGCCCGCTTTAGCGAGGATGTCTTTGGCTTTTTGCGGGTTGAATGTAAACGGGTTATTCTCCAGCGCGCCCGGCAGGCCGACCGGCAGGAAGCTCTGATGGACGAAATATTGCCCTTTCAGCAAATCTTTCGTGATGCCGTTGTAATCCACCAGCCAGCGCGCCGCTTCCCAGAAGGCCGGGTTTTTCAGCAGCGGGTTAGCGCTGTTGCCGGTATTAAAGACCAGATAGTTCTGCTCAGCGGAGGGGATGCTGAGAACCTTGACGCCCGCTTTACCCTGCAGAGCCGCAATCTGGTCGGCGCCGAGATCGCGCGCCACGTCAGCATCACCCTGCTGGATGAGAAGACGACGTGAGGCCGGGTCCGGAACGTTTTTAATGATGATGCTTTTCAGCTTCGGCGCGCCGCCGGGTGCGCTGCTGTTGGCCTCCAGCACGATGGCCTGATGCGGCTGATAGACCCGCATTTTATACGCGCCGCTGCCCGCCGAGTGCATTTTCAGCCAGCCGTTGCCGAAGTCGTTATCTTTGGCGTTCGGGGCGACCTGTTTCTCATCGACGATAGAGGCAATCGGCGTGGAGAGAATATTCAGCGCCACCGCCGGGCTGACGTCGGCAGTCCAGCGTAGCGTGAGGGTATGGTCGTCTACCTTCTTCAACTGGCTGGCGATGTTATCCGGCTGCCAGCCGAGGACGTTAAGAATAAACGCCGGCGATTTGTTCAGGGTGACCGCGCGGGTGTATGAGTAAATGACATCTTCCGGGCGTAGCGGGTTACCGGAGGCGAATTTGGCGTCGGGCTTTAGCTTGATGGTCAGCGTTTTCGCCGCCGGATCGGCCTGCCAGCTTTCGGCCAGGATCGGGGTGATTTTTTCAGGGTTATCGCGGTCCGGCTGCACCAGACGCTGATAAAGGCTCGGTACCGTCTGGATGCTGGAGAGCTCGTTGGCTTCCGCCGGGTCGAGGCTGACGATATCGTCGAGGCCCTGGGCGACCACCAGAGTCCCCGGCGGCGTGGCGGCGTGAACGGCGGCGGATAACGCGGCGAGCGCCAGCAGCGGCAGCAGTTTTTTAGTCATATGCGATCCCTGAAAAAAGTTATTGTGATTATTGATGTTTCGCTACGTTAGGCCGCTTAATTACGGGCGTAAAGTCAAAGATCGGCTAAGTTTATGCTTAAAAAGCATAAGCAACACCAATGGGTTATGACGATCGATCGTACCGGGCATCTTCCGGCCGTTCGGCTTTCTTGCTATAACAATTTGATAACAATACGGGAGAGATAAGCGTGCCGGAAATTAATGAATTTGGTCAGCAGGTCAACGATCGCGTGCCCGGGTGGCGGGGGGCGGGGCTTCTGCGCCGCACGGCGTTAAATGGCCGCTATTGCCGACTGGAGCCGCTGGATACCGACCGGCACGCGGCGGATCTGTTTGCTGCCTATGCTCTCGGCGACGACAGTGACTGGACGTGGCTGGCGAGCACGCGTCCGCAGAGCGTTGAGTCAACGGCGAACTGGATCACCGGCAAGGTTATGGATGACGGACTGGTGCCCTACGCGGTTGTCGATCTGCGCTGCGAGCGAGCCGTCGGGCTGGTCAGCTATATGGCGATTGAGCGGGCGATGGGCACGGTGGAGATTGGCCACGTCACCTGGTCGCGGGCGATGAAAAATACGCCGCTCGGCACCGAGGCGGTCTGGCTGCTGCTGCAAAATGGTTTTGCCCATGGCTATCATCGACTGGAGTGGAAGTGTGACTCAATGAATATTGCTTCCCGCCGCGCCGCTGACCGACTGGGATTCACCTGGGAAGGACGCCTTCGCCAGAGGATGGTGCGTAAAGGACGAACCCGCGATAGCGATATGCTGTCGATTATTGACAGCGAATGGCCCGCGCGCGATGCGGCGCTGCGGGCCTGGCTGGCGCCGGAGAATTTTGATGCTAATGGACGGCAGATAAAGCGGCTGGAAGATTTTCGCTAGTTTTCCCTCTCCCGGAGGGAGAGGGAGCCGTTCGGCGCAAACGTTGCCTCCCGGCACAGGGCTTGAGGGGGCTACTGATGCGGTTTTCGCCCTCGCCCCGTTGGGGAGAGGGCGGGGTGACGGGAACCGCCTCTTACCGGCGAACCGGCGCGCCGTTCGCCACGTAATACGCCGCCGTGCTCTTCGGCAGCGGCTGACGGCCGCGAATGGCATCAGCCATTTTTTCGCCAATCATAATTGTGGTCGCGTTAAGGTTGCCGGTAATAATCTGCGGCATGATCGAGGCGTCGACCACGCGCAGGCTTTCCAGTCCGTGAACCCGACCTTCGCCATCGACCACCGCCATCTCGTCATAGCCCATTTTACAGGTGCCGCACGGATGGAAGGCGGTTTCCGCATGATTGCGCACGAACTCATCCAGCTCGGCATCGCTCTGGCACTCCGCACCCGGGCTGATCTCCCGGCCGCGATAGTTATCCAGCGCCGGCTGATGCATGATTTCGCGGGTAATCCGAATCGCATCGCGAAACTCCTGCCAGTCCTGTTCGCTGGACATATAGTTAAACAGAATCGCCGGATGTTCGTGCGGATCGCGCGATTTCAGCCGCACGTGGCCGCGACTCGGGGAGCGCATAGAGCCAACGTGGCACTGGAAGCCGTGCTCTTTCACCGCGTTTGAGCCGTTGTAGTTAATCGCGACCGGCAGGAAGTGATACTGAATATTCGGCCACGTAAAGGCTTCCCGGCTGCGAATAAATCCGCCCGCTTCAAACTGGTTGCTGGCGCCGATGCCGGTTCCGCCGAACAGCCATTCGGCGCCGATTTTCGGCTGGTTCCACCACTGCAGCGCCGGGTAAAGCGACACCGGCTCTTTGCATTCGTACTGCAGATACATCTCCAGATGATCCTGCAAGTTTTCCCCGACGCCCGGCAGGGCGTGTACCAGCGGAATATCGAACTGGCGCAACAGTTCCGGGCTGCCGACGCCGGATCGCTGCAGAATTTGCGGCGAAGCGATAGCCCCCGCGCAGAGCAGCACTTCTTTATTGGCGGTCGCTTTCGACGGCGCGGTGCTGTCGCCCTCCAGCCACTCGACGCCGACGGCGCGCTTGCCGGCAAAAATAATATGATCGGTCAGCGCATGGGTGCGAATAGTCAGATTGGGACGCGCGCGCGCCTGGTCGAGATAGCCGCGCGCGGTGCTGGCGCGGCGTCCCTGCGGCGTCACGGTACGATCCATCGGGCCAAATCCCTCCTGCTGGTAGCCGTTAAGATCGTCGGTGCGCGGATAGCCAGCTTGTACGCCAGCTTCAATCATCGCGTGGAACAGCGGATTATTGCCCTGCTTTGGCGTGGTGACGCTGACCGGGCCGTCGCCGCCGTGGTAATCGTTGGCGCCGATATCGCGGGATTCTGCTTTGCGGTAATAGGGCAGGCAGTCCAGGTAGCTCCAGTGCTCAAGCCCCGGCGCCGAGGCCCAGTTATCAAGATCCATAGCGTTGCCGCGGATATAGCACATGCCGTTGATTAACGAGGATCCGCCGAGTCCCTTACCGCGTCCGCACTCCATGCGGCGATGGTTCATATGCGGTTCAGGCTCGGTCTCGTAGGCCCAGTTATAGCGACGCCCCTGTAGAGGAAACGCCAGCGCGGCGGGCATCTGGGTGCGGAAGTCGAAACGGTAATCCGGGCCGCCCGCTTCCAGCAGCAGGACGGTGGTGTCAGGATCTTCCGTCAGTCGTGTAGCCAGTACGTTGCCGGCGGAACCGGCACCAATAATAATGTAGTCAAACTGCAAAAATGACCTCCTGGTTAAAATATGGATTGAAACTGACCCATCTCAACCTGGATGGATTTTATCTGGGTGTAGCTGTGCAGCGTCTGTACGCCGTTTTCGCGGCCAATCCCGGAGTGCTTGTAGCCGCCGACCGGCATCTCCGCAGGGGATTCGCCCCAGGTGTTGATCCAGCAGATCCCGGCCTCCAGCCGATGAATCAGACGATGGGCGCGGTTTAAATCCGGCGTGACGACGCCAGCGGCGAGGCCGTATTCGGTGGCATTGGCGCGGCGAACCGCTTCTTCCTCATCGTCGTAGCTCAGAATCGACATCACCGGGCCGAAGATCTCTTCGCGGACGATGGTCATCTGGTCATCGCAGTCGGTAAATACCGTCGGGGCGACCCATGCCCCGTGGTCGAAGCCTTCCCCTTTCAGCACTTCGCCGCCGCAGAGCAGGCGCGCGCCTTCTTGTTTACCCGTCTCGATGTAGCGCAGCACGTTCTCGCGGTGCGGGAAGCTCACCAGCGGCCCGAAGTTGGTGCTTTCAGCAAACAGATCGCCGGGGCGGATACGCGCCACGCGGGCGAGGACTTTCTCTTCAAATGCCGCTTTCAGGCGCGCCGGAACGAATACCCGGGTGCCGTTGGTGCAGACCTGGCCTGAACTGTAGAAGTTAGCCATCATCGCGATGTCGGCGGCGAGGTCGAGGTTGGCGTCTTCGCAGACGATCAGCGGTGATTTTCCGCCCAGCTCCATAGTCACTTCCTTCAGTGAGGAGGCGGCGGAGTTGGCCATCACTTTTTTGCCGCTGGCGACGCCGCCGGTAAAGGAGATTTTGGCGATGTCCGGGTGCTCGGTGAGATACTGGCCGGTTTCGGCGCCGGTGCCCGGCAGCACGTTAAATACGCCCGCCGGTAGTCCCGCTTCGCGGTAAATTTCCGCCAGCTTCAGGGCGGTGAGCGGGGTGACTTCACTCGGCTTAAAGATCATCGCGTTCCCGGCCGCCAGCGCCGGGGCTGATTTCCATAAGGCGATCTGGATCGGGTAGTTCCAGGCACCGATCCCGGCGACGACGCCCAGCGGTTCCCGGCGGGTATAGACGAATGAACTTTCGCGTAGCGGGATCTGGCTCCCTTCCAGCGCCGGGATCAGGCCCGCGTAGTACTCCAGGACATCAGCGCCGGTGACGATATCGACGGCGGCGGTTTCGCTTAGCGGTTTGCCGGTATCGAGAGTTTCCAGACGCGCCAGTTCGTCGTTGCGCTCGCGCAGAATGTCGACCGCTTTACGCAAAATGCGCGAACGTTCCATGGCGCTCATCGCCGCCCAGATTTTTTGCCCTTTTTGGGCGCTCTTTACCGCCCGGTCGACGTCTTCGCGGCCGGCGGCCTGGACGGTCGCCAGCACTTCCCCGTTGGCGGGGTTAATCGTCTCGAAGGTTTTACCGCTGGTGGCGGAAACATAACCACCGTCGATGTAAAGCTGCTGTTCGGCCATTCGGGACATGGGTCCTCCATTATTGAGAAGTCGGTGGCAGATATTTGCTGATGAAGTGCTCGGCGAGCGTTTCGGCGCGGGCTTTATCGAGCGGTTTACCGCTCAGCGCCGCGCGTAGCCACAGCCCGTCGATCAGCGCGGCGAGACCGTATCCGGCCTCCTGCGCCTCTTCGCGCGGCAGGGCGCGCTGAAACTCATAGACGATATTCGACAGCAGTCGTCGGCTGCTGACCTGCTGCAGGCGATAGAGCATCGGCTGATGCATGCTGCTGGCCCAAAAGGCGAGCCAGGCCTTCATTGCCGCGCTGCTTATCTGACTCTCGTCGAAGTTGCCGGCCACGATGGCGCGCAGGCGTTCCCGCGGGCCGACCCCGGGCAGGGCGTGCAGGCGGCTCAACACCGCCTGGCGCAGCTGGCCGGTGATATCGCGCATCGTCGCCTCCAGCAGGCCGTTCTTATCTTTGAAATAGTGGCTGATGATGCCGGTCGATACGCCAGCACGTCGGGCGATCTGCGCGACGGTGGCATCGTGCATTCCCACTTCATTGATGGCGGCCAGGGTCGCGTCAATCAGCTGCCGCTGCCGTATCGGTTGCATCCCCAGTTTGGGCATTTCTCAGACTCCATTCATCAGCTTTGTTTATCTATTAAAGCGGTTTTTGATTGGACGTTCAATATAAAATGTGTCTTAATTGTTGCCGATTTTGTCTTTAATAGTTGCAAAAAAAAGTAAGGAGAATGGATGACAGACCTTTCGCCGAGCAGAGAAAAGGACAAAATCAATCCGGTGGTTTTTTATACCTCCGCCGGACTGATTTTGTTGTTTTCCCTGATGACTCTCTTCTTCAGCGATTTTTCCGCGGCCTGGATTGGCCGTACCCTGAACTGGGTTTCAAAGACCTTCGGCTGGTACTATTTGCTGGCGGCAACGCTGTATATCGTGTTTGTGGTGTGCATCGCCTGCTCGCGTTTCGGTTCGGTGAAGCTCGGGCCGGAGCACTCGAAGCCGGAGTTTAGCGTCATGAGCTGGGCGGCAATGCTGTTCGCCGCCGGTATCGGTATCGACCTGATGTTTTTCTCCGTCGCCGAACCGGTGACCCAGTATATGCAGCCGCCGGAAGGGGCGGGGCAGACCATGGAGGCGGCGCGCCAGGCGATGGTATGGACGTTGTTTCACTACGGGCTGACCGGCTGGTCGATGTATGCCCTGATGGGGATGGCGCTGGGATACTTTAGCTATCGTTATAATTTACCCCTGACCATCCGCTCCGCGCTCTATCCGATCTTCGGCAAAAAGATTAATGGCCCAATCGGCCACAGCGTGGATATCGCCGCCGTTATCGGCACCATTTTTGGTATCGCCACCACCCTCGGGATTGGCGTGGTGCAGCTAAACTACGGCCTCAGCGTGCTGTTTGATATTCCGGATTCGCTGGGCGCGAAAGCGGCGCTGATCGTGCTGTCGGTCATTATCGCCACCATCTCCGTGACCTCCGGGGTGGATAAAGGCATTCGTATCCTTTCCGAGCTTAACGTGGTGCTGGCCCTCGGGCTGATCCTGTTTATCCTGTTTATGGGCGACACCGAGTTTCTGCTCAACGCGCTGGTGCTCAATGTTGGCGACTATGTGAATCGTTTTATGGGCATGACCCTCAACAGCTTCGCCTTCGATCGTCCGGTCGAGTGGATGAACAACTGGACCCTGTTCTTCTGGGCGTGGTGGGTGGCGTGGTCGCCGTTTGTCGGCCTGTTCCTGGCGCGTATTTCACGCGGGCGCACCATTCGTCAGTTTGTGGTGGGAACGCTGATTATCCCGTTCACCTTTACGCTGCTGTGGCTGTCGGTGTTCGGCAATAGCGCGCTGTATGAAATCATCCACGGCAATGCGGCCTTCGCCGCCGAGGCGGTCGCCCACCCGGAGCGCGGCTTCTATAACCTGCTGGCGCAGTATCCGGCGTTTACCTTTAGCGCTTCGGTGGCGACGATTACCGGCCTGCTGTTTTACGTGACCTCCGCGGATTCCGGGGCGCTGGTGCTGGGTAACTTCACCTCGAAGCTGAAGGATATCAACAGCGATGCGCCAAACTGGCTGCGGATCTTCTGGTCGGTGGTTATCGGCCTGCTGACCCTGGGGATGCTGATGACTAACGGCATTTCTGCCCTGCAGAACGCGACGGTGATTATGGGGCTGCCGTTTAGCTTCGTGATCTTCTTCGTGATGGCGGGGTTATATAAGTCGCTGAAGGTTGAGGATTATCGCCGCGAGAGCGCCAACCGCGACACCGCCCCGCGACCGCTGGGCGTGCAGGATCGCCTGAGCTGGAAGAAGCGCCTGTCACGGCTGATGAACTATCCCGGCACGCGCTATACCCGCCAGATGATGGAGACGGTGTGCTTCCCGGCGATGGAAGAGGTGGCGCAGGAGCTGAAGCTGCGCGGTGCCTACGTCGAGCTAAAAAGCCTGCCGCCGGAAGAGGGGGACAACCTGGGCCATCTTGACCTGCTGGTGCATATGGGCGACGAGCAGAACTTTGTTTATCAGATCTGGCCGCAGCAGTACTCCATTCCCGGCTTTACCTACCGGGCGCGCAGCGGGAAGTCGACCTACTATCGTCTGGAGACCTTCCTGCTGGAAGGGAGTCAGGGCAACGACCTGATGGACTACAGCAAAGAGCAGGTCATTACCGATATTCTTGACCAGTACGAGCGTCATTTGAACTTTATCCACCTGCATCGCGAAGCGCCGGGCAACAGCGTGACCTTCCCCGGAATGTAGGCTATCTAAACGTTTTCTGAAAAAGGATTGCAGCTGGTTAAATATACAGTGAAAAGCGCAGGGAAGCGTATGATGGCGGCGGGTGCCTGAGGCTTTCTGCGTTCAGGCTTAGGTGAGGATTCAGAAAGACGAAGCCCCAGGAGATGTTCCCATCAACCTGAGGCCTACAATCCAAACCTAGCACGTTGGATAGTAGCCTCTTCTTCGCATGGAGGCAACGAGATGCTGACAAAATACGCCCTGGTGGCAATCATCGTGCTGTGTCTGACAGCGCTGGGATTGACGTTAATGGTGCACGACTCGCTGTGCGAGCTGAGCATCAAAGAACGTAGTATGGAGTTCAAGGCCGTTCTCGCTTACGAAACGAAGAAGTAGCCGGTATGCGGGGAGCTATCCCCGCTTATCCGCAGGTTGGGTAAGGAACCTTAAGGCACCTTTTTTCTGCTGATCCGGGAGCAGGATGGACGGCGAGAGAACAGAGACCGGTTAAAAGCAAAAGCGCCGCCACCCTGCATAATGCTTATCTGGCAGGCGTCAGAGTATTGACGTCGACCACGTCCATACCTGCATTTTTTGCGGCTTCAATACCAAATCGTGAGTCTTCAAAAACCAGGCAGCGTTCAGGCTGAACCTGAAGCTCGCTGGCACATAATAAAAAAGTGTCGGCGGCGGGTTTATGATTTTTAACCCGGTCAGCGGAGACGATAGCGGCGAAATGCTGAGTTAATTGAAAGCGTGCAAGCAGTATATCCACGGTGCTACGTTCGCTTCCGGTTCCCAGCGCCAGGGGAATTTTGCCCTGCCACTGCTGTAAAATCTTCATGGCCGGTAAAAGCTGAATATCGACCGTCTGCAGCAAGTTCTCGATCGCCTGTTTTTTACGCTCGGCCAGGGAGAACGGATCGGCTCGTAATCCTTTTAAGGCCACAAGCTGGCTGGCCACCTGCCAGGGCGCTGAACCATTGAACGGAATCAGCTCCTCTTCAGAAATGGTGATATTGTCGGCAGCGAATACGCTCAGCCACGCTTTGCGGTGCAAAGGTTCGGTGTCAAAAAGCGTGCCATCCATATCAAAAATCAGGGCCTGATAGTGGCGATACATAATAATTGCCTGTGTGCTGTGATCATCGTCAGGGAGGGAAATGCGGGGAAAGCTCCCCGCATTTTTATATCGTCTTACCAGCAGACAAAGCCGCCGTCGACGACCAGATCAACCCCGGTACAGAATGAGGCCGCATCGCTGGCAAGGAACAGCGCCGGACCGGCCATCTCTTCAACCTTCGCCATGCGCTGGATCGGCGTCTGGCTTTCGAACTCGCGGGTCTGATGAACCATCTCAGGGCGGGTGTTCATCGGCGTGGCGGTGTAGCCTGGGCTGATGGAGTTAACGCGGATCCCTTTGCCGATCCACTCCATCGCGAGGCTTTTCGACAGGTGGATCACGCCCGCTTTCGAGCAGTTGTAGTGAGCCTGATCGAGGCCGCGGTTAACAATAATGCCGGACATGGAAGCGATATTAATAATCGAGCCGCCGCCGGATTCCTGCATCAGTTCAGCTTCCGCCTTACAGGAGTTCCACACGCCGGTAAGGTTAATATCGATAACCCGCTGCCACTGCTCGGTTTCCATTTCCAGCGCCGGATTGGCATTAGCAATCCCGGCGGCGTTTACGGCGACATCAAGGCGGCCAAAGCGGCTTTTCGCCAGCGCGACGCCGGCGCGTAGGTCGCTAAGCTGACGAACATCGCCGGTGTAAAAACAGGCTCCGCCGCCGATCGCCTCAATATTTTTGACGGTTTCAGCAAGGCCGCCGTCTTCACGTAGATCGAAGCAAACAACCCGGGCTCCCGCGCTGGCGAGTCCGTAAGCAATCATCTGGCCGATGCCGCTGCCCGCGCCGGTGACAAAGGCTACGCGGTCCTGCAGATTAAATAGCTGTTGGGCAAAATCTTTTGCGATCATAGTTATTTCTCTCTAAAAAATATTCTTTAGCATGCCCGGGGTTGGCGTTCCCGGAGGCGGCGAGTTGCGCCTGTCCGGGCTACGGGGCTTGTGCCGTCGGGTAGCCCGGACAGGTGCGCAGCACCGCCTCCGGGAGATGATTTGTGTAGCCTGACCTGAAAAATGCCAGGCTGGCGGCATTACGACATAATCAAGCCGCCATCGATATTGATGGTCTGCCCGGTGAGGTAGCGCGCGTCGTCGGAGGCGAGAAACGCCACCAGCCCGGCAACGTCTTCCGGTTTGCCGGCGCGCTTCATTGGAATGCCTTCGACCCACTCCGCCATTAGCTCGCCCTTACCGTAGCGCTTCTGCTCGGTGCTGAGGATCTCGCCCCAGACGCGGTCGTTGTAATCCCACATTTCGCTTTCAATAATGCCCGGACAGAAGGCGTTAACGGTGATATTCCACGGCGCCAGCTCGTGCGCCAGGCTTTGGGTGATGCCGATGACGCCCATTTTGCTGGCGGCATAGTGCGGGGTGTAGATAAAACCCTGTCGACCCTGGCCGGAAGAGGTATTGATCAGGCTGCCGTGGTTCTGCTTAACCATGTATTTGGCGGCTTCGCGGCAGCACAGCCAGACGCCGGTGGTGTTAACGGCGAGCACTTTTTCAAAGTCGGCTTTCGGCATGCGATCGTAATAGTCGATGGTGATCACGCCTGCGTTCTGGATAGAGACATCGATGGTGCCAAAACGCGCTGCAGCCTGCTCGTACAGCGACTGCACCTGCGCTTCGTCGGTCACATCAACCTGTAACGACAGGATATCGGCCTGATAGCGCTGGCGTAAGGTTTCCGCCGTTTCATGGACGCGCTCGGCGTTAGAGACCATCACCAGATTCGCACCATCGCGCGCAAAGCGCTCGGCGATACCTGCACCAATTCCGCGGCAGGCGCCGGTGATCACAACCGTTTTGTTCTGGAAATTTCTTTGCATGTTTTTCATCCCTTATTGAAGCCGGACGGCAGTGCGTCCGGCGGGGTAATAAATAGGTGATTAACTGGTGGCTCCTGCCGCAGCCAGCTTCTCCTCATGGCGGCGCATCAGGATGACTTTGTTCTGCAGTTTCTGCTGGAACTGGTCGACGACGACGGCGGTGACGATAACGACGCCTTTAATGACCATTTGCCAGAAATCGCTGACCCCCATCATCACCATGCCGTCGGCGAGGAAGACGATGACGAATGCGCCGATGATTGATCCGGTAACCCGGCCGCGACCGCCTGCCAGCGCGGTTCCGCCGAGCACGGTAGCGCCGATGGCGTCCATTTCGAACATATTGCCGGTCATCGGGTGCGCGGTTTGCAGCTGTGACGCGACGATGAGGCCAACGAATGCGGAGCACAGGCCGGAGAAGGCGTAAACGAAGATTTTTGCTTTGACGATAGGCACGCCGGCCAGGCGAGCGGCGGATTCATTACCGCCGATTGCATAGATATAGCGGCCCAGCGGGGTTTTGGTGGTCAGCCAGTAGCCCAGCAGCAGGAAGCCGATCATCAGCCAGATAGGCAGATAGATGCCCATCAGCGTCCCGGAGCCGAGAGTGGAGAAGCCGGTATTGCCCAGCGCTTCCATGCCGTTGAGGTTCGGATAGGTGCTGCCGTCGTTGAACAGCAGCGCCGAGCCTCTGGCGACATACATCATGCCCAGGGTGCAGATAAAGGGCGCCACGCCGAAGCGGGTGATTACCGCGCCGTTAACAAAGCCAACCAGCACGCCGAAGAGCGCCACGCAGAGGATCACCTCCGGCACGTTGAAAAAGATAACGCTGCCGTTCCATAAGGGCAGACCGTTGGTTAAGAGCGCCCCGGCAACCATACCGCAGATCCCGGCGACGGCGCCGACGGAAAGGTCGATACCGCCGGTCAGGATAACCAGCGTCATGCCGATGGCCAGCAGGCCGGTGATGGCCACGTGCTGGGTCATAATCAGCAGGTTAGATGTGGTCAGGAAATTCGGTACCATCACGCTGAAGAATGCGATAACCAGCAGCAGAGCGATAAACGTTCTGGCCTTCAGCAGGTACATATAAATCATATATTTCTGGTTCATGATGGGTTCCAGCCTGATTAATCTTGAGGTGTTGAAGCCGCGATCAATTTTTCGCGGGTAACCGCATGGCGCGGTAAATCGGCGGTAATCCGGCCATCGGCCATCACCAGAATGCGATCCGCCAGCGCCATAACTTCATCCAGCTCCGATGAAGAGAACATCACCGCCAGACCCTGTTGGGCCATTTTGCCGATCAGGTGATACACGTCAGTTTTCGCGCCGACGTCGATACCGCGAGTGGGCTCATCGAGAAACACCACTTCGGGCCTGGTCATCAACGCCTTGCCGAGCACCACTTTTTGTTGATTGCCGCCGCTGAGCGAGGTGATGGGCAGATCGGGGTCGCTGACCTTGATCGCCAGTTCGCGGATCATCTCTTTGACGCAGGTGATTTCTTTCTGCGGATTCAGCCATTTCCACGCCCGACGAAAGCCCTGAAGGCTGAAATCAGAGAGGGTCATATTCGATTGAATCGACATCATCTGCACCACGCCTTCTCCCTGGCGGTCTTCGGGAACCAGCGCCAGCCCTTTTTTCAGCCGCGCCTGGAACGGGGACTTTTCGATATTTTCGCCGTTGAGATGGACGTTACCGCTTTGGCAAGGCATTAATCCGACCAGGCCTTTAAACAGCTCCGTGCGTCCGGCGCCGAGCAGGCCATAGATGCCGATCACCTCTCCCTTACTTAAGGTGAAGGTCACGTCGTTGAGCTTATAGCCGCCGCTCGGGTGCAGCGCCGTTAAACCTTCAACGGCAAGGACCGCTTCGCCTTTCAGCGCGGGCCGGTAGTCGAAATGTTTTTTCTTATCGCCGACCATCTGTTCGATAATCCACGGGATACTGGCGTCGCTGACCTCGCGTTCACTGATAAAGCGTCCGTCGCGGAAAATGGTGATGTGGTCGCCAATTTCCATCAGTTCTTCGAGGCGGTGGGAAATATAGATAATGGTGACGCCGCGACGTTTAAGCTGTTCAATAACGTTAAACAGGATTTTGACTTCCGACTGGCTGAGCGCGGAGGTGGGCTCATCCATAATTAATACCCGGGTGTCTTTTGAAAGCGCGCGCGCAATTTCGACCAGCTGCTGATGGCCAATACCGAGCTCGCCGAGCTGGGTATAAGGGTCGACGTTGAGCTCCAGCCTCTCGAGTAATTTTTTGGCTAACTCGTATTGATATTTTTCGTTGATCTTTCCTTTTTGAAAGAACTCGTTAGCCATGAAAATATTATCCATGACGTTCATATTCGGAAATAAATTTAATTCCTGGAAAATGATGCTGATTCCCTGCTTTTCGGCCTGGTGAGTCGAGCTCAGGGTAACCGGAACGCCATCAAGAATAATTTGACCGGAGGAGGGTGTTTCAACGCCAGCAAGCATTTTCATCATGGTGGATTTACCCGCACCATTTTCACCGATCAGAACGTTTACTTTATTTCGATAGACCCGGTAATTGACGTTATCTAAGGCAACGACGCCGGGATAAACGCGCGATAATTCACGGGTTTCGATAATAACTTCAGATTCGACTGGTTGGGAATTGACGAGTTCTTGCCGCTGCATTTTATTGTCCTCCCAAACGAACAATTTTTGCCGGCGTAATATCAGGAACGGTCTGCGGAATATCCCAGGCCGAGAACACGCCATATACCTGCACCGCTTCACCGGTTTTAACCTGTGCCGTCTGGATCATTTTGACCGCATGTTCGTTAATCGCCCGGCTATATTCACCAAACAGCACCTGATCGTTGAAGTCCTGATAGCTGGCGCCCTGGTAGCCGTCGCGTAAAAGCGTGCCGCGCAGCGTCGGGCCAATCTGCACCACCACGTTGCCGCCGCTGGTATCCTGGATCGTCATTTTTCCGCTGCGGGAAGCGGAATCAATTTTGCTGATATTGCCTTCCACTTTGACGTAGAACACGCACGGGTTCTCATCCTGAGCGCGATAACCTAACGCTTTGCAGGCGCTATCAATGTCTTTCGCCGTGCGCAGGGCAGTCATTAACTCGGCAACGGGGCGGGCCCTGGCCACAACCTGAGGAACGACCTGCTCTTGCCATGTCCGATCGATATCCGCCATATGCGGATTAGGCGGGGATTTCAGGTCGGCCAGCTCCTGCTGAGAAACAATTCGGCAGCCTCCGAGGGCAACAACGACCAGCATCAGCGAGATTTTTTTATACATAATACTCTCCTGTGCGCCCCGGAAGGGGCGCAACAACCTGGAATCAGGATTTGATATTGAAGTCCTGAACTTTGTCTGCATTGTCCTGGGTGATCAGAATGCCGCGGAACATCACGCGCTGCCTGGCCGGTTTTTCGCCTTTTTGCAGGTAGTTATCGAGGTCGGTCACTCCCTGAGCGGCGATGGCCTGCGCCTGAAGCATCACGGTGGCCTGCAGGGTGCCGGCTTTTACCGCGTCGCGCTCATCGTTGCTGCCATCGATACCGACCACCACCACGTCGTTGCGATTAGCGGCTTTCAGCGCGGCAATGGCGCCAAGCGCGACAGGACCGTTGCCGCAAATCACGCCTTTCACGTCGGGGTGCGCCTGCAGGATGCTGTCCATAATGCGTTTGCCGTCGATTAACGTGCCCTTCGCGTCCTGCTTAGCGACGCTGACCATATCCGGGTACTGGTCGATAACCTGGTGGAAAGATTTTGAACGCGTTACGCAATTATTATCCGCCAGGTTACAGGTCAGCTCGGCGTATTTGCCTTTCTCCGCCATTTTCTCGACAAATACGTTGGCGACTTCAGAACCGGCCTGGAAGTTATTATGGGTAATTTGCTCCAGCGCAATATCATCGACAGGAATTTCACGGTTGATTAAAACCACCGGAATACCCGCTTTCTTCGCTTTTTCAATGGCGGCGACGCTGGCGGTGGAGTCGGCGTTATCCAGAATAATGCCCTGAACTTTTTTACCGATGGCGGTATCGATCAGCTCGTTCTGTTTTTTGACATCTTCGCCATGGGACAGAATGGTAGTTTGATATCCCAGCTCTTTGGCTTTCTCGCTGGCGCCCTTGGCTTCAGAGGCGTAATACGGGTTATCCAGCGAGTTAACCATGATCATAATGGTGCCTTTTTCTGCGGCCTGAGCGGCAAAAGAAAAGGCGGTCAGGGTAGCAGCAGTTAAAAGCGTTAAACGTAATTTCATGACAATTTTCTCTCTTGGTTGTTATTGTCGGGTACGGTGAAACAACGTAAGGCCTGTAAATCGAGTTTATGGGCCGGGGGTCTCCTTTTGTTGATGAGTAAGGTGCGTCACGCGTGCGATTCCCTGGTGGGCGTCAGGCGGACGTTGCCGGTTTCCATAATGTTCTGTTCACCGCATGGCGCCACTCCTGCCATCTCTTCTGCAGGCGCTGGTGGCGGGCCATATCGGGAATAAATTCGCTATGTTCGGTTAAAAAGGCTTTCAGGTCGGCGACCGTTCCCGGATTCAGGGCCTTGCGCGCAAGGAGGGCTGCGCCAATCGCCGACAGTTCGGCAACGTCGCTGCGCATCACCGGGCAGCCGAGCAGGTCAGCCTGATACTGCATTAACCAGTCGTTTTTGGTCGGGCCGCCGTCGACCATCAGCGCCGCTAAATGGAAGTCATCCTGCTGGCGCATGGCGACGACGACATCGGCGATTTGATAGGTAATGGATTCCAGCGCGGCGCGAATCAGATGGGCGCGCTTGACGCCGCGGCTCAGACCGCAAATCACGCCGCGGGCGCTGTCGTCCCACCACGGTGCGCCGAGGCCGGTTAAGGCTGGTACAAAATAGACGCCAAGAGTGGAGTCTACGGAGCCGGGAAGGGTGTTAAGCTCGTGAGCCAGTTCGGCATCCGAAAGCTCGCTTAACCCGGTGCTGTCGGCCATCCACGCCACGGCGTCGCCGGTATGGGGAATATTACCTTCTAGCCCGTAGGTGATGCTGTCGCCGTCGTGCCAGGCGATGGTGGTGGCCAGCGCGTCGATATCGCACTGTGCGGATTTTACCGGCGCCATCACCGATGACCCCGTACCGTAGGTGGCTTTAACACAGCCGAGTTCGCCCAGTGCGTGGCCAAACAACGCGGCGTGGGAATCCCCGACCATCGCCATTACCGGAATACCGTCAGGAATATTATTCAGCCCGCGGGTATAGCCAAATAATCCGCTGGACGGTTTAATCTCCGGCAGCGCGGCGCGTGGGATCTGGAATAGCGCCAGCATTTCGTCGTCCCACTGGCCGGTTTGCAGGTTCAGTAGCTGCGTGCGCGCGGCATTGGAATAATCGCAATGAAACGCTTCGCCCTGGGTTAAGTTCCACAGCAGCCAGCTGTCGATAGTGCCGAGGCAGATTTCTCCCCGCTCTGCCAGCATGCGACCCTCAGGAATGGATTCCAGCAGCCAGCGCATTTTTGAGGCAGAGAACAGGGGGGCAATCGGCAGGCCGGTAGCGGCCTTAATTTGTTGCTCAGTACCGTCGCGGCGTAGTTCATCGCAAAACGCAGCGCTGCGGGTACATTGCCAGGTGATAGCCGCGTTGATCGGCTTACCGCTCTGGCGATACCAGCCGATCGCCGTCTCGCGCTGATTGCTGATGGCTAAGGCAGCGATGTTTTCCGCGCCAACGTGTTCAACCGCTTGCGCAATAACGTCCAGTGACGCCTCTACCAGCACTTCTCCCGACTGCTCAACCCAGCCCTCACGCGGTGTTTGAATCGCCAGCGGCTGGGAGAATTTGACCACGACCTGGCCGCGGCTATCGAGCACGACGGCTTTGGCATTCGTGGTGCCTTCGTCCAGTGCAATGATGAACTCTTTAGGTGTTGCCTGCATTAGGTAGTCTCCTGAGTCACACTTCGTCCTGGTGCGGAGGGCAAAAGGTGAGCATTCCTCTTGTTCGCATTGCTTCCTGGCAGGGCATGATGTGACAATTCGTTTTCACTTTTTTAATCACTGAATATATATTCGATAGTGATTATTTATTTGATACCTTAGCCAGAAACTTCCCGTCGGGCTACTGGAAAAGTTATCAATTGTGCTGGCAATCACACTTATCCGATCGGCGAAGCGTTCAGCTATGGGTGGGAAAGGAGGTGATTTTCGAGTTTTATATTATTGAAATATAATGACTTATTTGCGTAACCTTTACGCTTCTGGCAAAGCGTAAAGGCTGTGGGAAAGTGTTTGAGTGAGGAAATTAACCGGCAATAAGCAGTCTGGCCGTTGGGTAATCGGTGATCAGAACATCGATATAACCGCCCGAAAGCGCACCTTTGATAGCCGCGACCTTCTCGCTGCCGCCGGCCAGGGCCACCACGTTAGGGCACTTCTTCACCTTCTCCAGCGCCATACCGATAACAGGATCTTCATCATCGCGTAACACTGCTCTGCCGTTTTTATCGTAATAGTGCAGGCAAATGTCACCCACGGCACCGCGTTCCGCCAGCACCTGCAGCATATCTTCGTGATAGTAGTTGCCGGATGTTTTCAGCAGCTGCGAAGGTTCAAGAATACCGATCCCGACAATTGCGATATCGACTTCATCAAAGCGGGCAATAACGTCGGCGACATCTTTACTGGCAACAAGACGATTCTTCTCCTCGGTGGATCCTTCAATGCTCTGGGAAGGGAGCAGCCAGGCTTCACAGTTCAGATGCTGCGCCAGGGTCTGGGTGAGAATAGTGGCCTGCACGTTGCCGTTCGGCCCTACGCCGCCGAGCAGCTGGATGACGCCGCTGGCTTTCAGGTTTTGCGCGTGTACCTCATCCACCATCGCGCGGATGGTGGAACTCCACGAAGAGACGCCAATCAGATCCTTTGGCCGTAATCGCGTTTCGAGGTAGTGGGCAGCGGCGGAACCGATAGCGCGCTTGATGGTGTGATCGCTGGCATCCTCTTCGGTATCCACCACGATGGCTTGCTTAATTCCGTAACGATCCTCAAGACCTTTTTCAAGGTTAAGAAAAATATTTGATGGCTGAACAACGCTAATTTTCACCACGCCCTCTTTCTGGCAGCGGGTGATCGCTCGGGAGATAAATGACTGAGAAAGCGAGAGAAGTTGAGCAATGTCGGACTGCTTGCGTCCTTCGAGATAGTAGAGCGTGGCAATCTTAACTAATAGCCGTTGTTCATCCTGCTTAGCCATATATTTCCCCGAAAATCATTTACGTGCAGCCATTATCTTAGAGCTCATTATCATACGCGAAAAGAAAAGACATTTAAGTGTGATGAATATCTAACTTTCGCCAATCCTCAAAATCAGCTATGGACAAAAACAGAACAGTAGCTGCATAATTGAATAAAGAATCGTTGTTGAATATATATTCATAGCGATTTCAGGTCAACTGAAAAGTGCCCGGGTGAAGTGATACCCGGTGGTAAGGAGGCAGAATGTTCCTGAGTATGATGCAGCGGCGTGAGCCCTACGATGCGTTGCCTGGGGATGTCTGGTTTTTTTAGTCCCTGACGGAATAAATATTCCAAGTTGAAAATAAATTCAGAGGTATTAAATGAATCCCTATAGCTATGATGTCCAGGCACTTGAGCGTAAAGCCCGCGCCGTACGTCGCCATATCGTCAGATTGAATGCCAATAGCCCCGCTGGCGGGCACACCGGCGCCGACCTGTCGCAGGTTGAATTGCTCACTGCGCTCTATTTTCGCATTATGAACGTCGCGCCGGACCGCGTGGATGATGACCAGCGCGATATCTACATCCAGTCGAAAGGCCATGCGGTGGGCTGCTACTACTGCGTGCTGGCCGAAGCGGGCTTCTTCCCGGTTGACTGGCTGGAAACCTATCAGCATGCGAATTCTCATCTTCCTGGTCACCCGGTTCGTCAGAAAACGCCGGGGATTGAACTCAACACCGGCGCGCTGGGCCACGGTTTGCCTGTTGCGGTGGGGCTGGCGCTGGCTGCGAAAAAAAGCAACAGCACCCGCCGCATCTTTTTAATTACCGGCGATGGCGAACTGGCGGAAGGCAGCAACTGGGAAGCGGCGCTGGCTGCGGCGCACTACGGCCTTGATAACCTCGTCATTATTAATGACAAAAACAATCTCCAGCTGGCGGGGCCGACGCGGGAAATTATGAATACCGATCCGCTGGCCGATAAATGGAAGGCCTTCGGAATGACGGTTACCGAATGCCAGGGTAACGACATGGCGTCGGTGGTGGCGACCCTGGAAGGGCTGAAGCAGGAAGGTAAACCCAACGTTATTATCGCCAACACCACGAAAGGTGCCGGTATTTCCTTTATCCAGGGGCGCCCGGAGTGGCACCACCGGGTACCGAAAGGCGAAGAAATTGCACTGGCACTGGAGGAACTGAAAGATGAGTAATGCAGAACACCTGGCGAGCGTGATGGTTCAGGCCTTTATTGATGCGGTCGACAGCGGTGTCGATCTGGTGCCGGTGGTGGCTGACTCCACGTCAACGGCCAAAATCGCGCCGTTTATTAAACAGTTCCCCGGGCGTCTGGTGAACGTGGGCATCGCTGAGCAGAGCATGGTCGGGACGGCGGCGGGCCTGGCCCTGGGGGGGAAAGTGGCGGTCACCTGTAACGCCGCGCCGTTCCTGATTTCCCGCGCCAATGAGCAGATTAAAGTCGACGTTTGCTATAACAACACCAACGTTAAGCTATTTGGCCTTAACGCCGGCGCCAGCTACGGCCCGCTAGCCAGCACCCATCATGCGATTGATGACCTGGCGGTGATGCGCGGCTTCGGCAATATCCAGATTTTCGCCCCGTCTTCGCCGCGCGAATGCCGGCAGATTATCGATTACGCCATCGGCTATCAGGGGCCGGTCTATATTCGTCTTGACGGCAAGGCGCTGCCGGAACTGCATGATGAAAGCTATCGCTTCGTGCCGGGAGCGGTCGTTACGCTGCGGGAAGGCGAGGATATCGCTCTGGTCGCTACCGGATCGACGGTGCATGAGATCGTCGATGCCGCGCAGATGCTGGCCGACGCGGGGATTCAGGCTAAAGTGGTGAGCGTGCCGTCCATTCGCCCTTGCGATACCGCCGCGCTGCTGGCGGCGCTGAAACCGTGCAAGGCGGTGATAACGGTGGAGGAGCATAACGTCAACGGCGGGTTGGGTAGCCTGGTGGCGGAAGTGCTGGCTGAGGCCGGGGCGGCAATTCCGCTCAAACGCCTGGGGATCCCGGATGGTGAGTATGCGGCGGCGGCAGATCGCGGCTGGCTGCGTAAACACCACGGTTTCGATGCCGCTTCCGTCGCCGGGCTGGCGCAGAAAATGCGCTGACTTTACGCCGGCTTAAACCGATAACCCGTGCGGCTGCCGCGCGGGTTTTGCTTTTACGCCGCGCAGAGCGTAATGACGTAGTCACCGGCCTTAATCCATTGCAGCCGATACTCCCCGGCGGAGAGCCGAAGAAGCAGATTTCCCTCCTTTATATACGCCAGCGTAAAATCGCTAAAACCGACGCCCGCCTGTACGTCGGGATGGCTGGCCTTAAACGCGCTCTCTTTCGCCGAAAATGCCAGCGTGAGCGCCAGCTCGGGGCCCAGGCCGCTGGCGTCCAGCAGACTTTTTTCCGCGCTGTTGATGATGCAGCTTTCCAGCTCAGCCGCCAGGTCAGGAGTCAAGATGCGCTCAATATCAACGCCGATCGGCCGGACAGAGACGACTGCCAGCGCGCTGCGTTCACAGTGGCTTATGCTGCCGTACCATGGGGGCGGCCATAGCGGCTGGCGTTGGTCGCCAATGGCAGGGACCTCTGTCTCACCGACTTCCCGCAGCGCATAAACCGCAGCGATACGCCCGGCAAGATGTTCGCTCTGCCGCTTGCGGGCGCAGCCGGTTAGCCGGGCATGGTGCGGCAGCCAGAGGAGATCTTCAGGCCGAAAGGTCAATGGGTCGAAATCGACACGCTGCAGCGAGCGATCGGCAAGCTGAATGATAGAACGTTGGGTTTGCATAGGGGGATGTTAACAGATTCTCCCCTCCGCCCTCTATGGGAAGAGGGCGGGGGGAACGGCCGGACAATCAGAAGTGGGTATTGACGCCCAGATACCAGGTGCGGCCTGATTCGTTATAGGTATTGGCGCCAGCGCCAGCCATATAAGAAACATCCGTCAGGCTACCGGTGGTTTGCGCATTACCCGCGCGCCAGTGGCGCTTGTCGAAGACGTTATCCACGCCGCCGGTCAGGCTGACGTTTTTCGTCACATCCCAGGTGGCGCTCAGGCCAACGATGCTGTAAGGGCTGACTTCATCCGTTTCAGAACCCACCGCCGGCTCACCTTTGTAGTTATATTTCTTCGGCTGCTGCTTGCCGTACCAGGTGAAGGTCGACTGCACCGAAATATCCTCCTGAATCTGCCAGCTCAGAGTGGAGTTCAGGGTATATTCCGGAATAATCGACAGACGATCGCCGGTTTCCTTGTTTTTACTTTGCAGCATATAAGTGATGTTATTGGTCCAGTTCACCGTTTCGCTGACCGGCACGTTCAGGGTGCCTTCGAGACCTTCAACCACCGCTTTAGGCACGTTTTCCCACTGATAGATATCGGTTTTCACTTTACCGTTCGTCGTCTGTGAAATCGGCGCGTAGCCCGCTTCGATTTTATCGCGGTAGTCGTTACGGAACCATGTCACACCCGCCAGCCAGCCGTCGCGTTTAAACTCAAGGCCAATCTCTTTGTTGATGCTGGTTTCGGCTTTCAGGTCATCGTTACCCATCATGTAGCAACCGGTACCGTTGCCGCTGGCATAGCAGCCCTGGCCTTTACTATAGAGAATATAGTTCGGGTTGGTTTGGTACAGGCTCGGCGCTTTATAGGCGCGGGCGATGCCCATTTTTAACGTGAAGTCATCCCACAGACCCTGAGACAAGTTAAGCGACGGGCTCCAGTTGTTGCCGACGATCGTGTGATGATCGAAACGCAGCGCCGGCGTCAGCATGGTGGTGTCGGTCAGCTCCACGTTGTCTTCGGCAAACAGGGAGAAGATCTCGGCCTTCGAGTATGGGCTACGGCCGGTGCTGTCATAGCCGTCGATATCGCCGCCCATAAAGGTCTGGGTATTTGACGCCAAATCCTTCATCCGCTGCTGATTCCACTCGGAGCCCAGCGTCAGGTTCTGGTTAAACACCAGATCCAGAGGGATGTTGACTTCGCTGTGCAGCATCACGTCGGCGAGGTCGATATCGCTGAACTGGTTGCTGTTGAAGATACCTTCCGTGCCGCCCGCCAGACCTTCGCCTTTACGCGAGTTACGGGTACGTTCGTACTGGGCCCAGTTGCTGGTGGTCACGCCGTTATCCCAGCCGCCGTTCCAGGTGACGGAATAAGTCTGGCGATAGAGGCGGTTCGTCTCTTTCCCGTAGTTCTCTTTCACCAGATCGTTAGTATTGGTGTTCTGCGTATCGCCCGCGTAGAGGTTGCCCTGACGGCTGTAGCCGGATTCAAACTCCAGCGACTGCATCGGCGCGAAATCCCAGCGCACGACGCCGTTAATATTCTTATTTTTCACCCCTTCACGCCCGGCAGGCATGGTATTGGCATAGGCGCCGGTACGCTCGGATTGATGTCCGTCGTTGATATCCCAGGCATCGGCCTGGGTTTTGTCGAGGTTGCCCAGCAGGCGGAAGCTGAAATCGCCCCCCAGCGGGCCGCTGAGGCTAAAGTTGGTGCGTTTAGTCGAACCTTCGTCTTTATGCTCCGGGGCGTTCATGTAGGTATTCCATGAACCGTGCCATTCGCCGTCGCTCTTCTTGGTGATGATATTGACCACGCCGCCCGCCGCGCCGTTGCCGTAGCGCGCGGCCGCCGGGCCGCGAATGACTTCAATACGTTCGATCAGCTCCGGCGGTACCCATGAGGTATCGCCGCGGGTATCGCGCTCGCCGCGCCAGCCCAGACGTACGGAGTTGCGGCTGGTCACGGGCTTGCCGTCAATCAGGATCAGGGTGTTTTCCGGGCCCATGCCGCGAATATCAATCTGGCGATTGTTGCCGCGCTGGCCGCTGGTGGAGTTGCCGGTCAGGTTTACGCCCGGCATGGTACGGATAATTTCAGATACGTCGCGCGCAGGCGGACGTTTACGAATTTCATCTGCGGTGATGGTTGATACGCCAGGCGCCTGCAGGTTCTGCTCGGCGGCGGTGACAACCATGGTTTCATCAGCGGTTGCGGTTTTGCTATCGGAGACCGTTTCCGCCGCGCTTAGCGGAAAAGCAGCCCCGTAGATTCCCAGATTGACCAGCAAGGCCAGGGATTTGATCCTGTTATTCATTGTAAATCCTGCTTTTCGTCGCCGCCTTCCCCAAAGGCCCCTTCCCGTCGGGAGGGGAGGCGGTATCAATGTTGCCGGTAGAGAGCACAGGCACTCCGTCGCTGACCAGAACCCGGCTTTCGGGCTAAATTGTTTCCCCGAAAGTCCCGGCGCTGCATAAGCTCTCTCTGACATGTTTATTTTTTAAAAGACGCGCTTCCCACAGCGCGCTAATACGCTATTGCAAATGAAAATAGTTATCAATAATATTATCAATAAATATTGCGTTTATTAATGCGTTTGTTGATAAATGTCACGATAAACATAGGGTTGAAAGGAATGCATAAGACAGGATGCGACGACTGGTGGCGCCATATCTCCGGTCCGCAAATTGAGGTCGTGGACGACACGTATCGGGTGACCTTTTGGTGGCGCGATCCGGCGGGCAACGAAGCCTCTTCGCCAACCCGGCGGGTATGGATTTATATTACCGGCGTGACTGACCATCATAAAAACGCCGTACCGCAAACGCTGCAGCGCATTCCCGGTACCGATGCCTGGTGCTGGCAAACCACTCTCTCTGCCGCCTGGCGCGGCAGCTACTGCTTTATTCCTTCCGCGCGGGACGACGACTTTTCCCCTCAGCTTTTTAACGGCGACAGCCCGGACCGCGCGCTGCTGCGCGAAGGCTGGCGCAAGCTGCTGCCGCGGGCGATTGCCGACCCGCTTAATCCGCAAAGCTGGAAGGGCGGGCGCGGCCACGCGGTCTCTGCGCTGGAGCTGCCGGACGCCCCCGAACAGCCCGGCTGGGCGCTGCGTGATGAACCTTATCAGCCGCCGGTCTGCATTGAATGGCAGAGCCAGCGACTCGGCAACCGGCGGCGGATATGGATTTACGCCACCGGCGATGCGCAGCCGCAAGCGCGCCCGCTGGCGATTTTGCTTGATGGTCAGTTCTGGGCTGAAAGCATGCCGGTATGGGCGCCGCTAGCAGGATTAACCCGCGAGAAGCGGTTACCGCAGGCGGTTTATCTGCTGATTGACGTTATCGATAACCAGCATCGCGCCGAAGAGCTTCCCTGCAATGAAACGTTCTGGCTGGCGGTTCAGGAAGAGCTGCTGCCGATGGTTCACCGGATAGCACCTTTCAGCGATAGCGCCGACCGAACCGTGGTGGCAGGCCAGAGCTTTGGCGGCCTGGCCGCGATGTTCGCCGCGCTCTACTGGCCTCTGCGCTTTGGCTGCGTGCTCAGCCAGTCTGGCTCCTACTGGTGGCCGCATCGCGGCGGCGCGCAGACGGGCCTGCTGATTGAGCGGCTCAGCCGCGGCGAAATACAGCCGCAAGGGCTACGCATCTGGCTGGAGGCCGGCGTTCGCGAGCCGATCATTTTTCGCGCGAACCAGGCGCTGCTGACGCATCTGGAACAGCAGACGATTTTCTGGCGTCAGGTTGACGGCGGACATGATGCGCTTTGCTGGCGCGGCGGGCTGACGGCCGGGCTCATCCAGCTGTGGCAGCCATTAGGCCGTGAAGAGTAGCAAAGCGCGATTTACGAGGAATTTGATATGCAATTCAGTAACCCCTTCGACAATCCGCAAGGGCAGTTTTACATTCTGCGCAATGACCAGCAGCAGTTCAGCCTGTGGCCGCACCACTGCGCCCTGCCGGAAGGCTGGACGGTAGAGTGCCCGCCGCAGTCGTTAGAGGCGTGCAACGCCTGGCTGGCGGAGAACTGGTCAACGCTTACCCCCGCGCACTATGCATCCTGAGGAGCCCACAATGACCACACGTTTACCGCTGGTTGCGGCTCAGCCGGGGATCTGGATGGCGGAGCGCCTCTCGACGCTGCCCGGCGCCTGGAGCGTGGCCCACTATGTTGAGCTGCGCGGCGATATCGACCCGACCTTGCTCGGGCGGGCGATTGTCACCGGGCTCTCTCAGGCTGACACCCTCAGCATGCGTTTTTGTGAAGATAACGGCGAAGCCTGGCAGTGGGTCGATGAAAATCGTCATTTTGCCGAGCCGGACTATCGGGATCTGCGCACGTCGCACGACCCGTACGCCGCCGCGCTGGCGCTGATGCAGGCCGACCTCGGGCAAAACCTGCGCGTGGACGGCGGTAATCCGCTGGTCTGCCATCAGCTGCTGCGGGTGGGGGATAAGTGCTGGTACTGGTATCAGCGTTATCATCATTTGCTGGTCGATGGCTTCAGTTTCCCGGCCATTACCCGCCAGATCGCCGCGATTTATCGCGCATGGCAGCGCGGCGAAGAGACGCCAGCTTCGCCGTTCACGCCGTTTGCCGAGGTGGTGGAAGAGTACCAGCGCTACTACGGCAGCGACGCCTGGCAGCGTGACAAACAGTTCTGGCAGGCGCAGCGTCAGGCGCTGCCGGCTCCGGCCTCCCTTTCCGACGCGCCGCTGGCGGGAAGGGCGACCAGCACCGATATCTGGCGCATGAAGCTGGAGGTCGACGCCGGTGTATTTAGCCGGCTGGCGGCAGGCGCGCCGCAGTGCCAGCGCGCGGATCTGGCGCTGGCGCTAACCGCCCTGTGGCTGGGACGGCTGTGCAGCCGAATGGATTACGCCGCGGGCTTTATTTTCATGCGCCGCATGGGCTCTGCGGCATTAACCGCTACCGGCCCGGTGCTCAACGTTCTGCCGCTGGCGGTCAATATTGACGCCCGGGAAACGCTGGCGGAGCTGGCCATGCGTCTTGCCGGACAGCTCAAGAAAATGCGCCGCCACCAGCGCTATGATGCCGAACAGATTGTCCGCGACAGCGGCAGGGCGGCGGGCGATGAACCGCTGTTTGGCCCGGTACTCAATATTAAAGTCTTCGACTATCAGCTGGATATCGACGGCGTACAGGCGATTACCCACACCCTGGCCACTGGCCCGGTCAATGACCTGGAGCTGGCGCTCTTCCCGGATGAAACCGGCGGTCTATCGCTGGAGGTGCTGGCGAACAAGCAGCGATATGATGAACAGACGCTGCGCGGGCATATCGCCCGTCTATCTTCTTTGCTGACTCAGTTTGCCGATAATCCCACTCTGCCCTGCGGCGAGGCCAATATGCTGTCGGCGGCGGAAAACCAACGCCTGGCGCAGGTGAACGCGACCGCTGTCGACCTGCCGCTCACCACCCTGAGCGCGCTGGTGGCGGCACAGGCGGCAAAAACCCCGGATGCCCCGGCGCTGGCGGATGGCTGCTGGCAGTTTAGCTACCGTGAGATGCGCCAGCAGGTGCTAGCGCTGGCCGAGCGTCTGCGCGCGCGGGGCGTCAAACCGGGCGATAGCGTGGCGGTCGCGCTGCCGCGTTCGGTGTTCCTGACGCTGGCGCTGCACGGCATTGTTGAGGCCGGAGCCGCGTGGCTGCCGCTGGATACCGGCTATCCCGACGACCGCTTGCGGATGATGCTGGAAGACGCCCGTCCGTCGCTGCTGATCACCTCCGAGGATCAGCTGGCGCGCTTTAGCGATATTCCCGGCCTGGAAAGCCTCTGCTACCAGCAGCCGCTGGCGGCGGGCGAGTCCGCGCCGCTGGCGCTCTCGCAGCCGGAGCATACCGCGTATATCATCTTTACCTCCGGCTCCACCGGGCGACCGAAAGGGGTGATGGTCGGGCAGACCGCCATCGTCAACCGCCTGCTGTGGATGCAGGACCACTATCCGCTCTGTGCTGAGGATGTGGTGGCGCAGAAGACGCCGTGCAGCTTTGATGTCTCGGTATGGGAGTTCTGGTGGCCGTTTATCGCCGGTGCGCAGCTGGTGATGGCCGAGCCGGAAGCCCACCGCGACCCGCTGGCGATGCAGCAGTTTTTTGCCCGCTACGGCGTGACAACGACCCACTTTGTGCCGTCGATGCTCGCGGCGTTCGTTGCCTCGCTGGAGGCGGAAAACGTCGATTGTTGTCAAACCCTGCGCCGGGTATTCTGTAGCGGAGAGGCGCTGCCGACGGCGCTATGCCGTGAATGGGAGCAGCTCACCGGCGCGCCGCTGCATAACCTGTACGGCCCGACGGAAGCCGCGGTGGACGTCAGCTGGTATCCGGCCTGCGGGCCCGAACTGGCGGCAGTCACCGGCGCCAGCGTACCGATTGGCTGGCCGGTGTGGAATACCGGCTTGCGCATCCTTGATGCCGCCATGCGCCCGGTACCGCCGGGCGTGGCGGGGGATCTCTACCTGACCGGCATTCAGCTGGCGCAGGGCTATCTGGGGCGTCCCGATTTGACCGCCAGCCGCTTTATTGCCGACCCCTACGCGCCGGGCGAGCGGATGTACCGTACCGGCGATGTTGCCCGCTGGCTGGATAACGGCGCGGTCGAGTATCTCGGACGCAGCGACGACCAGCTAAAAATACGCGGCCAGCGAATTGAGCTGGGCGAAATTGACCGCGCGCTATCTGCGCTGCCGGACGTTGCGCAGGCGGTGGCTCACGCCTGCGTCTTCAACCTGGCGGCGGCGACCGGCGGCGATGCCCGTCAGCTGGTGGGCTATCTGGTTTCTGCTTCCGGTCTGCCGCTGGACACCGCCGCGCTCAAAGCGCAGCTTGGCGAACAGCTACCGCCGCATATGGTGCCGGTGGTGCTGATTCAGCTGCCGGCGCTGCCGCTAAGCGCCAACGGCAAGCTGGATCGTAAAGCGCTGCCGTTACCCACGTTGAGCAGTGAGCGCAGCGGACGTCCGCCGGAGCCGGGCGTGGAAACTGCCGTTGCCGCAGCGTTCAGCCAGCTGCTCGGCTGTGAGGTGAACGACATCGATGCCGATTTCTTCGCCCTTGGCGGCCATTCGCTGCTGGCGATGCGCCTGGCGGCGCTGCTGAGCCGCGAACTGGAACGCCAGGTGACGCCTGGCCAGATAATGGTCGCTTCTTCCGTCGGCAAGCTGAGTGCGCTGCTGGCATCGGATCTGAGCGATGAGCAGGCGCAACGGCTGGGCTTCGACGCGATCCTGCCGCTGCGCGAGAGCGACGGTCCGACGCTGTTTTGCTTCCATCCGGCTTCCGGTTTTGCCTGGCAGTTCAGCGTGCTGGCGCGTTATTTAAGCCCGCGCTGGTCGATCGTCGGCATTCAGTCGCCGCGACCGCAGGGGCCGATGGCGACGGCGGCCGATCTGGATGCGGTATGCGAACATCATCTGCAAACCCTGCTTTCGCAGCAGCCGCGCGGCCCGTACTATCTGTTTGGCTATTCGCTCGGCGGTACCCTGGCGCAGGGAATTGCCGCCCGTTTACGCCAGCGCGGCGAAGCGGTGGCCTTCCTCGGGCTGCTGGATACCTGGCCGCCCGAGACGCAGAACTGGGCGGAGAAAGAGGCGAACGGGCTGGATCCTGAGGTGCTGGCGGAAATTGCCCGTGAACGTGAGGCGTTTCTGGCCGCCCAGCAGGGGCAGGCTTCCGGCGAGCTGTTCAGCGTGATTGAAGGCAACTATGCCGATGCAGTGCGCCTGCTGACTACCGCGCACAGCGCGAAGTTTGACGGTAAGGCGACGCTGTTCGTGGCGGAGAAGACCCGGCAACCCGGGATGGACCCGCAGGTGGTGTGGGGGCCGTGGATCGGCGAGCTGGAGGTGTTTAGCCAGGATTGCGCCCACGTGGATATTATCTCTCCGCAGGCTTTTGAAGCGATCGGTCCGGTGGTCAGGGAGATACTGGGTTAGGGATCGATGAACTCCCGGGTTGCGGCTGACGCCTTACCCGGGCTACCGTTTGTGCCAGATTGGGTAGCCCGGCTAAGCGCAGCGCGAGCCGGGAATTTCTACTTGCGACCCAGCGGCACTACCAGCGGCGTATGCGCCACCGGATCTTCAATAATCGTACAGCGCAGGCCGTAAATCTTCTCGATCAGCGCCGCGTTGACAATCTCCTTCGGCGCGCCCTCGGCGACGATTTTACCGTCGCGCAGGGCAATCAAGTGGGTGGCGTAGCGGCAGGCCTGATTCAGGTCGTGCAGCACCGCCGCCAGCGTATAGCCCTTTTCCCGATTCAGCTCGCTCAGCAGCTCCAGCAGATCGATTTGATGGCTGATATCCAGCCAGGTGGTGGGCTCATCCAGCAGCATAATCGCCGTTTCCTGGGCCAGCACCATGGCGATCCACGCCCGCTGGCGCTGGCCGCCGGAGAGCGTATCGACGCTTTGTTGCGCGAGGTCGGTAATGCCGGTGGCCTTCATCGCCCTGGTGACCGCCTCTTCATCCTCTTTGCGCCAGCGGGTAAACAGCGGCTGGTGCGGATAGCGGCCGCGGGCGACCAGCTCCTGAACCGTTATATCCCCCGGCGTGGTGGCGTTCTGCGCCAGCAGGCCGATGCGCTTTGCCACCTCTTTACTGGCGTAATGCTGGATCTGTTCGCCGTCGAGCCAGACATGACCGCTGGTAGGCGTCATCAGGCGGCTCAGGGTGCGCAGCAGGGTCGACTTACCGCAGCCGTTGGGACCGATAATCGCGGTAAAGTGGCCATCGGGAATGGTGACGTTCAGCGATTCGGCGATGGTCTTTTTGCCGTACGCCAGGGTCAGCCGATCGCCGCGCAAACGGGAGGTAACAGCGGTCATTTTTTGCGGGACTCCTGAATTAACAACGCGATGAGGTAGATGCCGCCAATGCTGACGGTCACCACGCCCACCGGTAACTGATAGGGCATAAACAGACGCTGCGCGGCGTAGTCGGAGATGGCCAGCAGCAGGGCGCCGCACAGCGCCGCCTGAGTCAGCCCCCAGCGCGCGGTGCCGCTGAGGCGGCGCGCGATATGCGGGGCCACCAGGGCGATAAATGAAATCGGCCCGGCGAGCGCGGTGGCGGCGGCGGTCAGTACCACCCCGACCAGCATCATCAGCAGGCGCGAACGCTCAACCCGCACGCCCAGCGCACAGGCGGTATCGTCACCCATCTCCAGCAGCCGCATGCGCCGCGCCAGCAGCGCCCCGCAAACCAGCATCAAGAGAATCAGCGGCGCGGATGGCCAGGTTTTTCCCCAGGTCAGTCCGTTAAGCGAGCCGGCATACCACAGCCCGGCGGAGAGGGCGGTTTCCAGCGAAGCGCGCAGAAGTAGCCAGGTATTGAATGCTACCAGCATGGCGCGGACGCCGATGCCGATAATAATCAGGCGAAAGGTTTCAATCCCGTTGCGCCACGCCAGTATCCAGACCACCAGCGCGGTGAGGATCCCGCCAGCCATCGCCGCCGCGGCGATGGCCGCCAGGTTCTGGCCGAACATGACCATGGCGACCAGCACGCCGCTCCACGCCCCGGTGTTAAAACCCATCACGTCCGGGCTACCCAAGGGGTTGCGGGTGAGCGACTGGAAAATCGCGCCGCTGACGCCGAGGGCGGCGCCGATCAGCAGCGCCATCAGCACGCGGGGCAGGCGCCACTCGGTCACCACCAGGGTGATATTGCGCGGCGCATCGCCGAGCAGCGCGGAGATAACCTGTTCAACGCTTAACGGTACCAGGCCGGTGCCGAGCCCCCACAGGGAGACCAGGGCGCTGGCGATCAGCAGCAGCAGGCAGCTAAACATCAGGCGGCGGGACGGGGCCATCACATTCCACCTCCGCGCGGCTGGCGGCGGACCAGCCAGATCAGCACCGGCGCGCCGATAAAGGCGCTGACGACCGAAACTCGCAGCTCACCGGGGACCAGCAGACGGCCCAGCACGTCGGCAAACAGCAGCAGGGCAGGGGTGGCCAGCAGGGTGACCGGCAGCGACCAGCGATGATCCGCGCCCACCAGCCAGCGGGCCATATGCGGCATCATCAGGCCAATAAAGGCGATGGGCCCGACCACCGCCGTGGCGCTGCCGCACAGGACGGTAATCGCCAGCAGGCCGATGAGCTGGGTACGTGCCACCCGGCTGCCGAGCGCGGTGGCCGTATCGTTACCGAGGCTCAGGCTGTTTAAGGCCCTGCTCAGCAATAGCGTCACCAGGCCGGCAATGAGTACCGGGATCAGGACAATTTTAAGCGTTTGCAGGGTGCGCACGTCCAGCGAACCCGCCTGCCAGAAGCGCAGCTGATCGTAGACGTCGGGGTTGAGCAGGGCGATACCGCTGGAAAGGCCTTCCAGCACCGCCGCCAGGGCGACCCCCGCGAGGGTCAGGCGAACCGGGCTCAGCTGGCCGCCGCCCTGGCTGCCGGTAAAGGCGACCAGCAGCGAGGCGCCGAACGCGCCGCAAAAGGCCATCAGCAGCTGCTCTTGCGGTGAGGAGATACCAAACAGCGCCGCACCCAGCACGATAGCGAAGCTGGCGCCGGAGTTGACGCCGAGGATCCCCGGATCCGCCAGCGGGTTACGGGTCAGCGTTTGCATCAGCGCTCCGGCCAGGCCCAGCGCGGCGCCGGCCAGCAGCCCGGCAAGGGTTCGCGGCAGTCTGGCATCAAGGACGATGGTGCAATCGGCGCTCTGGCAGGTGCCGGCGAAAGCATCGATGACGACGCTAAACGGTAGGGGTTTGGCGCCGATCAGCAGGCTGAGCGCAACCGCAATGATTAAGACGATTAAAAGACCCGGCACGGCAAAGGCGCGCGCCGCGGTCGTTGAAGACGACATGGCTTACATCCCTGACATGATAATGATAGTAATTATCGTTATCGATTCTATCCAGTTATGTTAGCATGTGCACCCATAAAAATGGTATGGAAAATAATAACAAGGCGCTGTCATGAACCGACAATCCTGGCTGCTGAATCTCAGCTTGCTGAAAACCCACCCGGCCTTTCGCGCCGTCTTTATCGCCCGCTTTATCTCAATTCTGTCGCTTGGCCTGCTGGGCGTGGCGATCCCGGTACAGATCCAGATGATGACCCATTCGACCTGGCAAGTGGGGCTGTCGGTCACCTTAACCGGCGGTTCGATGTTTGTCGGTCTGATGATCGGCGGCGTGCTTGCCGACCGCTATGAGCGTAAGCGACTGATCCTGCTGGCGCGCGGCACCTGCGGCATCGGCTTCGTCGGCCTGTGCCTCAACGCCATGCTGCCGGAACCGTCGCTTATCGCAATCTATCTGCTGGGCATCTGGGACGGCCTGTTTGCCTCAATCGGCGTGACCGCGCTGCTGGCGGCGACCCCAGCGCTGGTTGGCCGGGAAAATCTGATGCAGGCCGGGGCGATCACTATGTTGACGGTGCGGCTGGGATCGGTCATTTCACCGATGATCGGCGGTCTGCTGCTGGCAACCGGCGGCGTGGCCTGGAATTACGGGCTGGCGGCGGCAGGTACTTTTATTACGACGCTGACCCTGCTGCGTTTGCCGCGGCTGGCGCCGCCGCCGCAGCCGCGCGAACATCCGCTAAAATCGCTGAACGCGGGATTGAAGTTTCTGTTTAACAGCCCGCTTATCGGCGGCATTGCGCTGCTTGGCGGACTGCTGACGATGGCCAGCGCGGTGCGCGTGCTCTATCCGGCGCTGGCCGGAAGCTGGCAGATGTCGGCGTCGCAGATTGGCCTGCTGTACGCGGCGATCCCTTTGGGAGCGGCGTTCGGCGCGTTGACCAGCGGACAGCTGGCGCAGACGGCGAAGCCCGGCGTGCTGATGCTGGCGACCACCGTCGGCTCGTTTGTGGCGATTGCGCTGTTCAGCCTGATGCCGGTGTGGGAGCTGGGCGCTCTGTGCCTGGCGCTGTTTGGCTGGCTGAGCGCAATAAGCTCGCTGCTGCAATATACGCTGATCCAGACGCAAACCCCGGAGAATATGCTCGGGCGCATCAACGGGCTGTGGACCGCGCAGAACGTGACCGGCGATGCGATAGGCGCGGCGCTGTTGGGGGGGCTGGGCGCGATTCTGACGCCGGCCGCTTCGGCGAGCGCCAGCGGCTGGGCGCTGGTGATTGTGGGCGTGGTGCTGGTCGGGCTGCTACGCGAGCTGCGCCGCTTTCAGCGCCCGGAGACGGTCAGCGAAAGCTAGTTCCGCCGGTCTTCCCGGAGGCGGCGCGTCGCGCCTGTCCGGGCTACTGGCCCGCAGACGGCGGTGAACCCGTAGCCCGGTCAGCGCAGCGCCACCGGGGAAGCACACCGCAGACGACGGTGAGTTGGCCGGAACCACAGACGGCGCGTTACCCGTAGCCCGGGTAAGCGCAGCGCGACCCGGGAAGAAGCCTCACCGATGTACTCATCCCGGCACCTCCTCGGGTTGCGGCGTAAACGCCTGACCCGGGCTACTGGCCCGCAGACGGGGGTGGACTCGTAGCCCGGGTAAACGCAGCGCGACCCGGGAAGAAGCCGCACCGATGTATTCATCCTGGCGCATCCCAGGCTATCGACTTGAAGTAGCCCGCTAGCGCCACCGGGTAAACCGAAAAGAGCGCCAATAAAAAGCCCCGGATGGCTCCGGGGCTGGCTATCACTCGTCAGTGACGATTAAGGCTTAGTACGCGCCGAGGTCGGTCCACACCTGGAACTGGCCGCAGTTCAGGTCCGGCTGATTGCCCTGAGACCACCATTTCACCTGGTAGTTGTGGCCTTTCCAGCTGACGGTTTCAAAGGTACCCCAGTTGCCGCCATACACGGTGCTGGCATTCCACAGCGGATAAGGCGTGGTTTCGTCTGACGGCACTACATCATCATCCGCCGGTTGAGGTTGATCATCGCTGTTATCCTGGTCGTCCGCCGGCTCATCATCGTTCTTGTCTTCCGACTCGTCTTCGCTGTCATCGCTCTGGGTAGCGGCGACGACGGAGAGCACAAAGCGCTGCTGCGTTGACGGCTCACCCCAGGTATCGCGTACGAACAGAGTAAAGGTGAACTCGGTATCTTCGCTCACTTTCGGGACGTCGAACTCGATGACGGCGGCGGTTTTATCCGCCACGGCGATCGCCGCAGGCACGCCCCAGCTGAAGGACAGGTCGTCGCTATCTTCATCCGAGGATTTTTCGCCGGAAAGACGCACGCGGGAGCCGCCAACCACCATCAGTTCGATGGCTGCTTTCGGCGCGTGGTTGACCGCCGGTTCAGGCTGAACGTCGTCTTCCTCATTTTCATCCGTTTCATCCGCTTCATCCGTCGGTTCGACGTTGATGCCTTCGAAATAGAACGGCTCCATATCGATAACTTCAGAGGCCATTTCATAGCCCAGACCTTCACGCGCGGCGTTCACCAGCACGCCGTTGTCCTGGTCGATAGTCCAGGTGAACAGCGCGCCCAGACCGAGGCTGGCGGCGTATTCGCCCTTGGCTTTCACCGTACGCGGGGTGTCCAGAGACATGAACAGCTTCGTTTCCGGATTGTAGAGGTAATCCGCGTTGGCCACCTGGTCGGTATAGACGTTGAAACCGTTACGGCCTTTCTGGTTTTCCAGATCCAGGTAGTTATAAATGGTGTCATACCATTCGGTGGTACCCGACTCGAAGGTACCCACGGTGGTGCCGGTGCCCGGGTTATAGGTACCCTTGAGCGGAGACAGAGATTCCAGCTCTGCATTGCGGCCGTTACGGCTGTAGGCAGCGTAACCAATATTAATGCGGTCTGACGGGAAGCCTTCGGCCAGCAGATGGTCGACGATGGTATTGACCGCCCAGCCGCCTTCTTCCAGCGCGTTCAGGTTGGTGTGATGCGTCAGGGTTTCCGCCCACGGCGTACCGAAGAAGTCATAGGTCATCACGTTGATGCCGTACAGACCGGCCTGCAGCAGCGCTTTCACGTTGGAGTAATCGAAGGTCTTCACTACCGCGGAGCTGGCAATGGAGATTTTGACGTTGCTCAGACCGGCGGAATCCAGCTGCTTACGCAGCTCGCCGATCAGCAGCGCATAGTTTTCGCCGTCTTCCGGGCCGTAAGGGTTGCCCGCGCCTTCCGCGTTCGGGTATTCCCAGTCGATATCCACTTCGCTGAACATCGGGAACTGTTTGAACAGTTTTACCACGCCTTTCGCGAAGGTTTTACGGGCGGAATCAGAAGCTGCGGTTTCGTGGAAGCTGTTACTCATGGTCCAGCCGCCGATGCTCATGGACAGCACCAGATCGTGACCCTGCTGCTTCGCTTTGGCCTGCAGATCGCGCAGGCCGCCGAGCAGACCTTTGGTATTCGCCTGAGTGACGGTTTTCGGATCGACGTCCCAGCCGCTGACGGAGTGGCCAACGTTAACGTAGGACTGGAAATCGCCCCACGGGTCGAGGAAGGTCGGCTCATATTTGACTTTTCCGCACTGCTCGGCGGCTTCGGCAACCACATCGCGGTACATCCCATCCACTTTATGGAAGCCGGTGACGCCGACGAAGCCGACGATGATTTTATCGTAAGCCGTAGGGGAGACGTTAGTCAGATCGTAGCCGCGACCGCGGTTATCTTTCGCATCGCCGCCCTGCAGACGTCCGTCATACTGAGACCAGTCGGTGTAGTAACCAAAGACTTTCGGTTTGCTGGTTGAGGCTTTGTATTTGTTATAGACCGGTTTGGCGACGCGAGCGGAGGTATAGCTGTAGTTGCTCACTTCGGTTGCCGGGTTAAAGCCGTCTGCGGCGTTGCTGGTTTCGGTCAGCGTATCGCCCTTAATCAATTTGCTTGTTGCCACGTTAATTTCCTTCTGTGTTGAATGCCCACCTCAAGCGGTGTGGGGCAGATAATCGGGCAACGCGGCGGCCAGGGCTAATCACAAAACAACACCGGCGACGATGATATTTTGGCTGAGGCGGCGATGAGACTGATGAGGTTCAGTGAGGGAAAATAAGCTTTTATAACAAAGAGATGATGTGAGGAGTGATGCGCGATGAGATCCCGGCGACCCGCGCCGGGAGAAGAGCTTTAAGCAAAGAGCGCGGCTAAGCGCTGCAGCACCAGTACGGCGCTGTAATAATCCAGGCGAAAGGTTTCCGTTCCCAGCGGATAAACGCGTTTACCTTCGACTGCGGGCAGATGCGACAGCAGCGGGTTGGCGTAAATCGCATCGGCGTCTTTTTGGTCGCCAGCGAACAGGAACAGGCTCTGACCGTTAAGTCCGGCGGCTAAATTTTCACCGCCCAGCTGCACGATATCATGACGTTTCCCCTGACTCTGGCTGGCATGCAGACCGGCGGGCAGATCGGCAAGGGTAAAGCCCAGCTGTTGAAGCATCTGCCCCTGAGCGGACTCTTTCGTCCAGATATTGGCGCTATGGGCCGCGGCGGTGTAGACCAGCGCGGTGACCGGCTGCGGCGGCAGCTTCATCTTCTCTTTCAGCGCCGCCAGCTTAGTATCAAATTCCGCAATTCGCTCTGCCGCCTGTTTTTCATGGCCGGTGATCGTCCCCAGTTGGGTCAGCAGGGCCTGCCAGCTTTTGTCATCGTAGTTAATGACAAGCGTTGGGGCGATGGTGGAAAGCTGGTCGTAGAGCGTCAACGCCGAATCGCCGCCGGTGGCGCTAATCAGAATCAGATCCGGCATTTGCGCAGCGACGGCCTCAGCGCTCGGTTCGCCAATGTAGAGGCGCGACAGCTTCCGCGCTTTCGCCACATCGCTCCACTGACGTAAAAATCCCTGACCGTCGGCGACGCGGTTGTTCGGCGTCGTGGCGCCGCTGGCGACTACCGGCGCGTCAATCGCCAGTAGTGAGCCGGTCAGCGTCACGCTGGTGGAAACAATTCGCAGGGGCTGGCTTTCCAGCGTGTGCGTTCCCCGGCTGTCGGTTATCTGCCGCGGCCAGTCTGCCGCCAGCGCTGAGCTAATTCCTAAAATCGCCAGACCGCTGGCGAGGAGGGTACGGCGGCAAAAGGTGGAGAAATTCACGTATTCGCATCCTGATTAAGTGGTGATAAATGCTTCTCATTTTCAGCTTTGCGCCGCGTGGATGCAAGCCTAAGTCGCACAACATGCTACCTGTACGGTTGACATAGCGCGCAATACCTTTTAGGTTACCCAACCAAAATATAAATGATAATTATTCGTAATATCTTTATCGTTTTTTTGGAGGATGATATGGAAACGTCTTTGGCTGAGGAAGTACGGGAGAAAAAAATGACTCTGCCGCCGGAAAGCTTCTTCTTTATGTCGCCGTACCGCAGTTTCACCACCGCTGGCTGCTTTAGTCGGTTTTCTCATCCTGCCGCCGATGGCGAAAATCTGGATGGGGAATTCCAGCACAAAATGGCCGCCGCCTTTACAGCGGCGCGGGCTGCCGGGATCGCTAAGCCGATAATGGTCGGCGCCATTCCGTTTGATACCAGCGAGCCGTCCGAGCTGTTTATACCCACAAGCTGGGAAACCTTCTCCCGACCAGAAAAGCAGCACTCCGCGCGCTATGCGTCGGGGCTGCAGCCCATGGACGTGATTCAGCGCCGGGAGATCCCCGAACAGGACACCTTTATGGCGATGGTGACGCGCGCGGCGGCCCTGACCGCGACGCCGGAAGTGGACAAAGTGGTCCTGTCGCGCCTGATTGATATCACCACCCGTGAGCGGGTTGATAGCGGTGCGCTGCTGGAGCGCCTGATTGCCCAGAACCCCGCCAGCTATAACTTCCACGTGCCGCTTTCGGACGGCGGCGTGCTGCTGGGCGCCAGCCCGGAGCTGCTGTTACGTAAAGAAGGGGCGCATTTTTACTCTCTGCCGTTGGCCGGTTCGGCCCGCCGTCAGCCGGACGATGTGCTGGACCGCGAAGCGGGGCACAAGCTGCTGGCGTCGGAAAAAGACCGCCATGAACATGAGCTGGTGACCCAGGCGATGAAGGCCGTACTGGCACCGCGCAGCAGCGAGCTAAGCCTGCCGGATTCTCCGCAGCTGATCACCACGCCGACCCTGTGGCATCTGGCGACGCAGATTCAGGGCGCCGCGCTGGCAAACGAGAATGCCATGTCGCTGGCCTGTCTGCTGCATCCCACCCCGGCGCTGAGCGGCTTCCCGCATCAGGCGGCAAAACGCCTGATTAACGAACTGGAGCCGTTCGATCGCCAGCTGTTCGGCGGTATCGTCGGCTGGTGCGATGATGAAGGCAACGGCGAGTGGGTGGTCACCATCCGCTGCGCGCGCCTGCATCAACGCACGCTGCGGCTGTTTGCAGGCGCAGGGATCGTCCCGGCCTCTTCGCCGCTAGGCGAGTGGCGCGAAACCGGCGTCAAACTGACCACCATGCTGAACGTATTCGGCTTGCAATAAGGGACTATGATGATCGAATTTACCCGCTGGCCGGAAGCGTTCGCGGCCCGCTATCGGCAAAAAGGTTACTGGCAGGATCTGCCGCTGACTAACCTGATTACCCGTCATGCCGAAAACGATGCTCCCGCCATTATCGACGGCGACAAACGCTACAGTTATCGTGAGTTCAACCGCCTGGTTGATAATCTCGCCTCCTCGCTGCAGCGTCAGGGCCTGAAGCGCGGCGAAACGGCGCTGGTGCAGCTGGGCAACGTCGCGGAATTTTATCTGACGTTTTTCGCGCTGCTGCGGATCGGCGTGGCGCCGGTGAATGCGCTGTTCAGCCATCAGCGTAGCGAGCTCAACGCCTACGCCGCCCAGATTGAACCCGCCTTGCTGATTGCCGATCGCGAACACGCGCTGTTTGCCGATGACGAATTTCTGAATGATTTTGTCAGCCAGCATCCGTCGATACGCGTGGCTCTGCTGCTCAACGACAGCGGCGAACGGAGCCTGACGGCAGCCATTGAGCGGCCTGGCGATAATTTCATTGCCGGACCAACGCCTGCCGACGAAGTGGCCTTTTTCCAGCTTTCCGGCGGCAGCACCGGTACGCCGAAACTCATCCCGCGTACCCATAACGACTACGACTACAGCATTCGCCGCAGCAACGAGCTGTGCGGCGTGAGTGCCGAAACGCGCTACCTGAACGCGCTTCCCGCCGCCCATAACTACGCGATGAGTTCGCCAGGTTCATTAGGCGTCTTCCTCGCCGGCGGCGTGGTGGTACTGGCGCACGACCCGAGCGCCACACTCTGCTTCCCGCTGATTGAAAAACACCAGATTAACCTGACCTCGCTGGTTCCGCCTGCGGTCAGCCTGTGGCTGCAGGAGATCCATGATTCCGGCAGCAACGCCCGCCTGCAATCGCTGCGGCTGCTGCAGGTTGGCGGGGCGCGCCTGTCCGCGACGCTCGCGGCGCGTATTCCGGCGGAAATCGGCTGTCAGCTTCAGCAGGTCTTCGGCATGGCGGAGGGGCTGGTGAACTATACCCGCCTCAACGATAGCCCCGAGCGCATTATCAATACTCAGGGTTGCCCAATGTGTCCGGACGATGAAGTGTGGGTGGCCGATGCGCAGGGCAATCCGCTGCCGCGGGGCGAAGTCGGACGGCTGATGACCCGTGGTCCTTACACCTTCCGCGGCTATTACAAGAGTCCGCAGCATAATGCCGAAGCCTTTGATGCCGACGGGTTCTACTGTTCTGGCGATCTGATCTCGATCGATGAAGACGGCTATATCACCGTGCAGGGACGGGAAAAAGATCAGATCAACCGCGGCGGGGAGAAGATCGCGGCGGAAGAGATCGAAAACCTGCTGCTGCGCCATCCGGCGGTGATCCACGTCGCGCTGGTCAGCATGGAAGATAGCCTGCTGGGAGAAAAGAGCTGCGCATATCTGGTGGTAAAAGAACCTCTGCGCGCGGTGGCGGTACGCCGCTTCCTGCGGGAACAAGGGGTCGCAGAATTTAAACTGCCGGACCGCGTGGAGTGCGTTGATGCGCTGCCGCTGACGCCGGTGGGCAAAGTCGATAAAAAACAATTACGTCAGTGGCTGGCTGAACGCAAGCTGGGCTGAAGGAGAAGACAGAATGGCAATCCCTGAATTACAGGCTTACGCGCTGCCGGAAGCCAGCGATATCCCGGCGAACAAAGTGAACTGGGCATTTGAGCCGTCCCGTGCCGCGCTGCTGATCCACGATATGCAGGAGTATTTCCTTAATTTCTGGGGCGAAAACAGCGCGATGATGGAGAAAGTGGTGGCCAACATCGCCGCTCTGCGCGAGTTCTGCAAACAGAATAATATTCCGGTTTTTTACACCGCTCAGCCGAAAGAGCAGAGCGATGAAGACCGCGCGCTGCTGAACGACATGTGGGGGCCGGGTCTGACCCGGTCTCCGGAACAGCAGCAGGTTATTGCCGCGCTTGCGCCGGACGACAACGATACCGTACTGGTGAAGTGGCGCTACAGCGCGTTTCACCGCTCGCCGCTGGAGGAGATACTGAAAGAGGCGGGGCGCGATCAGCTGATTATCACCGGCGTGTACGCCCATATCGGCTGCATGACCACCGCGACTGACGCGTTTATGCGCGATATTAAGCCATTTTTCGTTGCCGATGCGCTGGCTGATTTCAGCCGCGAGGAGCATCTGATGGCGCTCAACTACGTGGCGGGTCGCTCCGGTCGCGTGGTGATGACGGAAGAGCTGCTGCCGCTGCCGGCATCGAAAGCGGCGCTGCGCGCGCTGGTGCTGCCGCTGCTCGATGAATCCGATGAGCCGATGGATGACGAAAATCTGATCGACTACGGCCTGGATTCGGTACGCATGATGGCGCTCGCCGCGCGCTGGCGTAAAGTGCACGGCGATATTGACTTTGTGGTGCTGGCGAAAAAACCGACCATCGATGCCTGGTGGGCGCTGCTTTCTCGCGAGGTGAAATAATGAACGGGCTAGATTTTCACGGCCAGACCGTGTGGATCACCGGCGCGGGTAAGGGGATCGGCTACGCTACCGCGCTGGCGTTCGTTGAGGCCGGCGCGCAGGTAACCGGTTTTGATCTGGCGTTCGACGGTGAAAGCTATCCGTTTGCCACCGAGACGCTGAACGTCGCCGACGCGCAGCAGGTGGCGCAGGTATGCGGCCGCCTGCTGGCAGGGATCGAGCGGCTGGATGTGTTGGTTAATGCGGCCGGTATTTTGCGGATGGGGGCGACCGATGCGCTGAGCCTTGAAGACTGGCAGCAGACCTTTGCCGTCAATGTTGGCGGGGCGTTTAACCTGTTCCAGCAGACGATGGCGCAGTTCCGCCGCCAGAAAGGCGGGGCGATTGTGACCGTGGCGTCCGACGCTGCGCATACCCCGCGCATCGGCATGAGCGCCTACGGCGCATCAAAGGCGGCGCTAAAGAGCCTGGCGCTGACCGTCGGCCTGGAGCTGGCGGGCAGCGGCGTACGCTGTAATCTGGTTTCTCCTGGTTCTACCGACACCGATATGCAGCGGACGCTGTGGGTGAGCGATGATGCAGAGCAGCAGCGCATTCGCGGCTTCGGCGAGCAGTTTAAGCTGGGCATTCCTCTGGGCAAAATCGCCCACCCGCAGGAGATTGCCAATACCATTCTGTTCCTCGCCTCCGACCACGCCAGCCATATCACGCTGCAGGATATCGTGGTGGACGGCGGCTCGACGCTGGGGGCATAAATGGCCTGGAAACGTCAGCTGACGCTGGATGAGCTTAACGCCACCAGCAGCAATACGATGGTGGCCCATCTGGGCATCGTCTATACCCGCCTTGAGGAGGGCGTGCTGGAGGCGGAAATGCCGGTCGACGCGCGAACCCATCAGCCGTTTGGCCTGCTGCACGGCGGGGCCTCCGCGGCGCTGGCGGAAACCCTCGGCTCGATGGCCGGATGGTTGATGACCGCAGAGGGACAGTGCGTGGTGGGGACCGAGCTCAACGCCACCCATCACCGGGCGGTCTCCAGCGGTAAAGTCCGCGGCGAATGCCGGGCGCTGCACCTGGGGCGTCAGGGCCAGAGCTGGGAAATTGCGATATTCGACGAGCGAGGACGGCGCTGCTGCACCTGCCGTCTGGGCACGGCGGTCCTCGGCTGAGGCATAGCCTTTTGCCGGGTCAGGCGTTTACGCCGCAACCCGGGGAATACGCCGGGATTGAGACTTTGGCGCGGCTTCTTCCCGGTGGCGCTGCGCTGACCGGGCTACGGGTTCTCCGCCGTCTGCGGGCCGGTAGCCCGGACAGGCGCGTCAAGCGCCACCTCCGGGGAAACAACCTGCGATGCAGTTACAGAATATCCCTCCCTGTTTTCATCCATTTTCCTGCCAGAAGTGATCTCGCTTGCAATGTGAGATAAATCCTTGCCGTCAGGCGACATCTGCAACGTTTCAGAGTTGTTAAAACTCGTATTGTGTTCTAGAAACAAATTGTAACATCCTGATTACCCTACCTGTGGAACACAATGATGAATAATTCAGGGAAATACCTCATCTGGACACTGCTCTCCGTTATCGGAGCCTTTGCCCTGGGCTATATCGCGCTAAACCGGGGTGAGCAGATTAACGCGCTATGGATTGTCGTCGCGGCAGTCTGCGTCTATCTGATCGCCTATCGCTTCTACGGCCTGTATATCGCCAAAAACGTGCTGGTGGTTGACCCGACGCGCATGACTCCGGCGGTGCGTCACAACGACGGCCTTGACTACGTTCCGACCGATAAGAAAGTGCTGTTCGGCCACCATTTTGCCGCTATTGCCGGCGCAGGGCCGCTGGTTGGCCCGGTGCTGGCGGCGCAAATGGGCTATCTGCCGGGAATGATCTGGATCCTGGCGGGCGTGGTGCTGGCCGGGGCGGTACAGGACTTTATGGTGCTGTTCGTCTCAACCCGTCGCGACGGACGTTCGCTCGGCGAGCTGGTGAAAGAGGAGATGGGCCCAACCGCCGGGGTGCTGGCGCTGGTGGCCTGCTTTATGATCATGGTTATTATCCTTGCGGTGCTGGCGATGATCGTGGTGAAAGCGCTAACCCACAGCCCGTGGGGCACCTACACCGTGGCCTTCACCATCCCGCTGGCGATATTCATGGGCATTTATATTCGCTATCTGCGCCCCGGGCGCATTGGCGAAGTGTCGGTGATTGGTCTGGTGATGCTGGTGTTCGCCATCATCTCCGGCGGCTGGGTGGCGGAAAGCCCGACCTGGGCGCCGTGGTTTGATTACACCGGCGTACAGCTTACCTGGATTCTGGTGGGCTACGGGTTTATCGCCGCCGTACTGCCGGTCTGGCTGCTGCTGGCGCCTCGCGACTACCTCTCTACCTTCCTGAAAATCGGCACCATCGTCGGTCTGGCGATTGGGATTCTGATCATGCGTCCGACGCTGACGATGCCGGCGCTGACCAAATTTATCGATGGCACCGGGCCGGTATGGAGCGGCAGCCTGTTCCCGTTCCTGTTTATCACCATCGCCTGCGGCGCGGTTTCCGGCTTCCATGCCCTGATCGCTTCCGGCACCACCCCGAAAATGCTGGCCAACGAAGGCCAGGCGTGTTTTATCGGCTACGGCGGCATGCTGATGGAGTCCTTCGTAGCGATCATGGCGCTGGTGGCGGCCTGTATTATCGACCCGGGCGTCTACTTCGCGATGAACAGCCCAATGGCGGTGCTGGCTCCGGCGGGCGTGAGCGATGTGGTGGCGTCGGCGGCGCAGGTGGTGAGTAGCTGGGGCTTTACCGTCACCCCGGATACGCTCAATCAGATCGCCAATGAGGTAGGGGAACAGTCGATTATTTCACGCGCGGGCGGCGCGCCGACGCTGGCGGTGGGCATGGCCTATATCCTCCACGGTTCGCTGGGCGGCCTGATGGACGTCTCTTTCTGGTACCACTTCGCGATTCTGTTTGAGGCGCTGTTTATCCTGACCGCGGTGGATGCCGGCACGCGGGCGGCGCGCTTTATGCTGCAGGATCTGCTTGGGGTGATCAGCCCGGGGCTCAAGCAAACCAGCTCCCTGCCGGCGAACCTTCTTGCGACCGCGCTGTGCGTGCTGGCCTGGGGCTACTTCCTGCATCAGGGTGTAGTTGACCCACTTGGCGGCATCAACACCCTCTGGCCGCTGTTTGGTATTGCCAACCAGATGCTGGCAGGGATGGCGCTGATGCTCTGCGCGGTGGTACTGTTTAAGATGAAGCGCCAGCGTTATGCCTGGGTCGCACTGCTGCCAACCTCCTGGCTGCTGATCTGTACCCTGACCGCGGGCTGGCAGAAGTCGTTCAGCACCGATACCAAAGTGGGCTTCCTGGCGATTGCCAACAAGTTCCAGGCGATGATTGACAGCGGCAATATTCCGCCGCAGTACACCGAGTCGCAGCTGGCGCAACTGGTGTTTAACAACCGTCTGGATGCCGGGCTGACCATCTTCTTCATGGTAGTGGTGGTGGTTCTGGCGCTGTTCTCAATTAAGACCGCGCTGGCGGCGCTGAAAGAGGACAAACCGACGGCGAAAGAGACCCCTTACCAGGCGATGCCAGCTGATGCTGAAAGCCTGGTCACTCAGGCGAAACGCGCCCATTAAAGCATCATTTTGTTGCCCTCCTTCTTGAGAAGGAGGGCGGTTAGCGGAGTTGGAAATGTTTGATACCCTTTCGAAAGCAGGAAAATATCTGGGCCAGGCGGCGAAGATGATGATCGGCGTCCCGGATTACGACAACTACGTGGAGCACATCCGTGTGACCCACCCCGAGCAAACGCCGATGACCTACGAAGAGTTTTTCCGCGAACGTCAGGACGCACGCTACGGCGGTAAAGGCGGCGCGAAGTGTTGTTAACCCTCTTTCGGCAGATACAGGCTGATCTGCTCCTGCGTACAACCGTAAATGGCCGCCAGCTTTTCGCGAGTGCGCTTTTGCGGGCGGGAGTCGATAGCTTCTAGCTGGGAAACCGCAGACTGGCTAATCCCGAGCTTATTGGCCACCTCCTGCTGCGACAGGCCGCGCAGAATGCGCCAGGCCGCCTGCAGGCTGACTTTCTCTTTATCCATGATGTCGCAGACGTCACCCGGCAGCATCACGTTGTCGTAGATATCGTGTTCTACCGGAATATCTTCAAGATCGGCTTCCGTTTCATCATCCAGCTCGGCTAGCTGCAAACACATCTGGAAGTATTCGTCGTAGGGGATCACCGCGTACTGCGCTTTCCCTTCATCATCCTTAATTATCTGAACAGCCATATGGCATATTCTCCTCATGCAAATAGGTTGTTGAGGTTCTGCGCTTAACGGACACGATAAACAGGTCGTTCAGCGTCAGCCCCTGACGTGTGAAAATGATCCGATAATCCCCTACCCGAAGACGGTAATGATTCTCTGGTTTAGATAATTTCTGACATCGGGCCGAGGAGCCGTACGGTCACCTAAATCCGCTAGCCTGCTTTTGATTCTCTGCTGATAGCGATAATCGATATTTGCCAGTTCCTTTTTTGCCACTTTTGACCAGATGAGCATGCTATGTACCTCCACTGTACACCTCAGTTGAATATAAGAAAATAATAAGTTTATAAGATAAGTTTGCTATTTTCTTATGAGGGTACCCTAACGCAGAATCGTTATCTGGCGAAGGCAGAAACATCGGCTTTGCGAGGCGGCTCGAAAGCGCCTCCGCCGGGCGGCAGAGGCGAATAAAACGGGGATTAACCGGCGAAACGTTCGACCTTCTCAAACGCCGCGCGCAGGGTTTCGGCGTTCAGTTCAACCGGCAGAAAATGGATAGACTCCACCGGGCGCAGGGTATGGGCAATCACCTTATCCAGCTGTTCGCGGTTATTGATATCCACCTCCAGCGCCGCCAGGGTGGTTGGCAGATTAAAGCGCTGATACGCCTGCACCAGCTGCGCCAGCACGTCGTCCTGGCCGAGCAGGGCGCTCTGGACCAGAATACCGTAGGCGACTTTGGTCCCGTGAAGATACTTCTCGGTCTGCGGCAGCACCGTCAGCCCGTTATGCACCGCATGGGCGGCGGCGACGCGGGTATAGCGCTCGCCTAGCCCGCCGACCATACCGCCGCCGGCGATGATCGCATCCACGACGTCGCGGAAAGCCTGGGTTAGCTCGCCGCGTTGCTGGTCGGCCAGCGCGGTTTCGCTGCTTTCCAGCAGCACATCGCGGATGGCCAGCGCGCCGTTGATGCCAAGGCGCACGGTGAGCGGCAGCGTCTCCGGCTGCGGGGCCAGCACTACCGCTTCATACCATTTCGCCAGCGTATCGCCGATGCCCGCCAGCAGATATTCCGCCGGCGCGTTAAGAATAATGCGCGGCTCCACCAGCACCAGAAAGTTGGCATCGTCGAAGATTTCAAACTGCAGCGCCTGACCGGCATCGTTATACCACACCGACAGCGGCGTCCAGGCCGCGCAGGTGGCGGCGATGGTAGGGATGGCGACGACCGGCAGGCCGAGGCGCCGGGCCAGCGCCTTCGCGGTATCCAGCAGCGCGCCGCCGCCTACGCCAATCACCACCGACCGATCGTCGCCGGACGCGCGGGCCAGCTCGCTGACATCGCTTTCGCTACAGTGGCCTTTAAAGAGGATTTTTTTGGCTCCGGGAGCGTTAAACGCTGCCGGCAAAAAAGCCTGGGCGCCTGCGATAGCCCGCTCGCCGTAAACCCACACCGCGCGTGAAAGCTGTTCTTCGCTATAAAAATCCTGCAGCCGGGCAAGGCTGCCGGGATGGGAATAGTAGTTGGCGGGGCCGGGGACCACGCGGATATCGCTATGACTCATTCATGCTGTCCTTGTTCTGTTTCGCTAACCCGATGTTATGTCTGGACATCCAGATGGCTAATATTATTTCGCTTTATCTTATGCCTTTTATGCATTTGTCAGTCAAGGGCAGCTATGAAAAATTCGTTAAATCAGAAGATTAATCGACAGGGTGCAGGGGATGACCGGCAATCGCCTTGAGATGCAAAATATTAGCCTGGCCTTTTCCGGCTTTCGGGCGCTCAGCAACGTGGCTTTTACCCTGCAAGGGGGCTCGGTGCATGCGCTGACCGGCGCTAACGGCGCAGGCAAGTCCACGCTAATGGCGGTGCTGTGCGGCACCCACGCCCATTACGAAGGCGAGGTGGTGATTAACAACCAGCCGGTGAGTATTCGCTCGCCGCGCGATGCTAAACAGCTGGGGATTCATCTGGTGCAGCAGGAGGTAGACGTGGCGCTGGTTCCGGGCCTGAGCATCGCGGAAAACATCATGCTCGACAGGCTGGCGGAACCGGGGCTCGCCTTCCGCTGGGGACGGCTGCGCCAGCTGGCGCGCGAGGCGCTGGCTCAGCTTGACGTCAGCCTCGACGTGCGCCGCTCCATCGACAGCTGCACGCTGGCGGAAAAACAGCAAATCCTGCTGGCTCGCGCCCTGTCGCATCACTGCCGCTTTCTTATCCTCGATGAGCCAACCGCGCCGCTGGACCAAAACGAAAGCGAGCGCCTGTTTGCGGTGGTTCGCCGCCTGCAACAGCAGGGCCTTGGCATTGTGTTTATCTCGCACCGCATTCATGAATTAAAAGCCGTTTGCGACACCCTGACGGTGCTGCGCGACGGCCGACTGATTGAGAGCGGGCCGATGGCCGATCTCAGCGGCGAACAGATCGTCGAGAGAATGCTCGGTCATGAGCTGAGCGATATCTTCCCGCCGAAGCGGCCGCCCCATAGCGATGAAGTGCTGCTACAGGTGGAAGGGCTGCACGACGAAGGGTTATTGCAGGATATCTCCCTGCGTTTGCGCAAGGGAGAGATTCTGGGGATCGCCGGACTGGCGGGCGCCGGCAAAACCGAGCTGTGCAAGGCGCTGTTTGGCGCCAGCAAAAGTCGTTTGACGCGCGGCGAACTGAATAGTCAGCCGTGGCGACCGCGCGACCCGGCGGACTCGGTAGCGCGCGGCCTGGCGCTGGTGCCGGAAGAGCGGCGCAAGGAGGGCATTTTTATCGAGGAGCCGGTGGCGATGAATCTGGCGGTCAGCGCCGATAGTAGCTTCTCCCGCTGGAGCCTGTTTGGCCATCGTCAGGCCTGGCGCTGGGCGGAAGAAGTGATTGCCCGCGTAGGCATTCGGACTTCAGGCCCGGCGCAGAGCCTGCGCCGGCTCTCCGGCGGTAATCAGCAAAAGGTAGCGATTGGCAAATGGCTGCGCGGCAACGCCAACGTCCTGATTTTCGATGAGCCGACCAAAGGGGTCGACGTCAAAGCCAAAACGGATTTATTCAATGTGATCGACGGCCTGGCGCGGGAAGGCAAAGGGGTGATTTACGCCTCGGGCGAATTCGCCGAGCTGGTCGGCCTGTGCGATCGCATCTGCGTGCTGTGGGACGGACGCATCGTGGCGGAAATTGCGGGCGCGGAGGCCCGGGAAGAAAACATTCTTTATTACTCCACCGGAGGAGCTTCAGCGTGAGTAAAGCCCTGGCAGTTAACGCGGCGGTTTCTGGCCGTCAGCGATTTTTCGATTTTCTCTACAAATGGGGCATGTTGCTGACCGTCGTCCTGCTGATCGCCGTTTTTGGTCTGGCATCGGACAACTTCCTCGACCCGTTTAACATCATCAATATCCTGCGATCTATCGCCATCGTGACGGTGATCGCTATCGGCGTATCGATATCCCTGACCATCGGCGGCTTCGATTTGTCCGTAGGCTCCACCGCCTCGCTGGCCAATGCGCTGGTGATTTCGCTGTTTGTCTGGCACGGCTTCGGCACCACCGAGGCAATTCTTGTCACCCTCGCGCTCTGTACCTTAGTGGGGCTGTTCAACGCGTTTCTGATCGTGATCCTGCGTATACCCGACATGCTGGCGACGCTTGCCAGCCTGTTCGTGATTCAGGGCGTGGCGATGACTTACAGCTACGGCGGTTCGATCACCGAAAATATGGTGCTGCCGAGCGGCGATATGGCGGAAGGCGCGATTCCGGCGGCGTTTGGTTCGCTCGGACAGGTACCGACGATAGTCATCATTATGCTGGTGGTGACCGTTGTCGCCCAGCTGGCGCTCTCCTTGACCACTCACGGCCGGCGGATGTACGCCATCGGCGGCAATCCGGAAGCGGCGCGCCTCTCGGGTCTGCGGATCACCCGGTACAAAGTTGCCGCTTACGTGATTGCCTCCCTGCTGGCGGGGCTCGGCGGCATTCTGCTGGCGTCGCGCATCGGCTCATCGCAGGTGAACGCCGGCGGCGGCTATCTGATGGATGCGGTGGCGGCGGCGTGGATTGGCTTCTCGCTGGCCGGTTCCGGTAAGCCGAACGCGCTCGGTACGCTGGTGGGGGCGGTCATTTTAGGCGTGCTCTCCAATGGACTGGTGATGCTCTCGGTTCCCTATTACGCGATGGACATTATTAAAGGGCTGGTGCTGGCTGGCGCGCTCGCACTGACCTATTTTCAGCGCCGTACCTAAAATTTTACAGGGTAAACACTATGAAAAAGATAACGCTTTCACTCATCGCGCTGGGATTGTTTAACGCGACGGCAGCTTTTGCTGAAACCCCGGCGCCGCTTCCGACAGCGATCGCCGACCATAGCGGGCCGATTCGCATTGCGGTGATCCGCAACCTGGGCTCCGACGATAACACCACCCAGTTTGTCTCCGGAGCGGTCCAGGAGGGCAAAAAGCTCGGCTTTAAAATCAGCACCTTCCTCAGCAACGGTGATGACGCCAAATTCCAGGACTTCGTTAACCAGGCGATTAGCCAGAAATACGACGGCATTATTCTTTCTCAGGGGCGCGATCCCTACGCCACTGCGCTGGTGAAAAAAGCGGTGGACGCCGGGATCAAAGTCTCGGTCTTCGATACCGCGGTAAACGGCCAGATCCCGGGCGTCACCGTCACCCAGCAGGATGACGCTTCCCTGACCGAACTCTCCTTTGGCCAGCTGGTGAAAGATTTCAACGGCAAAGCCAATATCGTCAAACTGTGGGTCGCGGGTTTCCCGCCGATGGAGCGTCGCCAGGCGGCCTACCAGACGCTGCTTAAACAAAATCCCGGCATCAAAGAGCTGGAATCGATCGGCGCAGTCTCATCCGATGTGCAGGGCGATACGGCCAACAAGGTTGGCGCGATCTTAGCGAAATACCCGAAAGGTAAAATTGATGCTATCTGGGGAACCTGGGACGCGTTCAGCCAGGGCGCTTATAAAGCGCTGAAAGAGAACGGTCGCAGCGAGATCAAACTCTACAGCATCGATATTTCTAACCAGGATCTGCAGCTGATGCGCGAATCCGGCAGTCCGTGGAAGGTGAGCGTAGCGGTGGATCCGAAGCTTATCGGCGCCACTAACGTGCGTCTGATCGCCAATAAGATTGCCGGCGAACCAACCCCCGCAACCTACGACTTTAAAGCGGCGGCGATTCCGCAGGCGCTGCTGGCGGCGCAGCCGGGAGCGGTCAACGTCGCTTCGCTGGGTAAAATTATTCCAGGCTGGGGCCAGACTGAAGACTTTATCGCCCCGTGGTTTGCCACTCTCGAAGCGAAAAACAAATAATAGCGTCCGGCGGCTGTCAGGTATCCTCTGCCAGCGGTAGAGGGGAACCAGCGCTGCCCGGCAACAGGAGGTTATGTGGCTGAATTACCGCGCCCGGAATACAGCCGCAATATGCGGCTGATTGGACATAGCGATCAGGGAGGACGCCCGGACGGCGTCCAGCTGATGGTACATCGTGGTTATGCCTATATTGGCCATATGGTATCGCAGGGCTTTTCCGTAGTGGACGTACGTGACGCGAAAAATCCGCGAACGGTCAATTACATCGCCGCGCCACCCGGTACCTGGAACGTCCATTTACAGGCGCACGACGATCTGCTGCTGGTGATCAACGCCCGGGATCTGTTCGCCGATGCCCGCTTCGCCGACGAGAAGGTTTATTACACCCGTTCGGTGGGCGAGACGGTTAGCGACGTACGGGAGAAGGGCTGGAGCGCCGGGCTGCGGATTTTTGATATCTCCACCCCGGATAAACCGCAAGAGATCGCCTTTCTGTCGCTTAACGGCATCGGTATTCACCGAATCTGGTACGTCGGCGGGCGCTGGGCCTACGTTTCCGCGCTGATTGACGGCTTTAGCGACTATATTTTCCTGACTATCGACCTGGCCGACCCGCGTAAGCCGGAAGTTGCCGGGCGCTGGTGGCTGCCGGGGATGAACCAGGCGGCGGGGGAGACCGCGCAGTGGCCGGAAGGTAAGCGCTATGCCCTGCATCACGCGATTATCGCCGGCGACACCGCCTACGGCAGCTGGCGCGACGGCGGCCTGACCCTGCTCGATGTGCAGGATCGCTCTCAGCCGAAGCTAATCAGCCACCGTAACTGGAGCCCGCCGTTTGGCGGCGGTACCCACACCGCGCTGCCGCTCCCGGACCGGGACCTGCTGGTGGTGCTTGATGAGGCGGTACTGGATAACCAGCAGGATGGGGAGAAGCTGATCTGGCTGTTCGACATTCGCGAGCCGACGAATCCGGTGAGTATCGCCACTTTCCCGCAGCCGGATGAAGCTGATTACGTGGCGAAAGGTGCGCACTTCGGTCCACATAACCTGCATGAGAATCGACCCGGCAGCTTTGTCAGCTCAACGCTGATTTTCGCCACTTATCAGAACGCGGGCGTTCGCGCTTACGATATTTCCAACCCTTATCGGCCGGTGGAAACCGGGGCGCTGGTGCCCGCAGCGCCGGCGAAAATGATGGATACCCGCCCCGGTCGTCCGCGGGTGATCCAGTCCTGCGATGTGTTCGTCGACGCTCAGGGAATAATCTACAGCACCGACTATAACGGCGGGCTGTCGGTGATTGAGTATTTGGGGTAGGGGATGGTGGGTTGTTGCCTTCCCGGGTCGCGGCGCAAACGCCTTAACCGGGCTACAGACGGTGGTGCCCCCGTAGCCCGGACAGATGCGAAGCATCGCCTCCGGGGAAAGAGGCCAATACCCGGAGGCGGCGCCTGACGCGCCTGTCCGGGCTACCGGCCCACAGACGGCGGTGCACTCGTAGCCCGATGTGATGGACACCTCCCCCTTACGGCATCAAAGTGCCAGACTGAG
>NZ_JBEAIJ010000042.1:0-176541 GCF_040065315.1 Klebsiella sp. CN_Kp100
CCCCGTTACACAAAATGCAGAGATGGCTTGCATAACGGGAGGTGTCCATATACGACAAGGCGCGTCAAGCGCCGCCCCCGGGATCTGTTAGCAGAGTGGTTGAATGCCCCGGAGGCGCTGCTGCGCCTTATCCGCACTACACCCGCCACTCGCTCTTTTCTTCACCATTCACCAGCAGCCTGCGGGTTTCCCCTGCCGGTAACGACACCTTCAACGCTTTCCACGCCGGTCGATAATCGCCGCGCGCGTTGACCTTCAGATTGATGCTGGCGCTATCGCAAACCATTTCCCACTCTACCCACAGCGCATGGCCATTCTGGTAACCCCAGCTTTCGCCATCATCCTCAAACAGCAGGCCGCGGCGGGTTCCCACGCCTTTCAGCGGGAACAGTTTCAGCTCACGACGATCGTCTTTTTGCGCATCGACGTGACGGATGCGTTCGCTGAGCGGCAGGCCTGCTCCGGCACGAACCAGCAGCGGCAGCTTTTCCAGCGGCGCATCAAGGACGATCCACTGCCCGCCGGCGAACCACTGGTGGCTATCAAAGTCGTACCAGCCGTCCTGATTAGCCGGCAGCCAGACGCGGCGCTGACGCTCACCGGGCTCGACGACGCTGGCGACCAGCAGATCGCGACCCAACAGGAAGTCGTCGCATTCGGCAAACGTCTGCGGATCGTGCTCGTGATCGAGGAAGGTCGGGCGCAGCATCGGTTCATCGTCGGCGTGAGCCTGCCAGAGCAGGGTATAGAGGTACGGCAGCAGACGATAGCGCAGCTCAATGGCCGCACGGATGGCCGGCGTGATTTCCGGATACATCCACGCTTCATTAACCGTCTGGTCGTCATTCCATGAGTGAATGGTAAAGCGCGGATGCATAACGCCGTTTTGCACCCAGCGAACGAACAGTTCCGGGTCCGGTTTATCGCCAGAGAAGCCGCCAACATCGTGGCCGACGTTGAACAGTCCGGAGAGGCTCATTCCCAGCCCCATCCGGGTGTTGTAGCGCAGCGTGTCCCAGTTAGTACGGTTATCACCGCTCCAGGTCTGAACATAGCGCTGCATCCCGGCGCAGCCGGAACGAGAGATAAGATACGGACGTTTGTGCGGCGCAAAGCGCTGCTGAGCCTCCAGCGACGCGCGCATCATCAGCAGCGGCATGACCGGGCGAATATGTTTAATGGCAATCTCCTGGCCAAACCCATAACAGCGGGCTTCGCCGTCCCACACTTCATACTCGTTATTATCGTTCCACGTGGAGTCGATACCCATCTCCAGCAGCTGGGTTGTCACGCCTTCCTGCCACCAGGCGACGGTCTGCGGGTTGGTAAAGTCGAGGTGCGACCCTTCGTCGTCCCAGAAGCTGGAGCGCTCGGGGGCATCGGCCTGTGAATCACGAATAAATAGCCCGCGTTCCGCCACTTCGTTATAGCGCGGATGGTCCTGCAGCAGGCAGGGCTTAATATTGGCGGCGAGCTTCAGCCCGGCATCGTGGAAGGCCTGGCTCATCACCTTCGGCTGCGGCACTTTATCGTAGTTCCAGTTAAAGACGTAGCGTTTGCCATTAATCGAGGTATAGCCGGATGAGAGCTGAAACGAATCGCACGGAATGGCGTGTTCATCGCACAGACGGATAAAGTTCATCAGCTGGTTTTGCGCATCCGGCGCGTCGGTGTAATGCATCGTCGAACCGCTATAGCCGAGGCTCCATTTTGGCCCAAACAGCGTTTTACCGGTCAGGCGAACGAAGGCTTTAGTGATATCCAGTACGCGCTTGCCGGTGAACAGATAGTAATCGATGTCGCCAGCTTCCGCCTGCCAGCGGCGATAGGCGGTATGGTAATTATCGATTTCGTTACCGAGATCCAGCCAGCAGCTGCTCAGGTTATCGTAAAACAGGCCGTAGCTGACATCGCTACGCTGCGCGATGGTAAATGGAATATGTTTATACAGCGGGTCGGTGCTCACCGCGTTATACCCCATCGCGTCGAGGTTACGCATCTCATAGCGTTTGCCGGTACGCTGCAGATTGCCCGCCTTCTCACCCAGACCGTAGAAGCGCTCATCTTTACGTCGGCTCAGGTAGTGAGCAACGCCGTCGCCGTGCGCATTCGCCAGATAGGCGCTGGTCGGGCGGTCGTTCGCCAGCGGCTGCCACTCGCCGGCTTCATCGCGATAGCTCCATTCCAGCCACAGCGGCTGGTGGACGATAACGCGCAGCTGTTCGGTGACGATACAGAGGGTGCCTTCCTGTTCCGTGAGCTGCCAGGCGGGGAGGCTAAAGCCGCTTAGCTCTTCGCGCGGACGGCCTTCCCACGGCACATCCTGTCCGGGAGCGATACTCCAGGTGCGATCCACCGCCAGCTGACCGTGCCGTTTCAGCAGCACGCGGAACATATTCTCTTCCAGAACGTACAGACACAGGGTGTGTTGGCCGTCGACGGTCAGCTCAACGTGGTGCTCCAGCCGTTGGCGTAAAGTCCAGTTTTTCAAAGTCTTCATTTTTTACATCCACTCTCAGGCGCGTTTTGCGCGACGTTCAGCAATAAATGCCACCAGGAATACCGCGCCAATCAGGTCAAAGAACCCCATGGCGATAAACAGCGGGTTGAAGCCGATTTTGTCGGCGGTGACCCCAATTAACAGTGAGAACAGAAAGCTGGCGATCCACGCGGCGGATCCGCGCATGCCGTTCACGGTCGCCATCTGTCCTTTATCGAACGACTCCACCACCAGCGCGCTGAGCATGCAGGAGATAATCTGGTGACCGAAGCCGCCTATTGAAATCAGTACGATGGTGATATAGGGATCGCGGGTGATCGCCACGGTGGCGAGCGAAATCATCAGGAAGGCGCCGGTCACGGAGCTGGCGACCACCGAGTTCACCCGTGAACAGCCGAACCAGCGGGTATACAGTTTGGTCAGATAGCCGCTGGCGACGCTGCCGAGGTCGGCCGCCAGAAACGGTAGCCAGGCGAACATAGCGATTTGCTTTAAATCCATTCCGTGCTCTTTTGCCAGATAGAGCGGTACCCAGAAGCTCAGCACCGCCCAGGCGGGTTCCGCCATAAAGGCCGGAATGGCGATACCGTAGAAGCGCTTGTTTTTTGATACGGTTTTCAGCGCGGTAAAGAAGGGCAGTTTGACCGGCGGTGCTTCATTATCCTGCTGGATCAGCGCCAGCTCAGCTTTCCCGAGGTTAGGGTGCTTCTCCGGATTATGATAAAACGCCCACCACAGCACGACCCACAAGAGCGCCAGCGCGCCGGTGAACATGAATGCGCCCTGCCAGCCGAACGAGGCGTGCGCAAAGTAGATAATCGGCGGCGCCAGCATGGCGCCGACCGAGAAACCGACGCCAGCCCAGCCAGCCGCTATCGGCCGCTCGGATTTTGGAAACCACTCACCCAGCGTTTTGGCGTTGGCTGGCGTCGCCGCAGCCTCAGCGCCGCCCATAAAAAAGCGCAGGATCGCCAGGTGCAGCCAGCTTCCCGCACCGGCATGGGCAATGCAGGCGACGGCCCACAGCGTGGCGCAAATCATAAAGCCGAGCTTGAGGCCGATTACGTCGATGAGCCAGCCGCAGAGCGGCTGGAAAATGGTATAGGCCAGCTGAAATGCGCCGACTATCCATGAATACTGTTCGGTGGTAATCCCCAATGAGGTTTTTAATTCCGGGGCGATAATCCCCAGCGAGTTGCGCGTAATGTAGTTCACGGTCACGCCCAGCAAAAACAGCACCAGTATCCACCAGCGCAGATTTTTTACTATGCGGCCTGATTTACTCACCGCCATATCATTATTGAGACCTTGGCTCATAGAACTCTCCACGAGACATGTAGTAGGGAAAATTGACCAGCCTGATTCCTGAGTGGTCGCTAAAATTTTCTGTTTCGTTGTTCGATAATGCTGCTGTTCCGCCACGATTGGTTGACTTATTTGATTTGTGGTGGACCAATTCAGGCTAAGGGAGAAAAGAGGTGGACCCTAGCGGCAATTCTGCAAATTTTTTCATGAGCCGATCGCGATCGCAGTAAGAAGCGGGCAATTCCCTTAAAAATATTCATATTCTGAATATGAAAATTTTTTCATCAGCAAATTAGAGCGCGATCACAAAATGGATAAAAAGCTAAAAGTGAGCGAAATAGCGGGCCGCACGGGGCTCTCTGTCAGTACGGTATCGCGAGTGCTGGCAGGGAAAGCGAATACCAGCGCCAGGGCCCGCCAGAGGGTTCTGGAGTGCGCTCGCGAGCTGGGCGTCATGGACGGTATCGCCGCCGGGAGAATGCTGCTCAATAATCTGGTGGTCTTTGCCCCTCAGCGGGCGTTCGATGAGCGTACAGATATTTACTACTATCGCGTTATTCAGAGCATCAATTCGGCGCTGGTGCCCCATGAGGTGCATCTGCGCTACTGCGCGCTGGAGGAGAATGACAGCGATGCCAATTTGTTTTTGCAGCGTATGCATGAAACATCGACCCAGGCCGCCATCTTACTGGGAATCGACGATCCGCATATTCACGATCTGGCGGCGGACCTGGCTAAACCCTGCGTGATGATTAACTGCCACGACGCCGGAATGCGCCTCCCTTCCGTCGCGCCGGATCATCGACTGATCGGTCAATTCTCCGCCCGCTATCTGTTTGAGATGGGGCACCAGGCGATCATGAACGTGATGTGTCTGCGCCGCTATACCATGGAACTGCGTTTACTGGGGATTAAGCAGGCGTGGCGTGCGCGGAATCTGCGCTTCGTCGATAGCATGGATTTAATCGACGTCGCCAATTTCAGCGCCCGGGATACTGAGACAAAAGTGGGCGAGTGGCTGGATCAGCGCTGTGATGGCCCGCTGCCAACGGCGTTTCTGGTAGGCGGTGATTTTATGGCGGCAGGGACGATCGCTGCTCTGCAGAAGCGCGGATTACGCGTGCCGCAGGATATTTCTATCATGAGTATCGACGGCTTTAACCTGGCGGCGATTCAGGATGTGCCGTTAACCGCTGTCCACGTCCCGCGCGATGAATTAGGCGTTGAAGCAGTACATTTGTTGCAGCAGAGGCTGATTCGTCCCGATGCGCCGCACGGCTCACTATTATTGCATGGTACGCTGGCGGTACGTGATTCGGTGCGGCGGATACGTGCCGGTAACCGCCGCACCGCCGTTGAGCCTAAGGGGTTATACGACGATTAATCCGCCATCCCCAGCGCCCGCTTGCCGTGGACATTTAAATCCTCCAGCGTGAAGCGGCCTTCCCAGTCGGTTTCATAATCTTCACGCGGGAAATCTCCCGGCGAAGCGCCGCGCGCCAGCGCGGCTTTAACCTTCTGCGCGTAGGCGAGGTTTTTCTCACACATCGGCGCGGCGGGAATATACATGACGTTGCCCCAGCCTTGCTGATTTTCCACCGGCGCGACTGAGTGGATGACGTCGCAGTGCCACCATACCGAATCGCCCGCATTGAGCGCCGGAATAGAACTTAAGGCTTTGATCAGCAGCGGGTGCCATTTTTCCGAAATCGGCAATACCTTGCCCGGCGCGACGCCGCACAGTTCATCCTCCGGCACATCGTCGAGCAGCGGACGCAGAAGTACGTAAGCCATAGCTTCCGGGATCGGCACGACGTGCAGCAGGCCCTGATCGGGGATCATATCGGAGAGCGCGGTCCAGCCCTGGAAGGTACGGAATACCGAGCATTTGGTGGTATTGTCGACCGTGTACTCTTCGACGTCAGTACGGTGCGCCGCGTCCCACGGGTCGTAAGCATCAACATTGCCGTTAAACACGTCGGCAAACACTTTCTGATAGGCCGGTAGCAGCCAACGTTCCAGGGCGCCGGAATCGGTATGCGCGCCCAGACCTTTCGAGGTGGTTCCCGGCGGGCGGCGGCGAATGCGGTCCGGGTAAATAACGCTGATATCCGGGTTAAACCACTGCTTGCCGTCGTGGTTAAACGTCCACAAGCGGTTAAGAAATGACTGTGCGGCGGCCATTTCATCGCTCTGGCGCGCCTGCATCTGCGCCTGGGACCAGTAAATCGGATAGATTTCCGGGCGCGACGCTTCCAGTGAACCGAAAAAAGTATCGCCGGGACCTTTGTAGACCTCATCGAAATGGTTGCGGTCCAGATACGCGAGCATCGAGTTATCCCATCCCAGCGCCTGTTCGCGGGGAAAATGGCTCTTGATCACCACGCAGCCGCGACGCTTGATGAGCTCGCGCTGGGCTTGCGTAACCCGATCCCGGGCAATATCGGCGAACGGGATCGTCGGCCAGACGTCCTGTCCGCTGGTTTTAAGGGCATCAATCTCTTCCACACGCGCAGCGATTCGCGCCGTCAGACGATCGAACACCGCCTGCACGTCGCCAATTTGCGCCCGCAGCTCTTGCTTAATCTGGCGGATGGCCGCTTTTGGGTCGGCAGGTAAAGTTTCACAGGTACAGGTAATAGCCATAATGACCTCTCATCTTTCATTCGAAAGTATTAAATATTACATACGATAATTTAAGTTAAAATTAAGTTAATGCAAGTTTAAAATTATGCGGAGATGCACAAAATGGAAAATCGGGGCGGTAAGCCCCGGAGAGGCGCTACTCGTCGAACGGGGTGGCGTGGTCGAGGACGGCCTGAATCACCTTCAGCGCGCCGTCGTGGTTGTTGTCATCGGTAGCATAACGCGATACCGCTTTAATGCTTTCGGCGGCATTGGCCATTGCGAAAGAGTATCTCACCAGCTTCAGCATTTCCGTGTCGTTCGCGCTGTCGCCGATGGCTACGCACGCCTGCGGCGAAATGTTCCAGCGCTTAAGCAAGCGGCTGATACCGTTGGCTTTATGCAGGCCGGGGATGATCAAATCGACGAAGCCAAAACCGCTGGTGACCGGCTTCATAATGCCGTCCAGCGAGACGTGCAGTTTGTCGATAAGCTGCGGAATTTCGCTATCCGGCAGGTTAAGGGAAAACTTAAACAGCTTATCGTCGATGTCATGGTAGCTGCCAATACGCTGCAGACGATGGTAGTGCTTTGACATCAGCGCGACAAAGGCGTCGGGCGCGCGATCGCTGACGTAAGCGCTCTCGAGGCCGCAGGCGACAAAGTTGAGCTGCGGGTCTTTGAGCAGTTCGCCAATCACCACCTGGGATTCATGGCGGGTAAGTTCACCGTGGAACAGCTGTTGACCGTGTTCGAAAACCAGCGCGCCGTTCTCGGCAACAAAGGAGATTTGGTCGCGGATTTCCGGGAAAAAAGAGATCAGCTGATAGTACTGGTTGCCGCTGGCGACCACAAATTCAATACCCTGCTGCTGGAGTTGCGCGAACTGCGCAAGAAAACGCGAGCGATCGTACTGCTTGGCGTCATTGAGAAAAGTTCCGTCCATATCGGTGACGATAACTTTAACGGTCATAACACATGCTCCTGGCTTAACTTCGACCAGTAACATTCTAATTACAATGTGATGAGGAGCACAAATTTATTTCGAATGAAAGTTTGTGTTCACCCTTGTGCAGCATAAAACCCCGGATTGCGGCGTAAACGCCTTACCCGGACTACCGGCCCGCAAACGGCTTCGAACCTGTAGCCCGGCTAAGCGCAGCGCAAGCCGGGGGATGTGGCTTACAGCGTATGCTCGGTACGGGCGATAATATCGTCCTGAGCATCCGGCGACAGGGCGGTAAAGAACGCCGAGTATCCGGCCACGCGGACCACTAAATCACGATACTGGTCAGGATGTTTCTTCGCTTCCAGCAGCGTTTCGCGCGACACGATGTTGTACTGAATATGCCAGCCTTTGTGCACCTCGAAGAAGGTGCGCAGCAGCACCATCAGTTTCTGCTTATCCGACTCATTCTCCAGCGTAGCCGGGTTCAGCTTCTGGTTAAGCAGTACGCCGCCAAGAATTGAGCCGGTTGGCAGTTTACCTACCGAGCTGATCACCGCGGTCGGCCCCAGGTGGTCGGTACCCGAAGCCGGACTTGCCCCTTCCGCCAGCGGCGAGTGCGCTTTACGGCCATCCGGCGTCGCCATCGTTTGAGCGCCAAACGGCACGTTGGCGGAGATGGACGAGGTGCCGGCGTAGTAGTTACCGCCGATCGGGCCGCGGCCATAGCGCGGGTTATGATACAGCTTCAGCTCATCAATATAGGTCTGGTAGGCGCGAGCCAGCAAAATATCGACGCTATCTTCATCGTTACCGTATTTCGGCGCGCCGTTGATTAAGCGCTGGCGCAGCTGCTCGTGGGTCAGGCCTTCGAAGTCTTCAGCCAGCGCTTTGGCCAGCTCTTGTTGACCAATGACGCCCTGGTCGAACACCAGTTTCTTCACCGCCGCCAGGCTGTTGCCGAGGTTAGCGATACCGACCTGCAGACCGGATACCCAGTCATATTTCGCGCCGCCCTGCTTGATGCTCTTCGCACGCTCAATGCAGTCATCGACCAGCGCCGAGCAGAGGATATCGTGCACGTTCTCTTCCAGCATGGTATCGACCACGTACTCAATCTCGATAGATTTGCGCGTGTAGTAGCGGATCTGCGTATCCCAGTCGGCCAGGACCTGTTCAAAGTTGTCGAAGTTGCCTTTTGACAGCGCATGTTCCTGCGGCAGGAAAACCTGGCCGCTGGTGGCGTCGCGGCCGCCTTCCAGGGTTGCCAGCATGACGCGGGCGAAGTTGATAAAGCTCATCCCGGTGCAGCGATAGCCCCATTTACCGCCGACGGCGGTTTCAATGCAGCCGATAGCGGCATAGTCGTAGGCATCCTGCGGCTCGATCCCCAGCTTGATAAATTCCGGGATGACGATTTCATCGTTGTTGAACGCCGGCATGCCGAAGCCGCAGCGGATCACCTGCACGCAGGCGTCGAGGAAGTCGTTGCTCATGCCCGCGTGATAGCGCACGCTGAGGTTAGGCTGAGTCGAACGCAGCCGACCGCAGGATTCCAGGATGGCGTAGGAGAGCGGGTTCACCGCATCCTGCGCTTTACCGTCCACCAGATTCTGGCCGCCGATGGTGACGTTCTGATACAACGGGCTCCCGGCGGAAGCCTTAGAGTGCGAGCCGGAGCGAATTTTGTTCACCTCCAGCAGTTTAAGCCAGCAGCAGTGCAGTAGCTCAATGGCGTGTTCGCGATCCAGAGAGTGTGCCAGCTCAACGTCACGGCGGTAGTAAGGGTAGAGATACTGGTCCATACGGCCGAAAGAGACCGAGTGACCGTTGGACTCGATCTGCAGAATCAGCTGGATGAAATAGCACAGCTGCAGCGCCTGCCAGAAGGTTTTCGGCGGCTCATGGGCGATGATGTCGCAGTTTTCGGCAATCGCCAGCAGCTCGTCGCGGCGGGATTCACGGCTCTCCGTCGCGGCCATGCTGCGCGCCAGCCCGGCATAGCGCTTACAGTGTTCGCTCACCGCTTCCAGCACGATATCAATGGCTTTCAGGAACTGCTCGCCGTGCAGATCTTCCAGTACGGTCAGGTTAATGCGCGAACGGCGCTCGGCGACTTTCGCGCGCATGCCGTCGAGGCCTTTTTCCAGCAGCAGCGGATAGTTGACTGCAAGGTGAGCATCGCCGGAGGTCATATTGCCTTCCGCTTTGATAATGCCGGTGGCCAGCAGCGCTTTTTGCTCATCGGTGAACATGCCGTAGCAGCGGTCCTGTACCGTTTGACCGCGCCACCACGGACACACTTCGTGCAGCACGCGTTTGTTTTCTTCGCTAACGGCAAAACCGGCGCCGGGGCGATCGGCGAGGTCGTCGATCTCTTTTTCGATCCAGCTAACGGTGTATTCCGGGAAGATTGGCGCCGCGCGAACTTCGCTGGCCTGGTTGCCGACGATCAGTTCATCGTGCTTGATCCAGATTGTGCGTTCCGCCAGGTGGTGGGCCAGCGCCAGCGCGCGGCGTACCGGGATCGGCTTATCCAGATGCTGCTGATAGGCTTGGGTATAGTGCAGGGCGCGTTCGGTACAGACCGGCGGCTTGACGATATGCACCAGCGCCATTTTATGCGCCTGTATGCGCGGGCTCAGAGTATCCAGTTTCAACGTTGTCATAAGGTTATCCTCGTAGAGTCGCCGTTACACCTTTGCTCTGAGCATAGTGCTGCGCGAAGGCGAGCAGCTCGGGTGCAGCAAGCGGTTTATCCGGAGCGGTATAGGGCTGACTGAGTAATTGGTATTTATTCATGCCTAACGTGTGGTAAGGCAGAAAGTGGATCTCGCCAACCTTTAAACGGTCAGCGGCAAAATCGGTAATGGCGGCGATATCGCTTTCGTTGGCGTTAAAGCCCTGGATCAGCGGTACGCGAATGATGATTTTCTTTCCGGCCTGCGCGACGCGCTGCAGATTATCCAGTACCCGACGGGCGCTGCCGTCCGTCCACTGCTGGAAAATCGCTTCGTTGACGTGCTTGAGATCGGCGAGAAACAGATCGATAAACGGCAAAGCGGGTTCGACGTATTTCCACGGCACGTGCAGGCAGGTTTCGACCGCGGTGTGGATCCCCGCGCGGTGGCTGGCCTCAAACAGCTGTCGGGCCAGCTCGGGATTCATAAACGGCTCGCCGCCGGAAAGCGTGATGCCGCCGCCGCTGCGGTCGTAAAACGGTTTGTCGCGCAGCACCGTGGCCATAATCTCTTCGACGCTTTTCTCTTCGCCGCACACCGTTAACGCCGTCGTCGGGCAGCAGTCGCGCAATTTGCCGATATGCGCATCGGTGAGCTTTTCGCGATGGATAATCAGACCGTCCAGCTTACGGGTAATCACTTCCGGCGCAGCCTGCTGGCAGAGGTCGCAGCCGTCCAGGCAAAGGCGGGCGTCGTACAGCAAATCCGCCGTGCGGGCGCGGCTTTCCGGGTTCTGGCACCAGCGGCAGCCCAGCGAACAGCCTTTGAGGAATACGACAGTGCGGATCCCCGGGCCGTCATGGGTTGAGTAACGCTGAATGTTGAAGATCATGATTCACCCTCTTGTTTGCATATGAAGATTAAATTACTTTCGAATGAAAGTTGTATTGATATAAATCAACAAGCAGAAGGAGGGAGGAAAATGGAGGCTAAAAAGCCGCTGCGGGTCACAAATCATCCGGCGACGGCAGTCGCCGGAAAAGGGCTAAGGCGTGCCACACACCTCACACTGAGGGTTACGCATCAATTTCATTTCGCGGAACTGGCAGCGCATGGCGTCGTACATGACGATTTTTCCCGTCGCCGGGCTGCCGTAGCGGGTCAGCAACTTTATCGCTTCCATCGCCTGTAGCGAACCAATGGTGCCGACCAGCGGCGCCATCACCCCGGCTTCTACGCAGGTGAGGGCGTTTTCGCCAAACAGACGGCTCAGGCAGCGGTAGCAGGGTTCATCTTCCTGCCAGGTAAAAACGCTGATTTGCCCTTCCATGCGAATTGCCGCGCCGGAGACCAGCGGTGTTTTATGGCGGAAACATCCGGCGTTGAGCTGGTTACGGATCGCGACGTTGTCGGTACAGTCGAGCACCAGATCGTGGGCGGCGATTTGCGCCGCCAGCGCCTCGTCTTCCAGCCGCGCGTTGAGCGCCGTGAGCTGAACGTGGGGATTAATCCGCGCCAGCGCGGCGCGGGCGGAGTCGACCTTCGGCTGGCCGATGGTGGCGTCACTGTGCAGGGTCTGGCGCTGAAGGTTGGAGAGCGAAACGGTGTCGAAATCGAGCAGGGTAAGCAGGCCGACGCCTGCCGCCGCCAGATACTGCGCGGCGGCGCAGCCCAGCCCGCCGAGGCCGACAACCAGCACGCGGGAGGCTTTCAGCTGCTCCTGACCGTCAAAATCGAAATCGCGCAGAATAATCTGCCGGTTATAGCGCAGCATCTCCGCATCGCTCAGCTCCACGCTCATTACAGCCCTCCGAACAGATGATTAAAGGGCTCAACGTCCACCCATTCGCCCGCTTCCACGTTGCCGCGCTCGCGCTCCAGCACGATAAAGCAGTTGCCGAGGCTGAATGAGCTGAAGATATGCGATCCCTGGTGACCGGTGCTGTTAACCGTCAGTTCGCCGTCCGGACCGCGCTGCAGCACGCCGCGTTGAAAATCGAGTCGTCCGGGCGATTTTTTCAGATGGGTTGCGGCGCGCACGCGCAGACGCATCGGCTGAGCCTGCCCACCGTTGCCGGAGAGCTTCGCCAGCAGCGGCTGGACCAGCTGGTAAAAGGTTAGCGTTGCGGAAACCGGGTTGCCCGGCAGACCGCAAAACCAGCTGTGGTTGAGCTTGCCGAAAGCGAAAGGTTTACCCGGTTTAATCGCCAGCTTCCAGAAGCCGATTTCACCCAGTTCTTCGAGAATCGCTTTGGTGTAGTCTGCTTCGCCGACGGAGACGCCGCCGGAGCTAATCACCACGTCTGCCTGTCGATCGGCCTCGATAAAGACTTCCCGCAGCTTAGCCGGATCGTCGGGAATAATGCCGAGGTTAATGACCTCGCAGCCCAGCTCCTGCAGCATCAGGTGTACCGCCAGGCGATTAGTATCGTAAATTTGCCCGTCGGCGAGGGGCTGGCCCGGCAGCTGGAGTTCATCGCCGGTAGAGAAAACCGCCACGCGCACTTTGCGTATCACCTCGACGTCGGCAATCCCCAGCGAGGCCAGAACCGGCAGCTCGGCAACGGTCAGGCGGGTGCCAGCAGGGAAAACGACCGCACCGTGGGCGATATCTTCGCCGAGACGACGGATATTCTGTCCGCTTTTCACCGGCGCGAGGAAGCGGATGCCCCCATCGGTTTGTTCCGTCTGCTCCTGCATCACCACCGCGTCGCAGCCTTCCGGCACCGGTGCGCCGGTCATAATGCGGATACAGGTGCCCGCCGGCCAGTCACCGTTAAAAGGTTGACCGGCGAAGGCCTTGCCGGTGACCGGCAGCGCTGCGCCGTCGGTGAGATCCGCCAGGCGTACCGCATAGCCGTCCATTGCCGAGTTATCAAAACCAGGCACGTTGAGCGGTGAAACGAGATCATGGGCGGTCACGCGCGAAAAGGCCTGCAACAGCGGTACGGTTTCCGTCGCATTCAGCGGCGTAATACGATTGAGCATCTGGGTCAGGGCTGTGTCGAGCGGCATCAGTCCGGCGGTAAAATCCATGGCTTTCTCCTGCGGGCAAACATCGAAAACGCCTATTATACCTTAAATAATTCGCGTTGCAGGCAGGCGGCGACGTAGGGACAAATTCGTCGGGAACGAATTTGAACAGCTGAAGGCTGCCTCTGGTGAGGGACAAGGATGTCCCTCATTACATCCCCGGGAGCTTACTTCAGTAAGTGACTGGGGTGAGCGACAAATCTGTACGGAACAGATTTGAACGCCGTGTAACGGCGGCCCGTCAGGGCGAGGCTCATGGATGAGCCGAGTAACGAAGCCAACGCACATGCAACTTGAAGTATGACGGGTATATGGCAGAAAAGAGAGACGGGCTATAACCCACCTGGGTACAAGCTTTACATCACCCTCCGCTCTTTCTATATTCAAAAATTGTATAGGACAGTCAGCACGATAATGATATTTATACACTTTATCGTTAAGGAATGGCGCGATGGGTAAGGCGGTTATAGCAATTCACGGCGGAGCCGGGGCGATTAGCCGCGCGCAGATGACGCCGGAGCGCGAGCGGGAGTACGTGGCAGCGCTGTCGGCGATTGTCGATAGTGGACAAAAAATGCTGGCGGCCGGGGCCAGCGCGCTGGATACGGTAACCGAAGCAGTTCGGCTGCTGGAAGAGTGCCCGCTATTTAATGCCGGTATTGGCTCCGTGTTTACCCGCGATAGTCGCCATGAACTCGATGCCTGCGTCATGGATGGTTACAGCCTACAGGCGGGAGCCGTGGCCGGCGTTCAGCATTTACGCAATCCGGTGCTGGCGGCGCGGCTGGTGCTGGAGCAAAGTCCGCACGTGCTGCTGATTGGCGAAGGGGCGGAAGCGTTTGCCGCTTCCCGCGGTATGGCGCGCGTCGATAACAGCTTGTTTTCTACTCCTGAGCGTTTACTGCAGCTGCGTCAGGCGCAGGAAGGCGACGATATCGTGCTCGATCACCACGCCGCGCCGCTGGATGAGCGGCACAAAATGGGGACCGTCGGCGCGGTAGCCATGGATCTGACGGGCAACCTCGCGGCGGCGACCTCAACCGGCGGGATGACCAATAAGCTACCGGGACGCGTCGGCGACAGCCCGCTGCCGGGAGCGGGCTGCTACGCCAATAACGCCAGCGTCGCCGTGTCCTGTACCGGTACCGGGGAAGTGTTTATGCGGACCCTGGCGGCCTACGATATTTCGGCGCTGATGGAGTATAGCCAGCTCAGCCTGCAGGAGGCCTGCGAAAGGGTAGTGATGGAGAAGCTTCCGGCGCTGGGCGGTAGCGGCGGCCTGATCGCCATCGACAGAGAAGGCAACGTGGCGCTGCCGTTTAACAGCGAAGGCATGTACCGTGCCTGGTGTTATGCGGGCGATACGCCCACGATTGGTATTTATCGCGAATAAGAGGAAAGGGCGTTGCCGCATAGTCAAGAAATCGATGCCGATGATGTTCTGCAGGTGCGCGGCCTGAACGTCGTGTTTAATCAGCAACAGCAGGCTTTTTCCGCCGTCCGCGACCTGTCGTTTACCCTGCGGCGCGGCGAAACGCTGGCGATTGTCGGCGAGTCGGGCTCGGGAAAATCGGTGACTTCGCTGGCCCTGATGCGCCTGCTCGATCGGGCGGTCAGCGAAGTGCGCAGCGATGCGCTACTTCTGCGCCGTCGCAGTCGGCAGGTGATTGAGCTGAGCGAACAGTCTGACGCTGAAATGCGCGGCGTGCGCGGCGCGGATATGGCGATGATCTTCCAGGAGCCGATGACCTCGCTCAATCCGGTCTTCACCATCGGCGAGCAGATTGCCGAATCTATCCGCTTACATCAGGGCCTGAAGCATGATGAGGCCCTGCGCGAAGCGAAAAAAATGCTCGATCAGGTGCGCATTCCGGAAGCGGAAGCCATGCTCTCACGCTATCCGCACCAGCTTTCCGGCGGGATGCGTCAGCGGGTGATGATCGCCATGGCGCTCTCCTGTCGTCCGGCGGTGCTGATTGCCGATGAACCGACGACCGCGCTGGACGTCACTATCCAGGCGCAGATCTTACAGCTGATTGCCGTCCTGCAAAAAGAGATGGCGATGGGCGTTATCTTTATTACCCACGATATGGGGGTGGTCGCCGATATCGCCGACCGCGTGCTGGTGATGTATCGCGGCGAAGCGGTGGAAACCGGCAGCGTGGAAGAGATTTTTCGCGCGCCGAAGCACCCGTATACCCAGGCGTTGCTGGCCGCGGTGCCGCGGCTGGGCGCGATGCGCGGCACTTCGCTGCCGCGTCGCTTCCCGCTGTTAAACCAGAGCCCGTCGTCGGAGGGGCAGAACACCGTTGTGGCCGGAGAACCGATCCTTAAAGTTCGCGATCTGGTGGCGCGCTTCCCGCTGCGTAGCGGAATTCTCAACCGCGTAACCCGTGAGGTGCATGCGGTCGAAAAGGTCAGCTTTGATTTATGGCCCGGCGAAACCCTGAGCCTGGTGGGCGAGTCCGGGTGCGGTAAATCGACGACCGGCCGGGCGCTGCTGCGGCTGGTAGAGACCCAGGGCGGCAGCATTATCTTCAACGGCCAGCGAATTGATATGCTAACGGGCAGTAAGCTTCAGGCGCTGCGCCGCGATATTCAGTTTATTTTTCAGGACCCGTACGCTTCCCTCGACCCACGGCAAACGGTGGGCTATTCGATTATGGAGCCGCTGCGTGTGCATCGGCTGCTGGAGGGCGATGCCGCCCGTGAACGGGTCAGCTGGCTACTGGAACGCGTCGGGCTGGAGCCGGAACATGCGTGGCGCTACCCGCACGAGTTTTCCGGCGGCCAGCGGCAGCGCATCTGTATTGCCCGCGCGCTGGCGCTCAATCCGAAAGTGGTGATTGCCGATGAGTCGGTATCGGCGCTGGACGTGTCGATTCGCGCGCAAATTATCAATCTGATGCTCGATCTACAGCGTGAGATGGGCATCGCATTTCTGTTTATCTCCCATGACATGGCGGTGGTTGAGCGCATCAGCCACCGCGTGGCGGTGATGTATCGCGGGCGTATTGTCGAGATTGGCCCGCGCCGCGCCGTGTTTGAAAACCCGCAGCACCCCTATACCCGTAAACTGATGGCCGCCGTTCCGGTGGCTGACCCTGCGCATCGCCGTCCGCAGCGCGTGCTGCTCTCCGACGAGCTGCCGGGTAACATTTTCAAGCGGGGCGAAGAGGGGATCAGTACGCCGTTACAGCAGGTGGGGCCGGGGCACTTTGTCGCCAGAGAGTCCGCCGCCGACGTGCTGGCGCGCTAACAACGACACCAATAATGCAGCATTTCAGGAGAACAACATGACTCAACGCGTATCAGGCAAATGGCTGTTGGCGCTGGGCGTCGCCTCGGCGCTGACAGCCGCTCCGGCTCTGGCCGCAAAAGATGTGGTGGTGGCGGTCGGTTCTAATTTTACGACCCTCGACCCGTATGATGCTAACGACACGCTGTCGCAGGCCGTCGCCAAGTCCTTCTATCAAGGGCTGTTCGGCCTCGATAAAGAGATGAAGCTACAGAACGTGCTGGCGGAAAGCTATACCGTTTCCCCGGACGGCCTGGTGTATACCATTAAGCTACATCCGGGGGTGAAGTTCCAGGACGGTACCGAGTTTAATGCCGAAGCGGTTAAGGCGAACCTCGATCGCGCCAGCAACCCGGAAAACCATCTCAAGCGTTATAACCTGTATAAAAATATCGCCAGCACCGAAGCGGTAGACCCGACCACGGTGAAAATTACCCTCAAACAGCCTTTCTCGGCGTTCATTAATATTCTGGCCCATCCGGCGACGGCGATGATTTCTCCGGCGGCGCTGAAGAAATATGGTAAAGAGATTGGCTTCCATCCGGTTGGCACCGGGCCTTATCAGCTCGATACCTGGAACCAGACCGATTTTGTGAAAGTGAAAAAATTCGCCGGTTACTGGCAGCCAGGGCTGCCGAAGCTGGACTCCATCACCTGGCGCCCGGTCGTGGATAATAATACCCGCGCGGCGATGCTGCAGACCGGCGAAGCGCAGTTTGCGTTCCCGATCCCCTACGAGCAAGCGCCGCTGCTGGAGAAAAATAGCAAGCTAGAGCTGGTGGCCAGCCCGTCAATTATGCAGCGCTATATCAGCATGAACGTGACGCAGAAGCCGTTCGATAATCCCAAAGTGCGCGAAGCGATTAACTACGCTATCAACCGTCAGGCGCTGGTAAAAGTCGCTTTTGCCGGCTACGCCACACCGGCGACCGGCGTGGTGCCGCCGTCTATCGCCTATGCTGAAAGCTACAGCGCCTGGCCGTACGATCCGGCTAAAGCTCGTGAGCTGCTGAAAGAGGCGGGTTATCCGAATGGCTTTACCACGACGCTATGGTCATCGCACAACCACAGCACGGCGCAGAAAGTACTGCAGTTTACCCAGCAGCAGCTGGCGCAGGTGGGCATTAAGGCGCAGCTGACGGCGATGGATGCGGGCCAGCGCGCGGCGGAAGTTGAAGGTAAGGGACAGAAAGAGAGCGGCGTACGCATGTTCTACACCGGCTGGACGGCGTCGACCGGGGAAGCTGACTGGGCGCTGTCGCCGCTGTTTGCGTCGCAAAACTGGCCGCCGACCCTGTTTAATACGGCTTTCTACAGCAATCCGCAGGTCGATAAAGATCTCAATGACGCGCTGAAAACCACCGATGCGCAGGAAAAAACGCGGCTGTATAAAGACGCGCAGGATACTATCTGGAAAGAGTCGCCGTGGGTGCCGCTGGTCGTAGAAAAGCTGGTCTCGGCGCACAGTAAAAATCTGACCGGTTTCTACATCCAGCCGGATACCGGATTTAGCTTTGAACAGGCGGATCTTAAGTAGAGAGTTGTGGGTCCCCGGGCGCAGGCTGCGGGGAATTTGCGCAAGGAGAAGCATGCTCAATTATGTGATTAAACGCCTGCTGGGGCTGATCCCCACGCTGCTGATTGTAGCGGTGCTGGTGTTTCTGTTCGTGCATATGCTGCCCGGGGATCCGGCTCGGCTGATTGCCGGACCGGAAGCCGATGCCCAGGTGGTGGGAATGGTGCGCCAGCAGCTTGGGCTCGATCGCCCGCTGCACGTGCAGTTCTGGCACTATATCAGCAACATTTTGCAGGGCGACTTTGGCACCTCGATGGCTTCCCGCCGCCCGGTGAGCAGCGAAATCGCCAGCCGTTTTATGCCCACTTTCTGGCTGACGATTGCCAGTATGGGCTGGGCGGTCATCTTCGGGATGGCGGCAGGGATCGTGGCGGCCGTGTGGCGCAATCGCTGGCCGGATCGTATAGGCATGGCGCTGGCGGTCACCGGCATCTCGTTCCCGGCCTTTGCGCTCGGTATGCTTTTGATGCAGATCTTTTCCGTTGAACTGGGCTGGCTGCCAACGGTGGGCGCCGACAGCTGGCGGCACTATATTCTGCCTTCGCTCACCCTGGGCGCGGCGGTGGCGGCGGTGATGGCGCGTTTTACCCGCGCCTCGTTCGTCGATGTTCTGCATGAAGACTATATGCGCACCGCGCGGGCGAAAGGCGTCAGCGAAACTCTGGTGGTGCTCAAGCACGGCCTGCGCAACGCGATGATCCCGGTCGTCACTATGATGGGGCTACAGTTCGGCTTTTTGCTCGGCGGTTCAATCGTGGTGGAAAAGGTCTTTAACTGGCCTGGTCTCGGACGTCTGCTGGTGGACTCGGTGGAGATGCGCGATTACCCGGTGATTCAGGCGGAAGTGCTCCTGTTTTCGCTGGAGTTTATTCTTATTAATTTAGTGGTGGACGTACTGTATGCCGCCATTAATCCGGCTATCAGGTATAAGTAAGGTGCGATTGCTCAACTGGAGAAGACAAGCGGTTATCAACGCGATGCCGGGGGTTAAACCCGGGCAGATACGTACCCCGTGGCACGAGTTCTGGCGGCGGTTTCGCGGCCAGCCGGTGGCGATGGGCGCGGGGATATTTGTGCTGCTGCTGATTGCGGTGGCGATCGTGGCGCCGTGGATCGCGCCGTTCGATGCGGAAAACTATTTTGACTACGATCGGCTCAACGATGGACCGTCGATGATGCACTGGTTCGGCGTTGATTCGCTGGGGCGCGATATTTTTAGCCGGGTGCTGGTCGGCGCGCAGATTTCGCTGGCCGCCGGGGTTCTGGCGGTATTGATCGGCGCGGCTATCGGCACCGTACTTGGGCTACTGGCCGGGTATTACGAAGGCTGGTGGGATCGCATCATTATGCGCATCTGCGATGTGCTGTTTGCTTTCCCTGGCATTCTTCTGGCGATTGCCGTCGTGGCGGTGATGGGCAGCGGAATGTCGAACGTCATCATCGCGGTGGCGATCTTTTCGATCCCGGCATTTGCGCGTCTGGTGCGCGGCAATACGCTGGTGCTTAAGCAGCAGACTTTTATCGAGTCGGCGCGCAGCATTGGCGCCAGCGACGCTAACATTCTGTTTAACCACATTTTGCCCGGAACGGTATCATCGATTGTGGTCTACTTTACGATGCGCATCGGAGTGTCGATTATCTCTGCCGCCAGCCTGTCATTTCTGGGCCTTGGCGCGCAGCCGCCGACGCCGGAGTGGGGGGCAATGCTGAACGAGGCGCGGGCGGATATGGTGATGGCGCCGCACGTGGCGCTGTTCCCGGCAATTGCCATTTTTCTGACGGTGCTGGCGTTTAACCTGCTGGGTGATGGCCTGCGCGATGCGCTGGATCCGAAGATAAAAGGTTAGGCGTTCGAGGATTGTGCAGCCCGGACAGGTGTCCGGGAAAGCACACCGCACGCTAATTCTGTGCGGTTTTGTCGCCCGGATAGGGCGCATGAGCGCCGCTATCCGGGACAGGTTCAGCGGGCGGAATTAAACCCGGCTGCCCCACAGATCGTATTCGTCGGCGTGTTCGACTTTCACTCGCACAACGTCGCCCGGTTTGACTTTACTTTCGCCGTTGAGGTACACCGCGCCGTCGATTTCTGGCGCATCGGCCATGCTGCGGCCAATGGCTCCTTCTTCATCGACTTCGTCGATCAGCACCATAATTTCGCGGCCAACTTTCTCCTGCAGACGCTCGGCGGAGATCTGCTGCTGAAGCTGCATAAAGCGGTTCCAGCGCTCTTCTTTAACGTCTTCCGGTACCTGATCCGCCAGTTCGTTGGCGGTCGCGCCTTCCACCGGGCTGTACTTGAAGCAGCCGACTCGGTCGAGGCGGGCTTCCTTCAGGAAGTCCAGCAGCATCTGGAAATCTTCTTCCGTCTCGCCCGGGAAGCCGACGATAAAGGTCGAGCGCAGGGTGAGTTCCGGGCAGACTTCGCGCCACTGCTTGATACGCGCCAGCTGACGGTCGGCGGAGCCCGGACGCTTCATCATCTTGAGAATGCGCGGGCTGGCGTGCTGCAGCGGGATATCGAGGTAGGGCAGAATTTTGCCTTCCGCCATCAGCGGGATCACATCATCAACGTGCGGATAGGGATAGACGTAGTGCAGGCGCACCCAGATGCCAAGCTTAGCCAGTTCTTCGCACAGGCTAACCATGCTGGTTTTAACCGGCATACCGTTGTGGAAGCCGCTGCGATGTTTAACATCGACGCCGTAGGCGGAGGTGTCCTGAGAAATCACCAGCAGCTCTTTTACCCCCGCGTCGGCCAGGCGTTTGGCTTCTGCCAGCACTTCACCAATCGGACGGCTGACGAGATCGCCGCGCATGGACGGGATGATGCAGAAGGTGCAGCGATGGTTGCAGCCTTCAGAAATTTTTAAGTAAGCGTAATGACGCGGCGTCAGCTTCACGCCCTGTTCCGGTACCAGGCTCAGGAACGGATTATGTTTAGGCTTCGGCGCGTAGTGGTGGACGTGCTCAAGCACCTGTTCATAGCTGTGCGGGCCGGTAATTTCCAGCACCTTCGGATGCACTTCGCGGATCTGATCTTCTTTTGCGCCCAGGCAGCCGGTGACGATCACTTTGCCGTTTTCTTTCAACGCTTCGCCAATCGCTTCCAGCGACTCCTGCACGGCGCTATCGATAAAGCCGCAGGTGTTAACGATAACCATATCAGCGTTATCGTAGGAGGGAACCACATCATACCCTTCGGTACGCAGTTCAGTCAGGATACGTTCTGAGTCCACCAGATTTTTCGGGCAGCCCAGAGAGACAAAGCCGATCTTCGGCTGAGGGGTGACATTGCTCATAGCTTAAAAAGTGTTCAATTATTGGGATGGTCAGGGCAGGGATTCTACAGAGATCGGCGGAAAGTTTATACTCCTTTTCTTGTTAGCCCGCAGACAGCAGCATCTCTTTTTACGGCGTTGATTATCCGTATTGTTGAGAAAAATAACGCCGTTATTCATCTTTTACCGCCGGAGCCAGCGCAGGGTGGTTTAAATCAGGTTTAAGCCAGAAACAGTAAAATAGTCACTGCTATGGATTTTCATTTTTTATCAGGTTTCCGATGTTTAAAAAGTTGGGTGGTTCAGCGTGCGCGCTGGTAATGATTGGCACAGCGCCAGTTTATGCCGACGAGCTGGCGTTATATTCAGTGAATACCGGTTCATTTGTCTATCATATGACCGGCAATCACGGCCAATATAACGAAAAATTCAATAATCAATTTTTTTCCGTTGAGCGCAAGCTGTCGGCAGATTCGAAGTACAGCCTGTTAGTCGGGACCATGAAAAATAGTTTTGACGATCGCTGCCTCTCTCTGGGGGCAAGGAGAGACTGGTATGCGGGGACAAATGGCTGGACGTTTAAGGGCGTCTATGCCTACACCGGGGAGTTCTTCTTTAAAGCTTTTAGCGATTGCGGCGATTCAGGTACCTATCGAACGGCGAAGAAACTGACCGGCGTCGGTTTCTCTCCCTATATTTATCATGGCCTGCAGTACAATTTTACCCCTTATTTCGGCGTAGAAACCGGGATTATTATCCCGGCGATATTTGTGGTGAGCGTGCAGTGGAGTTTTCGTTGATTCGCCCGAAAGCCGCTTCCGGGCGAATTGATGATTAATGGCTTTGCGCAACGCCAGCGCCTGGCGCAGACCCCGGCGCGGTCGGTTCTCTATTATCGCGAAGCGTAAATACCGAAATTAACGTAAATACCCCGGCGACACCGCCCAGGATATAATACGTCTGCGCGAAGCCGATAGTGTCATACAAATACCCCGCCAGCGGCGAGTAAACGGCGGTGGCGATGGAGGCGACAAACAGCACCAGCAGGTAAACCGTCGATGACAGCTTGTTGTCGAAGTTGGCGGCAATGAATTTAAATACCGACACCAGGATCAGCGGTTTTTCCAGCGCATGCATCATTTTGACTGCGCCGATCCACACCGGACCCAGCGGGATCGCGGAGCCTACGATACGGACCGACATGATCAGTCCGGCGATGATCAGCGCCCACTTCGCGCCGGTGCGGTTTACAAACCACGGCATCAGGCATAAAAACAGCGTCTCCCCGCACACCTGAATGGAGGCCAGAATGCCGTACCAGCGATTCCCCTCCTCGGGCGTCGGGAACTGCAGGGAAAAGTACTGGGCAAACTGCTGATCGTAGGTATCGTATATTTGCGTGACGAAAAGGGTGAAGACCAGCAGCATCCAGAACTGCCCGTTCTTCGCCAGCTCAAGGGCATGGGAAACTTTCAGCGCGCTGGTTTTCTGCATCTCCGCTTCGCTCAGTTCGATTTTGGTCAGCATAAAACAGATCGCCGCAATCACAATGGCGATGCTGGCCAGCCAGAAAGCAAGGTTCGGATTGCTGTCGATATACTTACCGACGATCCACGCCGCGGCGGCCCAGCCTAACGATCCCCACATCCTTACGCGGCCATATTCGAACTGGTAGCGCCGCGAAATTTTATCGATATACGAATCGATCACCCCGCAGCCGGAGTTAAAAATAATCCCCAGGTATACCCCGCCGAGTAGCGCGCCCAGCCAGAAGCTGTGCACCAGCAGCGGTGCATATAAATAAATAAAGAACGGACCCACCGGTAGCAGCATGGCGACGAGAAACCAGATGAGTCGTTTTTTCAGGCCGAATTTATCGGAAATAAAGCCAAAGAAGGGCTGCATCAGCAGGGCAATAAAGGCGTTAACCGAGTAGAGCAGGCCGGTTTTCGTGGCGCTAATCCCGAGATGCTGGGTCGTCCAGATAACAAAGAATGCCATGGTCGAGGACCAGGCGAAGAGGTAGAGGAAGTCGAAAAGACTCAACAAGATATAGTTTCTTCTGCCGGGATTAATCATTTCTGTTCCTTCAAGCGGTAGCGTCAAAGGTTACAAGCAAGATAGAGCAACCTGCTGCGACCTGTTTTGTTATGCGTATTACATATTTGTGAGGTGATATGACACCCGGCGACATTTTCAGGCAATGTGAATGGCGCTAATTTGTGATCATTGCGGCAAAAAAATAATTTTTCATCACATGAAAAAGAATTGATCTTGATTGAGAGCGTATAACATTTTTGCTTGAAGGGCGCAGGTTGAGCAGGCGAGGATTATAATCTTAGTTGTAACATTGTAAATAATGTTAATGACCTGAGAATTATTGATCTCACACAGCGTTTTGTACAAAAAATAACCATATTATAATTATGGTGAAGGACGATAGAGGAGGAACTGAGATGAACGTTGACAGACTGTATCGTAACCTGATGAATAAGCTGATTAATGCCTCCATTGATCTTGATGCTTATTTACAGTTGCGTAAAGCAAAAGGCTATATGTCAGTCAGCGAAAACGACCATCTACGTGATAACTTGTTTGAACTGTGCCATGAGATGCGTGAATACGCGCCGCGCCTGCAGCCCGCCGTTGCGCCGGAGGAAAAGGAAGCCCTGCGCCTTGCGGGCGAAGCCGTCGCTTCCGCGGCGGTATGCCTGCTAAGCGGACATCATGATTGCCCGTCCTACATTGCGGTCAACGTAGATAAACTGGAAAGCTGCCTGGCGGTATTGCGGCTAAACATTCATAAATTGAATGATTTTGCCCCCATTACCCACGCCTGAGACAGGGGGAGCCTGCTCCCCCTGATTAATGTTATGTAAAAATCCCTTCCCGCTTCCCCACGCTGGCTACCCTTATCAGCATTGCTGACAAAAGGAGTATGCCATGCACCAGACCGTCACCCTGATAGCGCTTACCACGCTGTTGTTACCCACTGCCGTCCTTGCCGCCCGGGAGCGCGTGGAGGTGTTGCAGAACCAGCTCGAACACCCGTGGGCGCTGGCCTTCCTGCCGGACGATCGCGGTATTTTGATTACCCTGCGCGGCGGCGAACTCAAGCTCTGGCAGCGCGACAAAGGCCTCTCGTCGGCGATCCCGGGCGTACCGCAGGTCTGGGCTAACGGGCAGGGCGGTTTGCTGGACGTGGCGCTGGCACCGGACTTTGCCCAGTCGCGCCGGGTCTGGCTGAGCTATGCCGAGGGCGGGGATGAGGATAAAGCCGGGACCGCGGTGGGCTATGGCCGATTGAGCGAGGATCTCCAGCGTCTGGAAAACTTCCAGGTGGTGTTCCGCCAGCAGCCGAAGCTCTCGACCGGCAATCATTTTGGCGGACGGTTGGCGTTCGACGGTCGCGGTCATCTGTTTATCGGTCTCGGAGAGAATAACCAGCGTTCAACCGCTCAGGATCTCGATAAGCTGCAGGGAAAAGTGGTGCGGCTAACGGCTGATGGCAAGGTCCCGGCCGATAATCCTTTTGTCGGCCAGTCTGGCGTCAGGCCTGAAATCTGGTCTTACGGAATTCGTAATCCTCAGGGATTGGCGATAAACCCGTGGAGCGATACGCTGTGGTTACATGAGCACGGGCCGCGCGGCGGGGATGAGATTAACATCGTGCAAAAAGGTAAAAACTACGGCTGGCCGCTGGCGACGCACGGCATTAACTACAGCGGCCTGCCGATCCCGGAAGCCAAAGGCAAAAAGGCGGAAGGCACCGAAGCGCCGCTATTTGTCTGGGAGAAGTCGCCGGCGGTGAGCGGTATGGCGTTTTACAACGCGCAGGTTTTTCCGCAGTGGCAACACAGGCTGTTTATCGGCGCGCTGAAGGATGAATCGCTCATTGTGCTCAAGGTTGATGGCAATAAAGTCACGGAGCAGGAGCGCATTCTGACCGATCGCGGTAGACGCATTCGCGACGTACGCGTTGGACCCGATGGTTATTTGTATGTGTTAACCGACGAATCCAACGGTGAGCTGCTGAAGGTGAGTCCGGCGGGTTAAAATCAGGTGACCGGGATCATCACCACGTTGCGCCAGGCCTGACGTTCGCCGATCTGCTGGTACCAGCGCTGCAGATGCGGGCGCGGCTGCCAGGTTTTTACCGTTTCCAGCAGGTTGTAGACGAACGGCGCGACGGCGATATCGCCGAGGCCGAAGGCATCGCCCGACAGCCACTGATGGCGCGACAGCTCGTCGTCCAGAATAGCGAACAGCGTCTCGCAGGCGGCAATACCGGCTTCAATGGCGGCAGGATCGCGTTTTTCTACCGGCGTTCTGACCAGGCCCATTAAAACGGGTCGATGGGCAGGCGAGAGCGAACCGTTGGCCCAGTCCATCCATTTTTCTCCCTGGGCGCGCTCGGCTGGCGACTCCACCCACAGGCGATTCTGACCATACTGCGCGGCCAGATAGCGGATAATGGTGTTTGATTCCCAGAGTACGATATCGGTCGTTGCATCTTTCAACAGCGGTACCAGACCGTTGGGGTTCATGGCCAGATAGGCCGGATCGTGATTCAGACCGAACTCCAGGCCTGCCAGAATTTGCTGATACGGGAGGTCGAGTTCTTCCAGCACCCAGCGCACTTTCTTCACATTGGTTGAGTTATTTCTGCCCCACAGCGTAATCATATCCGCTCCTGCTTTTTATTTCGCCGCCATTGCGGCGTAGTGAGCATTCATGTTGGAATAAAGTTAATATTTAGGCAACCGCGATCAAAAAAATTGCGCTGTTTGCAGCGCCGCGCGAGGTTATTGCGTAAACTTTAAAAACTTTACCAACTCGCTGTTTCTTTAAGGTCATTTGTACGCTTTACTCACCGGCTGCTGCGGCGCGGAACGAGTGTGGCGGCATATTTTTGTTTGGAAAGGATACTTGGGTGGCTCTTATGACGCACGATGCTTTTTCTCTTCGCGGCCTCGCGGCAGGCTGCGCGCTTTTATTTCTCGTCGCGCCTGCGGTGCAGGCTGCGGAACAACTCCCCGATGCGCCATCCATTGACGCGCGCGCCTGGATCCTGATGGACTATGCCAGCGGCAAAGTACTCAGCGAAGGCAATGCCGATGAAAAACTCGATCCGGCAAGCCTGACCAAGATCATGACCAGCTACGTTGTCGGCCAGGCGCTAAAGGCGGGTAAGATTAAGTCTACGGATATGGTGACCATCGGGCGCGATGCGTGGGCCACCGGTAACCCGGCGCTGCGCGGCTCCTCGGTGATGTTCCTCAAGCCTGGAATGCAGGTGTCGGTGGAAGATCTTAACAAGGGCGTTATCATTCAGTCCGGCAACGACGCCAGCATCGCGATTGCCGACTACGTGGCGGGCAGCCAGGATGCGTTTGTCAGCCTGATGAACGGTTATGCGCAGAAGATGGGCCTCACCAATACCACCTTTAAGACCGTGCACGGGCTTGATGCGCCGGGTCAGTTCAGTACCGCCCGCGATATGGCGCTGCTGACCAAAGCGATGATCCATGATGTGCCGGAAGAGTATGCGATCCACAAAGAAAAAGAGTTCACTTTCAACAAAATCCGTCAGCCGAACCGTAACCGCCTGCTGTGGAGCACGAACCTTAACGCTGACGGCGTGAAAACCGGAACCACCGCCGGTGCGGGCTACAATCTGGTCTCTTCCGCAACGCAAAACGACATGCGCCTGATTGCCGTCGTGCTCGGCACCAAAACTGACCGTATCCGATTTAACGAATCTGAAAAATTGCTGACCTGGGGCTTCCGCTTTTATGAAACCGTGACGCCGATTAAACCTGATGCCACCTTCATTACCCAGCGCGTCTGGTTTGGCGATAGCAGTGAAGCGAAGCTTGGCGCGGGCGATGCCGGTTCCATCACGCTGCCGAAAGGCCAGCTGAAAAACCTGAAGGCCAGCTACACCCTGAATGATACGCAGCTGACCGCACCGCTGACTAAAGGGCAGGTTGTCGGCACCATCGACTTTAAACTGAATGATAAAACCATTGAACAGCGGCCGCTGATTGTTATGGAAGCGGTCAATGAAGGCGGGTTCTTTAGCCGGATGATCGATTTCGTGCTGATGAAACTGCACGGCTGGTTCGGCGGCTGGTTCTCGTAAAATGCAGGCCGCGCCCTGCGGGGCGCGGTTTTAGTAAAGGAGTGAAATCTGTTTTTCTTTCGCCAGCGTAAGCAGCTCGTCATCCGGACACACGTCGCTGGCAATCACGTCAAACTGCGATAAATCGCCCATCCGCGCCGGCCGAACTTTGCCAAATTTACTGTGATCGACGACCAGCACGTGGTAGCGCGCGCTTTTCATCGCCCAGTGTTTAACCGGCAGCTCCTCGAGGTTAAAGCAGGTCGCTCCCTGCTCGCAATCGACGCCCGCGGCGGAATAAAACGCGATATCCGGGCAAAGATGGCTTAGCGTATCCTGCAGGCTCAGCGGTTTAAAAATGGCGTTGCTGGCGTGGAACTCGCCGCCGCATAAAATCGCGCGGCACTGTGGCTTTTCCTGCAAGGAAAGGAAGGTGTTGAGCGAATAGCAGACCCCGGTAAACGGCAGGGCGTTGTCGATGGCATCGATAATCCACGGCGTGGTGGTCCCGCAGTCGAAAAAGGCCATCTGATGAGCCTCAAGCAGCTTTGCCGCATGGCGGGCGGCGCGGCGTTTTTCATCAACAAGGCGCGTTTTCTGGTCGCTTAGCAGATAGTGCGTCGCGCTGCGCGGCTCCAGAACGATATAGCCGCCCAGCAAAACGACCGGGCCGCTGTGGCCGTTTAGGTCGCGACGAATAGTCATCTCCGACACCCCAAGCAGGGTGGCCGCTTCTTTTAGATGCAGTTTATCACTGCGCTTGAGTGCCTGAATAAGCTGGCTGATGCGTTCGTCACGACGAGTTTCCATATTCCCTCTAGGCTAAAGCGCCCTGCATCGACAGGGCGTCAGCGGCGATTTTACCTGCCGAAAGAGGGTTAGTCACGCGCAGGCGTTGGGCTCTGCCGCAATTTACCGGCGGCTGAGAAACAGGTTATTCGCGCACCCAGCCTTTGCGAATCGGTAGCGAAAAGAACAGGCGGTACAGCCGCTGCAGATGCTGATAAAGGGTCTTTCCGCCGCTTTGCCACAAAAGCTGGGCGCTTAGACAGGCGCTCATCGCGGTGAGAAGTCCGCCCAGCATATCCATCGGCCAGTGAACGCCGAGATAGACCCTGGACCAGGCAATTGCGCAGGCAACGGCGAAAAGCAGTACTCCCGACCACAGGCGGTGCCAGAACATAAAGGCCAGCGCAAAGGTAAAGCAGATGGTGCCGTGATTGCTCGGGAAGGAGTTGTTGGGCGAGTGGTGCAGGAAGTTATAGCCCATACCGGCGGCGAACGGCCGTTCGTGCGGAAAAAGCGCGCCGAATATCCATGACAGCGTAAGACTAATGGCTAATGCCATCATCACCTTAAATACTAGCTGACGCTGGTTTGGACCCCAAAGCCATAAGGCTAATACTAATAATGGCACAATAATAATCAGGTCTTTGGCGATAAACGTCGCGATCTCTATCGCCCACCACGGGGACGAGGGAGTGGCATTGAGTAATGCAAACAGCGAGTAGTTAATATTTTCCAGCATACGTCCGGGCTCTTTAATCCGTTATCAATAAGCCGCCCACCCTAAGAAACGGTGGCGCTAAGGTAAAGCGGTATTTTCTTAATTATCAGTTTGTTATGAGTGAAATCTTGCATGTATCTTCGTTAACAGACTGAATAAAGGAGTATATAGTGTGTAATCTAATTGAAACATAAACGAAATACATACAGCGGGATTTTTTATTCGCTGGTGGCGAAGAGGTTGCAGAATGGCGATATTTTTTGTCATCGCTCACAATTCGCTATCTCCCCGGCACGACTTTCATTAAACTTTGCGCGGTTTTATTTAAATAAGAGATTTCATGCACAATTCTTCACTTTCAGGCAAACGCCTCGGACGTCAGGCGCTGCTCTTTCCGCTGTGCCTGGTGTTATACGAATTCGCCACCTATATCGGCAATGATATGATCCAGCCGGGCATGCTCTCGGTCGTGGAAGAGTTTGGCGTTGGCAATGAATGGGTTCCGACCTCCATGACCGCCTATCTCGCCGGCGGTATGTTTTTACAGTGGCTGCTGGGCCCGCTTTCGGACCGCATCGGCCGCCGTCCGGTCATGCTGACCGGGGTGGTGTGGTTTATCGTGACCTGCCTGGCGACGCTGCTGGCGCAAACTATTGAGCAGTTCACGCTGCTGCGCTTTTTGCAGGGTATCAGCCTGTGCTTTATTGGCGCGGTTGGCTATGCGGCGATACAGGAGTCTTTTGAAGAGGCGGTATGCATCAAGATTACCGCCTTAATGGCCAACGTCGCGCTGATTGCGCCGCTGCTTGGGCCGCTGGTGGGCGCGGCCTGGGTACATATCTTGCCGTGGGAGATGATGTTTGTCCTGTTTGCCGTACTGGCCGCTATCGCCTTCTTCGGGCTACAGCGGGCGATGCCGGAAACCGCCACCCGCATGGGCGAGAAACTATCGGTCAAAGAGCTGGGGCGTGATTATCGTGAAGTGCTGAAAAACCTGCGCTTTGTCGCCGGCGCGCTGGCCACCGGTTTTGTCAGCCTGCCGCTGCTGGCGTGGATAGCCCAGTCGCCGGTGATTATCATTAGCGGCGAGCAGGCGACCAGCTACGAATATGGCTTGCTGCAGGTGCCAATCTTTGGCGCGTTGATCGCCGGTAACCTGGTGCTGGCGCGCCAGACTTCCCGCAAAACGGTGCGTTCGTTGATTATCCTCGGCGGCTGGCCAATTATGCTTGGCCTGCTGATCTCCGCCGTCGCTACGGTCGCCTCGACGCACGCTTATTTGTGGATGACCGCCGGGCTGAGCGTTTACGCCTTCGGCATTGGGCTTGCTAACGCCGGGCTGGTGCGCCTGACGCTGTTTGCCAGCGAAATGAGCAAGGGGACGGTATCGGCGGCGATGGGGATGCTGCAAATGCTGATCTTTACCGTGGGTATTGAAGTGAGCAAGCACGCCTATGAGTCTGGCGGCAGCGGACTCTTCAGTTTGCTGAATTTGCTTAGCGGGGTGCTCTGGCTGGCGATGACGGTCTACTTCCTGAAGGACAAACGCGTAGGCAGCTCCCTCGAACCGCAGTAACTCTCCAATGACCTGCTGCGACGTTACGCGCCGCAGCAGGCGCGCCCTCAGGCGAACGGCGCTTCGCGATTAAGCACTTTATCAATGATATGCAGTACGCCCTCTTCGTTATTGTGCGGCGCACGATAGCCAGCAACGGCCTTCACCGGCGCGGCGGCGTTGGCCATCGCGTAACCGAATCCGGCATGCTGCAGCATTTCAATATCGTTGCCGCTATCGCCAAAGGCGACCACTTCATGATTGTCGATCCCCCAGCGCTCCTGCAGGATGCGCAGGCCGTTAGCCTTGTGTACCCCAGGAATAATCAGGTCAATGCTGCCGTAGCCGGTAGCGACTGCGGTTACCATATCGCCAAGCGCGGCGTGCAGCTTCGGCTGTATCTCAGGGATCAGCTGGTCCGGGACGTTGAGGCCAAATTTCAGAATCGCATCATCAGCAATATGATTAAAGTCGTCGACCAGTTCGAGGCGATGATAATACTTCGCCGCGACCGCTTTCAGCTCATCATTATACTGGTTGAGGGTATAAGCGCTGCGCTTACCGCAGGCGATAATTTCAATGTTGGTCAGCGTCTGGAGATGATCGATGACGGTATTGAAATGTTCCTGCGGCATCCGGCAGTTAAATACATCTTCTCCGGCGCTGACCACCCAGCCGCCGTTTTCGGCGACAAAGGCGATCTCGTGCGCTACCTCCGGGAAGAAGGAGATAAGCTGGTAATACTGGTTGCCGCTGGCGACGACGAAGCGGATGCCCTGCTCGCGCATCCGCTGATACTGGGCGAGGAAGCGCTGACGGTTATAGGTTTTGGCATCGCTCAGAAAGGTGCCATCCATGTCTACCGCAATCAATTTGATGCTCATTAACTGTTCTCCATCACGGGTTCAGAGTGTGGCTTCGCAACCGCCCGGGCGACGATGGCCGCGACCAGCACCAATGCCAGCACTACCATCATGGCGCTACGCAGGCCGAAGTGCTCGCCGAGGAAGCCCAGCAGCGGCGGCCCGACGAGGAAGGCGAGGTAGCCGGTAATCGCCACCACGCTGACGCGCTTCGGCGCATCCGGGCCAGTGTCGCTGGCGGCGGAAATGGTCAGCGGGAAGCCGAGCGATGCGCCGAGGCCCCATAATAGTACGGAGAGGCCGGCGACCCACGGGTTATCGACAAAAATAATCAGGCCAATGCCCAGCGCGCCCATGACCGCGCTGGCGCGAACCACCGTCACCCGGCTGTAGCGGTCAATAAACCAACCGCCGGTAAAACGGCCGAGGGTCATACCGAGGGTGAAGCCCGCGTAAATCAGCGACCCGGAAGTCGGGCTGAAGCCGTGGCCGTCCACCATCAGCAGCGGCAGCCAGTCGTTGGCGGAACCTTCGGCAAAGGCCATGGCCAGGACGATGACGCCAATCAGCAGCAACTGAGCATCTCGCCATATCGGCAGGCCTTTGCCTTCATGGCGCGCCGCTTCCGCTGCATTCTTGCCGGTACCTTCCGGAATTGCGCGAATGGCGATAGCGATGGGGGCGACAGCCACCAGCGCCGCCAGCAGAATGTGCGGCGCGGCGGGCAGACCGAAGCCGGTGACCGCCATGCCTATTCCGGCGCCGACGAGCGTACCGAAGCTGTAGAAACCATGCATCATCGGCAGCACGGTTTTATTCATTTCGCGTTCAACGGCGGCGCCTTCAACGTTAATCGCCACTTCCGCTGAACCAAAGCTGGCGCCGAAGATGGCTAAGCCAACAGCAAACAGCACCGCCGAGGTAAACCATAGCGCGGCGCTGAGGACCAGCATGCCGACCACCGCGCAGGACATGGTGGTACGAATCACTTTTCGGGTGCCGAATCGATTGACCAGCCACGCTGAGCAGAGGATACCGCTCATCGAACCTATTGATAGCCCAAATAATACAATCCCCATTTCCGCCGTCGAGAGCGCGAGCAGATCGCGAATCGCCGGCGTGCGGGTCGCCCATGAGGCCATGAGTAATCCAGGGATAAAAAAGAACATGAAGAGCGCCCACAGCCTTAGCTGAAGGGCTCTGCGGGAGGTTTGCGCTGTCATCCGTAAATGCCCGAGAGTGGAGAGATGCAGACAACAGTAGCAAGGTTGTGTACATTTGTACATCCAGGCTGCTTGCTGAAGAATGTTTTTTTATTGACCTCTATGATTCGATTCAGCCTGAGGAATGCGCCCAGCATCCGCTAAGGGATTAAGCGCCTATTTAAATGAGAGAGGAACACTGATGGCCCGTCGACCAAACGACCCGCAGCGTCGGGAGCGGATTTTGCAGGCGACGCTGGACACGATCGCGATACACGGCATCCACGCGGTCACGCATCGGAAAATCGCCACCTGTGCGGGCGTGCCTTTGGGCTCGCTGACCTACTATTTCAGCGGTATCGAGGCGCTGGTCGAAGAAGCGTTCAGCCTGTTTACCGGCCAGATGTCGGCGCAGTATCAGCTGTTTTTTGCCGATGTGCATAGCCGCGAAGAGGCCTGTGACGCGATTGCCGAGCTGATATTCAGCGCCCAGGTGACCACCGCACGCAATATGGAGCTGATGTATCAGCTGTATGCTTTTTGCAGCAGCCAGCCGAATTTAAAAGCAGTCATGCAAAACTGGATGCTGCGCAGCCAGCAGACTCTGGAACAGTGGTTTGAACCAGCAACGGCCCGCGGGCTTGACGCCTTTATCGAGGGTATGACGCTGCACTTCGTGACCGACAGAGCGCCGCTATCCAGAGAAGCAATTCGACTGATGGTGGGAAGGCTGGCGGGAGAGTGAGCGGGGCGCAGAAAACAAAAAAACCATTTATGTAAACGGGTTAGTGCAAACAATTACTTGCATAATAATCAATAAGTTAGGTTAGTGGTAAGGAGTGGCAATTACGGGGTAATGCCAACTGCTGCCGCTACTTTGTCGCCATTTGGCAATGTAGCTATCGGGTTAAAGCGCAGGGCCGTTTCTAGGTGATCAGGGGTCAGGTGAGCATAGCGCATGGTCATTTTTATGTCGTGATGGCCGAGGATCTTCTGCAGGGCAAGGATGTTGCCGCCAGACATCATGAAGTGTGCTGCGAACGTATGGCGCAAAACGTGGGTAAGCTGCCCGCGGGGAAGCACTATGGAGGTTTTTTGCATCACAGACAAAAACTGGAAGTAGCAATCCGTAAAGAACTTGAAGCCGTCAAGGGCAATGATTTCCTCATACAGATCTTTGCTGATCGGAATACTGCGGTTCTTTTTACCTTTAGTCCTGACAAATGTAATACGGTACATGGTGACTTGAGTACGTGTGAGGTTTACAGCTTCGCGCCATCGTGCACCTGTGCTTAAACAGATTTTAACAACGAGAGCGAGAAGAGGACTTTGCCGTTGGCAGTCGTACAGAAGCTCAGTGATTTGTTCATGCGTCAGCCAGGCCATTTCCTTCTCGGCAATAGTGAACTTGCGCATGTTTTCTAGCGGATTAGGTGATGTCCATTCACCAGGCCGGGCTAGCTCGCTAAATACTCCGCTCAGATAGTTTTGCTCCAGATTGATGGTTACCGGGCTGGCTCCTTTCTTCCACTTATCGCTATAGTAGATTTCACCCGTCAAACGTTTATCACGGCAATGTGCGAACATTTTGGAACTGAGATCTGTTGCATGGGGATTTCCGAGTGCATCGACCATCAGGAGCAACTTATCGTAAACATGTTCGCCAGCGGACAGGGATTTGCCATGTAGTTTGAACCAGAGTTCAACGACGTCTCGCAGAGTTCTACGGTCCACTGATTCATCCAACCAGGGTTTAACCTCTGTCTCATCCATCGTGTAGCGTTCAAAAGTAAGTGCTTCCACTTTGGTGGCAAATTGCTTACGCACGCGTCGCCCACTAGGTCCTGTGGGGTAACATTCGCAAATCCATTTTCCTATGTTTAATTTACGTACTGCCATAAAAAAGCCCTCATGAATGAGGGTATAATTTGACTGTATATTTAGACAGTGGTCAATGTATGAATATTTCTAATCAAACATAGACTAGGATTTATTGAGCACAACTTTAAACTTATCGGTCACAGAGACTGACGTAATAATTATACATTCTTTTTTTGTATCGTAATAACCTACGCATTGAAATGTTTTATTTTCATTTAATCCTAAACTCAATAAGGTATCTGTTTTTTTATTTTTAAGAGTATAAGTCCCATTAAAGGCTAAATTGTTCAATAAACCGCGGATTTCTTCGACATAATTATTAGATTCCCATTTAATGCAAATGTTATTTGTTTCTGATTGAGTTATTTCGATAATCTCTCCTTTATCAGATTTCCAGTTTTGATGTGAAGGGAATTTTTCGAATATATTGTAGTATGCTCTTGTGAATTTTCGCAGAATGCCTACATTTTTCTGAGCGTATTTTTGCAGGTCGCTCCATTTTTTCTTCTCATTATCCCTCTCTGTATTTAATTTTGTAATCAGTTGATGTATGTTTTCGTGTGGGTTTTTGAAAGATAATGCTCTTTTTATCATCTCATCTGCCTGATCAGATAATCCAGCATTAAGAAGAGCATTGCCAATGTTAGCCATCGCCAATGTATTATCTAATTCCACCGCCTTATTAAAATATTCGCTAGAGATTAATTTTAATCCACATTTTCCTGTAGTTACACCCATATTATTGAAAGTCATGCTGTTTTTGGGATCTAAATTGATAAGTTGTGAATAATTAGCTATTTCAATAGCCCTAAGGGGAGTGTTAGCAGCCTCGTATGCTGCGCTAAATATACCGTCGATATCACTAGGAGAGTATTCTGCTGCTTTATCTAAGCAGAGTGCGTAATTGAACAAATTATCTTTGCCTTTTTCAATCTCTGCCAATTGGTTATAGCAGCGGGATAAATATTCATCCCTTTCATCACCTTCAATGGTTTCTAAATTATCTATCAGGGAAGTTATGATTAATTCAGCTTTAATAGCTTCAAAGTTATCAATGTATAATTGCGATAACTTAAGTGTTAAATGTGCTTTTTCGATTGGAGAATGAACAGCACGCAACTCTTCTTTAACAAATGATATTGCTTTGGAGTATTGCTTTGTTTTTGTCAAGCAACTTATATAATTATCAATATAATGGCGTTTGTTTTGAAAAGTGTTTATTTCATTAATCTTTGTTTTAAATTCATTTAAAATTTCATTGCTTGGTAAAAACATATATTTTACGAATAAGAAGAATGGATATTCTTTATTGTATTCTAAATGATGATGCTGTTGTTTCATTGTTTCATCAAAATAATGACGTGCATCCTCAAATTTTCCTTCATCAAATAAATCCCATACAGTAGCAAACCAATCAGTTTTAATTTCATTGGATATTGTAGATTTCGTGTTTTGAGGGAGATTTTCTGTGGGAGGTGCGTTATCTTCATTTTCGAGTTGAACAGTAGTAGTCGCTTCAATGTTTAAAACGGGCGATTGGACTTTAAAATTTCTAGCGCCACTTAAATTTGAAAGGATAGCACCAAGCTGTTTTCTATAAAATATCAAAGCAAGAATGCAAAGCAAAGGCCATAAAGAATACTTGATGAAAACTTCTATGAGGTTATAAAGTTTATCTTCCATTCTTTTCTACCTAATTATAGGATGGTTTTAATTACTCGTGCGATTATTGTAATATCTGTTATATCGCAGTCAAAGGAATATGAATCATTGATAACTTTTACTCTGTTGTTCGGAATTCGTGCAATCTCTCTAATGCTGAATTTATTATCAACTTGTATCAGCCACTTACCATCCGAGATATCTAAAAATGTCTCATCTGCAAGGTAGGATTTTTCATGATCCTGAATAAATATGGGTGATGTCAATTCAGTGGGCAAAAATGCCTTGTCAAACATCAAATAGCTTGATTGGTAAATAGTCCCATCAATAATTTTGCATTTCTTAATGGATATTAAATCACTGGTATCTTTTTCGTACTTTAAACCAGTACCAGTGACAAGCCAATTCAAAGAGACTCCTGTTTCAAGCGCACACTGTATCACCCATTCAGAGGGGAATGAATCACGCATGTAGCGTGTAGCTAACGTACTTTTTGAGACTCCCAAGTGATCACACAGCGCCTGCCTTGTAGTGTATCCATATGCATCGACCATCCTTTCGATCGCTGCTCTTCCACCTTTTTCCAAATTCATGGTCACTCCAAGTTAACTCAATGTTTGACTTATCGAACTGTGAGGGGTAGGTTTGCGTAAGTTCACACTGGGTGAACAAGACAAGTTGTTGTGGTTCTCATCAGGTTAACCACAACTCATCCGTATTCGAACAAGGAATCATGCATCATGACACCTCAAATTTCAATCTCACTGGCAGTACCTTCCATATCTATCGAAAAATATAGTGAACTCACAGGGTTATACGTCGACACCATAAATGACATGTTGGCGGATGGGCGCTTGATTCGTCACCGTCTTCGTAAGGATAAGAAGCGCGAGAAAGTGATGATCAATATTGCCGCAATGTCTGTAGATGCACTCTCAGATTGCAAAGTGGTTTTTAATTAGTTCGATTTTGTGACCGACTGAGGGAAATGACCATGTTGATTATCAAACTTCTAAACATGCTCACTTTGATATAGCTTGCCGAGCGTTTGCGCTGGCGCATAACTTAGAAGAAGTTGCTGTGGCTGTGGGTATGCGCCCACAAATGCTACGTAATAAACTTAATCCTGTGCAACCGCACCGCCTGACGTGCGATGAATTGCTGGCGATTACTGACCACACAGAAGATGCCCGCCTGCTGGATGGGCTTCTGAGCCAGATTAATTGCCTGCCGTCAGTTCCAGTGAACAATGCCACGCCGGGGAATATGCAGTTTTGTGCCCTGACTGCCACCGCCAGTGTCGGTGCGATCGCTGGGGAAGCCGTATCAACGGAGTGCATGACCTCCGCCCGCCGAACTCAAATCCTTGATCGCGCCCGCGATGCCATCCGCAGCCTTTCCGTGCTGGCTTATACCGTTGGAAGCCGTATTCAGTCCGCACCGGTGCTGGCTGCTGCTGTCGATATCGTGACAACTAACGTCACGGGGATGATGTGATGGCAGAGCCGTATGTATTAAGGAGTGAACATGTTGCTATTTAGGAATACCTCCTGCGAGCAGTGCCATGATTTTTTCAAATTTTGTCAGCGATTCAATGTCGAGCCGCAGTTCAACCGATGTTCTGTTACGCGCAGGGTTGTAGAGGGAAGTTGGGGCGCTACTGTCGAATTCCTCCAGTTCAGCAATGCGTCTTGCTATTTCTGCGTTAGGTGCTGCGGGGATATCACTGAGGAGTCGGGAGTATCGTTTTTTCTGTGCTTCTGCCCTGGCTGCTTTATCGGCTGGTTTATAAGCAACCCGGTAGGCAGAAAAAAACACCGCCAAAATACCGCACAGCCAGCCGAACTGAACACCGATGCTTGTAAGTCCTCCGGTGAGTATGAGCAAAAAATTCATAAGGTTATCAGTACGCCGATTGAATGTTTCAGTCATCACTTCGAGGTAATAACAGTAGGTTGCTTGGAAAATCAGGTTAACCGTTCTATCCCAGCCAGAATTAAAGCCTGCGTAATGCGCTGAGGAATCCCCAGTAATGGGCGGGTGAAAAAAGACAGGCATAGAGTTTTGTGATCTACTGATTGTGCTATCAATTCAATGAGATCACCTCTATGCCTGCCTGCCGAGTATGTCAGAATTTCTTCCGGGATGCTTTAGCTCCGTTTCACAAATACCGACAAAATGCCCTTCTTGACGCCACGCTTGCCTTAATCAACGGCGCGTCACTGACGCTGACCAGTATCGGACGTTATTTACCCGGCGCTGCTCAGGTCAAAAACAAAATCAAACGAGTTGATCGTCTACTGGGCAATAAATCACTCCATCAGGATATTCCTCTGATTTTCAATGGCATTATCACCATGCTGACACGGAAATTATCGCTGTGTGTTATTGCGGTTGACTGGAGTGGCTATCCGTCTAAGGAATACCATTTGCTCCGCGCCAGTCTGCTTTGCGATGGGCGTTCGCTTCCGCTGTTAAGCTGGATAGTCCCGTCAGAAAAGCAGCAGAATGGACAGATACAAAAGGCCTTCCTTGATGCCCTTGCCGGGGCGGTGAACCCGACGGCCAGAGTCATCATCGTTACCGATGCGGGCTTCCAGAATGCCTGGTTCCGGCATATCCGGTCGCTCGGATGGGATTTTATTGGCCGTGTCAGGGGTAATATCCAGATGCGCCTGAACAGCAAAGGTGAATACTGGTTCAGGCGTCAGGAATTACAGGCCAGCAGTAAACCAGAATATCCGGGGCCAGGCACGCTTGCACGGGCGGAATATACCCGGTGTGAGGGACATTTTTATCTGCACAGGAAAGAACCAAAAGGCCGGAAACACCGGCACTCAAGGTGTCGTATAAAACGCAAATCTCAGGTTTGCGACGGGCGCTCTTCAGCAAAAGAGCCGTGGCTCATCTTCAGCAGCACAGACGACTTTAAGCCACGTGAAATCATGAAGTTATACAGTCGCCGAATGCAGATAGAGCAGAACTTCCGCGATGAGAAAAGCGAACGGTTCGGGTTCGGTCTGCGGGCCAGTTACAGCCGTTCAGCGGGAAGAATGCTGGTGCTGAGCCTGCTGGCAACGCTGAGCACAATAGTCCTGTGGCTTAATGGTTATCATGCAGAAAGTAAAGGATTACATGTAAGGTATCAGGCCAACAGTGTTAAATCGCGGCGGGTAATCTCTTATCTGACGTTAGCGGAGAATGTCCTGCGACACTCCCCGCTAATATTAAGGCGAACGGTGCTGAGCACCGTTCTTAACCACCTCGCCAGAGCCTACCGAAGTATGGTGCTGGTTTATTAGCGCTGTTTTATGGGGATCCCTCAGCGCGTAATGCGGGTTTTTTATGCCCTCATAAAACGCTGCGTAACGGCCGCAGCGGCCTTTTCGCGGCTAATCATTCCACCTCAATACGCAAAACAGATCGCGCGCGCAGCAGGGCGCTGGCAGCGTGTGAGCCTGACAAAATAAATCTTTCCGTGACGAAAACGGCGCTACACCGCACCCGCCTGCGGTTTCTGGATCATAAAAATTTTTCAGTTTTATTTTTCTACAAACCAGGCCGCCGCACCGCGCCAGTGCTGGCGGCTTACCAGAAATCCAAATCTGAAAAGATTGAAAAGAATTTCAGTTTTTTTCAGTTTTATGGATCTGCGGAGGATCTAATATATTTTTAACTAGCTGATAAATAAGGATAAAATATTTTTAGGTGAGTCGGTAGGATCAAGTAATGAAAAATTTGATAAGCAAGAAAAACCCGCAATGCTAGAACTGGTACGGGTTTCATGGAAGAAGGATATATTTCAACCACTGAAAAATGTGGTAACGATTAGAGCAGATACTTTGACGCTGTCAAACTCAAGGCTACGGCGGTAAAAATTGCACCAATATAGATTCATAACCATTTGTTTAGTAGGTTAACCCAGCGAAGGGGAACCTTGAAGCGTAAAACAGGTTAGATATGTTTATACAAATGCCTAGCCTGCTATGTAAAGAAAGAATTAGCTTGTTCTAAAAGTAATAGCCACCACTATTGGGGATACAGCAGTGGATTCAATTGAAACGAAATTATTTGGAAGAATCAAAACGCCCAGGAATTTAGGGCAACTAATTGAAATAACAGAAGAACATGCAGCTAACCGAATGAATGTTTATATGTGGAGAGGGCAGGGAAACGTTGATTGGGCGATTCACAGTGCTGCTTATAGACGGTTGAAGTTTACTCACCGTAATGTCTCTGAGCGAAGAATGAGAAACTACGAGGTTGAGTTGTTAAGAAAAGCTCGCCACAAGGGTTATGGGTATGAAGAGGGAAGACGTCTAGCTGATTTCGAAGTACTTGCTAAGCTTCAACACCATGGTGCAGCTACTCGTTTAATAGATTTTTCAAGGAATATGCTGGTTGCATTGTGGTTCGCTTGCCAATCAGAAAGAGGAAAGCCAGGGTTGCTGTTTGGGATTCATTCAGATTCTATATATGGGCAGGAAGGAGAAACAGAGGAGCGCAACTATGATCAGATATTTGAGAAAGGGATAAGCAATGGTGGTGCTACAACATGGGAGCCTCCAGCGGTAACTAAAAGAATTGCAGCTCAAAGTGCGCAATTTATGTATAGTATCGTAAGTGATGACCCAATGGGAAGTCTCGATTTTGATCACTCAGAAGAGGCCTATCTTCCAATTGCTATCACGGCAAGTATGAAAGAAGAGTTTTTAAGGCTTCTAGAAGGTACTTTTGATGTTCGTCAGCTTACTCTCTTCCCTGATCTTGATGGATTCTGCCATGCCAATACAGAAAAGAATGGGCGCTGGGACAACGAACGATGGTAATGAGAAATACTCTGCCGCCATTTTGTCGCCACTTATAGTTAAGCTCGTATCTAAGTGTTTGACTTATAATGAATTGAATTCCATGCAACAAAAAACCCATCAACCTTGAACCTAAGTGGCGGGGTTGATGGGCTCCACAAAATGGGGACATCAAAGAAAAGCAGTGGCACTACTTATGACTGATGCCAGCAAAAAAAGTTCTGCGTATGCGCGTTTTTTTTCTTAAAAAATTCACTGTAGTCCCGGCCAGATGATGACAATCAGCGTACCTGCCAGGGTTAACAATACGTTAGCGATGGCGTAGGTCCCCGCGTATCCCAGCGCCGGGATATTGCTGCGGGCAGTATCGCTGATAATTTCCATCGCCGGCGCGCAGGTACGGGCGCCCATCATGGCGCCGAAGAGCATCGCGCGGTTCATGCGCAGGATGTACGCGCCGAACAGGAAGCAGATAACCACCGGTACCAGGCTGACGATCAGGCCCGCCGCCAGCATCTGACCGCCGACGGCGCCGAGGCCGTTGTTAATCCCGGCGCCCGCGCTGAGCCCCACGCCGGCCATAAATACCATCAGGCCGAACTCTTTCACCATATTCAGCGCGCCCTGCGGGATGTAGCCGAACGTCGGATGGTTGGCGCGCAGGAAGCCGAGCATAATGCCGGCAAACAGCAGACCGGCGGCGTTACCGATGCCGAAGCTGAACGAACTGAACTGGAAGGTGATCATGCCGATCATCAGGCCAACGATAAAGAAGGCGCAGAAGGCGAGCAGGTCGGTCACCTGGCTGTGAATGGAGATGAAGCCGATACGATCGGCGACGGTTTTAACGCGACGCGCGTCGCCGCTGACCTGCAGCACATCGCCCTTGTTGAGCACCACGTTATCGTCGATAGGCATTTCGATCTGGCTGCGAATGACGCGGTTTAAGAAGCAGCCGTGGTCGGTCAGCTTCAGCTGCGCCAGGCGACGGCCGACGGCATTGTGGTTTTTGACCACGATCTCTTCGGTGACGATGCGCATATCGAGCAGATCGCGGTCGAAGACCTCTTTGCCGTTACGGAAGCTTGGGTCGAGGCGGGCATGGGCATCCGGGTAACCCACCAGGGCGATATCATCACCCATCTGCAGCACCGCATCGCCGTCCGGGTTCGCGAGAATGCCGTTGCGGCGGATGCGCTCAATGTAGCAGCCGGTCTGGCGGTAAATACCCAGCTCGCGCAGATTTTTACCATCAGCCCACGCCACCAGCTCCGGACCGACGCGGTAGGCGCGGATCACCGGCAAATAGACCTTACGCCGGGAGTCGGTATCGAGACCGCGCTCGCGGGCGATTTGCTGGGCGCTGGTCTGCAAATCCTGATGCTGCAGCTTCGGCATATAGCGGGCGCCGACGATCAGGCTGACCAGGCCAATCAGATAGGTCAGCGCATAGCCGAGGCTCAGATGATCGAGCGAAAGGGCGAGCTGATCGCTGGGCATGCCGAAGTGGCGAAGCGTATCCCCGGCGCCGACCAGCACGGGAGTGGACGTCATCGCGCCGGCGAGCATCCCGGCCGTCAGGCCGATATCCCAGCCGAAGAGCTTACCCAGCCCCATGGCGATCAGCATTGCGCTGCCGACCATCACCAGCGCGAGCATCAGGTAATTTTTCCCATCGCGAAAAAAAATAGAAAAAAAGTTGGGGCCCGCTTCTACGCCGACGCAAAAAATAAACAGCATAAAGCCGAGATTGAGGGCGTCAGTGTTAATACTGAAATGCTGCTGCCCTAATAATAGGGAAACCACTAAAACGCCAATGGAATTACCAAGTTGTACCGACCCGAGACGCAGTTTCCCGAGGCAGAGTCCCAGTGCAAGTACAACGAACAATAACAGGATGTAATTCCCGTTTAACAAATCTGCGACGTTTATATTCACGAAAGCCAACTTCTCATTTACTAGTAAGTTGTTGAAGGAAATGGTTATTTGGTCTAAGGTTGGTCCAGTGTTCGCGTTGTCCCGAACGCTATTCTGGCATCCCGTTATAACCAGCAAAATATAGTCGATAGTTTAATCTTTCCTGGGGGCTGCGGCTAGCAACAATCGTTATTACCTTGACGGGATCTTTTATTGGCATGGATTGCCAGAATCTTTATCTGACTGGGCGAAGTGGAAGTTGGTTAGAGGCAAAATCAGGAGGATGTCGTGAAATCTGAGCGTGCTTGGGCCGGTATTATCTGTGGGTTCTTTCTATTTATCGTGGTTTGCTTATCGCTGCTGTTACATATGAAAGGCGCCTTTCGGGCTACCGGTAACCCTGAGCTCGGGCTGCTGTTCTTTTTGCTACCCGGTGCGGCGGCAAGCTGCCTCTCCCCGGGTCAGCGGGTGCTGCGTCCGCTTATCGGCGCTATGCTGGCTGCGCCTATTTGTCTGGTCGTCATGCGGTTGTTCTTCGTCACTCAACGATCTTTCTGGCAGGAACTGGCGTGGCTATTTAGCGCGGTGTTCTGGTGCGCGCTGGGCGCGCTGTGCTTTTTATTTATTTGCGCCTGGCTTGATACCAGACGCAAGCCCTCGTCAGAGGAGTGAGTCGTCTCAGGCAAACAGACCGAGATTCTCTTTCGCCCAGGCTTCAAAGTCGGTGCAGCCGCCAATGTGCTTCTGATCGACAAAAATCTGCGGTACGGTTTCAACCGGTTTACCCACGGTTTTCTCCAGATCGGCTTTGCTGATGCCTTCAGCGTGGATATCAATGTAGCGATAGTTAAAATCATCGCGCTCGTTGCTCAGTTTTTCCGCCAGTTCTTTGGCGCGAACGCAATATGGGCAACCTGGACGACCAAAAATTACCGTAAACATACTCTCTCTCCTTAAACCTCAGCCGGATGGCGAATGGGGCGTATCATGCCGCGTTATGGCAACGAGGAAAAGAAGGTTCTGCCTTTTGCTTTGATGGCTTAAGGCTATGTTTGTTAAATATTCTGCTGATGAAACCGCTATACTCCCTCTGATACGCGACTTTTTTACCCGGTTGCGTGATTGCTTTGGACCGGAGGAGCGTTATGCGATCGCCCGCAGCATTACCCAAAAGCGTTCTGGTAGTTGAGTTTATCGGCATGGTGCTGTTGACCCTGGCCTGGCTCTCGCTTAATCAGTACGTCAGCCTGCCTGCGCCGTTCTCCAGCCCGACAGCGGCGCTGCTGATGATCTTCGCGGGGATCCTGCTGATGCTTCCGGCCGCCGTGGCGTTAATCTGGCGTGTGGCGAAAGTTGTTGCCCCGCAGTTGACGCAAACGAAAAATTCCCCTTCATCATTGCCTGACAGAGAAAAACGAGATGACGCCGACCATTGAGCTGCTGCGTAGCCACCGTTCTATTCGCCATTTTACCGACGCGCCGATCAGCGAAGAACAGCGCGCCGCAATTATCGCCAGCGCGCAGGGAGCCTCCAGCTCCAGTTTTTTACAATGTACCTCAATTATTCGCGTTACCGACCCGGAAATACGTCAACAGCTGGTGCCGCTGAGCGGCGGACAGCAGCACGTGGCGCAGGCTGCGGAATTCTGGGTATTCTGCCCTGATTTTAACCGCAATCTGCAAATCTGCCCGGACGCTCAGCTGGGGCTCGCCGAACAGCTCCTGCTGGGCTGCGTCGACACCGCGATTATGGCGCAGAATGCGCTGGTGGCGGCGGAATCTCTTGGCCTGGGCGGCGTCTATATCGGCGGGCTGCGTAACAATATTGATGCGGTGACCCAGCTGCTGAAGCTCCCACAGCACGTAATGCCGCTGTTTGGCCTGTGCCTTGGCTGGCCTGACGATAATCCGGAAGTGAAACCGCGCATGCCGTCGGCGATGCTGGTTCATGAAAATTACTATCAGCCGCTGGATGAGACGGTCCTTGCTGAATATGACGAGCAGTTGGCGCACTATTATCTCTCTCGCGGCAGCAACACGCGTCGCGATACCTGGAGCGACCATATCCGCCGGACTATCGTCAAAGAAAGCCGGCCATTTATTCTGGAATATCTGCATAAGCAGGGATGGGCTACGCGCTGATTGCGTGTAAACTGCACCCGGTCTGACGCAAGGAAATTCCGCAGGTCAGCGCTAATTTAAAACGTTGTTTGCTACTCAGAGGCCCGCCAGAGCGGGTCTTTTCGCAGAGGTGCAGGGTGAAAATTGCCATATTATCCCGGGATGGAACGCTTTATTCATGTCGACGCCTGCGCGAAGCCGCGCAAAAACGCGGTCATCAGGTGGAAATCCTCGATCCGCTTTCCTGCTATATGAACGTCAGCCCGGTGGCCTCGTCAATTCACTATAAAGGCCGCCAGCTCCCGCATTTTGACGCCGTGATCCCGCGTATCGGCACGGCGATCACCTACTACGGCACCGCGGCGCTGCGTCAGTTTGAGCTGCTCGGCAGCTACCCGCTGAATGAATCGGTAGCCATCACGCGCGCCCGCGACAAGCTGCGCTCGCTCCAGCTGCTGGCGCGCCAGGGCATCGACCTGCCGCTCACCGGTATTGCCCACTCGCCGGACGACACCAGCGATCTGATCGCCATGGTTGGCGGCGCGCCGCTGGTGGTCAAGCTGGTGGAGGGGACGCAGGGGATCGGCGTTGTGCTGGCCGAAACGCGCCAGGCGGCAGAGAGCGTTATTGACGCTTTTCGCGGCCTGAATGCGCATATTCTGGTTCAGGAGTATATCGCCGAGGCGAAAGGCCGGGACGTGCGCTGCCTCGTGGTGGGTAATGAAGTGGTCGCGGCGATTGAGCGGCGGGCGAAGGAGGGCGATTTTCGCTCCAACCTGCATCGCGGCGGCGTAGCCTCGGTGGCGCTTATCAGCGAGCAGGAGCGTGAAATGGCCATTAAGGCGGCGCAAACGCTCGGGCTGGACGTGGCGGGCGTGGATATACTGCGCGCCACGCGCGGACCGCTGGTGATGGAAGTGAACGCTTCTCCGGGGCTGGAGGGGGTTGAAACCACCACCGGCGTCGATATTGCCGGCAAGATGATCGCCTGGATTGAACGACAAGCGACGCCCGGATTTTGTCTGAAAATGGGGGGATAGCTGCCTTTCGCGACACCGTCATGGAATACGGCGCTTTTTTTGCGTAAGCTATGGCGTCGCATTTTTCACAGTAAGAGGTCACAGGTCATATGGATTCACTGGTCGTTCCGGGTCTTGATACGTTACGTCAATGGCTCGACGAATTGGGCATCAGCTTTTTTGAGTGTGATTCCTGCCAGGCACTGCACCTGCCGCATATGCAAAATTTCGAAGGCATTTTTGATGCCAAACTTGACCTGGTTGATAACGTGGTGCTTTTCTCCGCGCTGGCTGAGGTGAAACCCTCCGCGCTCCTGCCGCTTTCCGCCGATCTTTCTGCGATTAACGCCAGCTCGTTGACGGTGAAAGCTTTCCTCGATATTCAGGATGATAATCTGCCGAAACTGGTGGTTTGCCAGGCGTTGACCGTCGGCGTCGGCGTGACGATCGATCAGTTTGCATGGTTTTTCCGTCAGAGCGAAGAACAGATATCGATGGTCATCCTTGAAGCCAGTGCTAACCAGGTGCTGTATAAGTCTGAGGAAGAAGAGCCGATAGCTGAGAATATTCAGTACCATTTTCTTCACTGAGGCTGGCGAAAAATAGCGCAGTCACTGCCATGGTGGCTGCGTATTACCCGCGATTATTCTGTTGTTAACCTTCCTGTAAAGAATTTTTCACCGCCATTCCGCCGTTTTCGGCTTATCACATAGACCCTTATTGCATAAAAAATTGATAAAAGCCGTTTTTTCTCCTGGGCTATAGCCTCTTATTCTGGCTACAGTTATTCTGACGCTGCTTCCAGTTGCGGGCAACCATTCCGGGAGAGGTCCTCTCTCCTTTTCTTAGGCATTGAAAAAAAATGCATGATTATTGCATGCGAACAAGTGCGTATATTCAGCCCGCTTGTTAACGGGCATTGAGAAGGAATAAGAGATATGACCGCCTTTGGTAAAAAATGGTTAACAGGTCTGGTTACGGGTGCGCTGATGGCCGTCTCTGCCGGTTCGCTCGCAGCCGAACAAAAAACCCTGCATGTATATAACTGGTCTGATTATATTGCCCCGGATACGGTGGCGAATTTTGAAAAAGAGACCGGTATTAAAGTGGTGTATGACGTTTTTGACTCCAATGAAGTGCTGGAGGGTAAGCTTATGGCGGGCAGCACCGGATTTGACCTGGTGGTGCCGTCGGCCAGCTTCCTCGAGCGCCAGCTGGCGGCAGGGGTGTTCCAGCCGCTGGATAAGAGCAAGCTCCCCAACTGGAAAAATCTCGATCCGGAAGTGCTGAAGCTGGTCGCGAAGCACGACCCGGACAATAAATACGCGATTCCCTACCTGTGGGCGACAACCGGCATAGGCTATAACATCGATAAAGTGAAAGCCGTGCTGGGCAAAGATGCGCCGCTGGACAGCTGGGATCTGGTAATGAAGCCGGAAAATCTGGAGAAACTGAAAAGCTGCGGCGTCTCCTTCCTTGATGCCCCGGAAGAGATTTTCGCCACCGTGCTGAACTACCTCGGTAAAGATCCTAATAGCGCCAAAGCCGATGACTACACTGGCCCGGCAACCGACCTGCTGCTGAAGCTGCGTCCGAATATTCGCTACTTCCACTCTTCGCAGTACATCAACGACCTGGCGAACGGCGATATCTGCGTCGCGATCGGCTGGGCGGGCGACGTATGGCAGGCGGCTAACCGGGCGAAAGAAGCGAAGAACGGGGTCAACGTTTCCTACTTTATCCCGAAAGAGGGCGCGCTGGCGTTCTTTGACGTCTTCGCTATGCCGGCAGATGCGAAAAACAAAGAAGAGGCTTATCAATTCCTGAACTATCTGATGCGTCCGGACGTTATCGCGCATATTAGCGATCATGTCTATTACGCTAACGGCAACAAAGCATCTACGCCGCTGGTCAGCGAAGCGATCCGCAGCAATCCGGCCATCTACCCGCCGGCTGACGTCTTCGCCAAGCTGTTCACCCTGAAAGTCCAGGATCCGAAAATCGATCGCGTGCGTACTCGCGCATGGACGAAGGTGAAAAGCGGTAAGTAATTCTCCGTGAGTTGTAGGCCGGATAAGCGTCGCGCTGCCGGCAACAGGCGCACCGTTATGGTGCGCCTGCACCATGATTTGATTTCTGCCGGAGAACACCCCGTGAATGATGTAATTCCTCGCCCGCAGGCGAAAACCCCCAAAGCGCTGACCCCGCTGCTCGAAATCCGTAATTTAACGAAGTCCTTCGATGGCCAGCACGCCGTCGATGATGTCAATCTCACCATTTATAAAGGCGAAATTTTTGCCCTGCTGGGCGCATCCGGCTGCGGCAAGTCAACCCTGCTGCGCATGCTGGCGGGATTCGAACAGCCTACCGCCGGGCAGATTGTCCTGGATGGCGTCGATCTGGCGCGGGTGCCGCCGTATCAGCGGCCGATTAACATGATGTTTCAGTCCTATGCGCTCTTTCCCCATATGACGGTGGAGCAGAACATCGCCTTTGGCCTCAAGCAGGACAAATTGCCTAAGGCTGAAATCACCAGTCGGGTGCAGGAGATGCTGGCGCTGGTGCATATGCAGGAGTTCGCAAAGCGTAAACCGCATCAGCTCTCCGGCGGTCAGCGTCAACGCGTGGCGCTGGCCCGCAGCCTGGCGAAAAGACCGAAACTGCTGCTGCTTGACGAGCCGATGGGCGCGCTGGATAAGAAGCTGCGCGACAGGATGCAGCTGGAAGTGGTCGATATTCTTGAGCGCGTCGGCGTCACCTGCGTGATGGTAACCCACGATCAGGAAGAGGCGATGACCATGGCGGGGCGTATCGCCATTATGAACCGCGGCAAGTTCGTACAGATCGGCGAGCCGGAGGAAATTTACGAGCACCCAACTACCCGCTACAGCGCGGAGTTTATCGGCTCGGTTAACGTCTTTGAAGGGCTGGTGAAAGAGCGCCAGGAAGATGGCCTGGTGCTGGATTCCCCGGGCCTGACGCATCCGCTGAAGGTCGATCCCGATGCCTCCGTCGTCGATAACGTCCCGGTGTGGGTGGCTCTGCGCCCGGAAAAAATTATGCTCTGCGAGGACCCACCGGCGGACGGCTATAACTTCGCGGTAGGTGAGGTTATCTATATTGCCTATCTCGGTGACCTGTCTATCTACCATGTGCGCCTGAAAAGCGGGCAGATGCTCAGCGCTCAGCTGCAGAACGAGCACCGTTACCGCAAAGGGGCGCCAACCTGGGGCGATGAAGTCCGTTTATGCTGGGACGCCGATAGCTGCGTCGTGCTGACGGTGTGAGGAGAGGGCAATGCGTACATTAGAACCCCCGTCAGGCGTAAACAAACCGGGCGGTTTCGCGCTGTGGCTGGCGCGGCTGCAGATGGCCCACGGGCGCAAGCTGGTGATTGCGCTGCCTTACATATGGCTGATCCTGCTGTTCCTGCTGCCATTTCTGATCGTCTTTAAAATCAGCCTGGCGGAGATGGCGCGGGCGATCCCGCCCTACACCGATCTGCTGGAGTGGGCCGACGGCCAGCTAACGTTAACGCTGAATCTCGGTAATTTCCTGCAGCTTACCGACGATCCTCTCTATTTTGAGGCGTATCTGCAGTCGCTCCAGGTGGCAGGGATCTCGACGTTCTGCTGTCTGCTGCTGGGTTATCCGCTGGCGTGGGCGGTGGCGCACAGTAAGCCATCGACCCGGAATATCCTGCTACTGCTGGTCATTCTGCCGTCATGGACGTCGTTCCTGATCCGCGTCTATGCCTGGATGGGGCTGCTGAAAAGCAACGGCGTGCTGAACAACTTCCTGCTGTGGCTGGGGGTTATCGACCAGCCTCTGGAGATCCTGCACACCAACCTGGCGGTCTATATCGGTATTGTTTACGCCTATCTGCCGTTTATGGTGCTACCGATTTATACCGCCCTCACGCGCATCGATTACTCGCTGGTTGAGGCGTCGCTGGATCTGGGTGCCCGGCCGCTGAAGACCTTCTTCCAGGTGATCGTCCCGCTCACCAAAGGCGGGATTATTGCCGGGTCGATGCTGGTATTTATTCCGGCGGTAGGGGAGTTCGTTATCCCGGAACTGCTGGGCGGCCCGGACAGTATTATGATTGGCCGCGTGCTGTGGCAGGAGTTCTTTAACAACCGCGACTGGCCGGTGGCCTCGGCGGTAGCGATAGTGATGCTGCTGTTGCTGATCGTACCGATCATGTGGTTCCACAAGCATCAGCAAAAACAGGTGGGGGAACACGGATGAATAATTTACCGGTAGTCCGTTCGCCGTGGCGAATCATCATTTTGCTGCTTGGCTTTACCTTTCTGTATGCGCCGATGCTGATGCTGGTAATTTACTCGTTCAACAGCTCAAAGCTGGTGACGGTATGGGCCGGGTGGTCGACGCGCTGGTATCGCGAGCTGTTTCATGACGATGCGATGATGAGCGCGGTAGGCTTAAGCCTGACCATTGCCGCCTGCGCCGCGACGGCGGCGGCGATCCTCGGTACCATTGCCGCAGTGGTGATGGTGCGTTTTGGCCGCTTCCGCGGTTCAAACGGCTTTGCTTTTATGATCACCGCGCCGCTGGTGATGCCCGATGTGATTACCGGCCTGTCGCTGCTGCTGCTGTTTGTCGCGCTGGGGCATTCAATTGGCTGGCCGTCGGATCGCGGCATGCTGACCATCTGGCTGGCGCACGTGACCTTCTGTACCGCGTACGTGGCGGTGGTCATTTCATCGCGCCTGCGTGAGCTGGACCACTCAATTGAGGAGGCGGCGATGGATCTGGGCGCCGCGCCGCTGAAGGTCTTTTTCGTCATTACGCTGCCGATGATTATGCCGGCGGTGGTCTCCGGCTGGCTGCTGGCCTTTACGTTGTCGCTCGACGACCTGGTTATTGCCAGCTTTGTTTCCGGGCCGGGGGCGACGACGCTGCCGATGCTGGTCTTCTCCAGCGTGCGCATGGGGGTTAACCCGGAGATTAATGCCCTGGCAACGTTAATCCTCGGCGTGGTCGGCATTGTTGGTTTTATCGCCTGGTATTTGATGGCCCGCGCGGAAAAGCAGCGGGTGCGCGATATCCAGCGTGCAAGAAGCGGCTGAACCACCTAAAATCTGCAATAGAGTTAACATCGGCGCCGCATTTGTGGCGCCGTTTTCATGGAAGACTTTACGTTGGGATTGTTTACTAAAACGCGTTCGTCTCATGCTCGTCTTAACGTTCCTGCGCTGGTGCAGGTGGCGGCCTTCGCCATTATTTTAATCCGCGGCCTGGATTTGCTGATGATCCTCAACCAGCTTGGCGTTCAGGGAATCGCGGATTTTGTCCATCGCAGCGTGCAGACGTGGGCGCTCACCCTGGTGTTTCTCTCAAGTCTGGTGCTGGTATTTATTGAAATCTGGTGCGCGTTTTCGCTGGTAAAAGGGCGCAACTGGGCGCGTTGGCTGTTCCTGTTGACGCAGATTATTGTGATTGGCTACCTGTGGGCCGCTTCATTGGGCTACGGTTATCCTGAGCTGTTTAGCATTGCCGGTGAATCGAAGCGCGAAATATTTCGTTCTCTGGTGCTGCAAAAGCTGCCGGATCTACTGGTGCTGGCCATGCTGTTTGTTCCGGCCCCGTGCCGACGCTTTTTCCGTTTACAGTAACGGTGATACAATCCCCGCCCCTGTTTTTTTGAAGGTCTTGTTATGCACTGCGCACTCTATGACGCGGGCCGCTGTCGCTCCTGCCAGTGGCTGGAACTGCCGGTATCGCAACAGCTCGCCGATAAAATGGCCGATTTGCGCACGCTTCTCGCCGATGCCCCCGTCGCTGACTGGTGCGCGCCGGTTTGCGGCCCGGAAAGCGGGTTTCGCAACAAAGCGAAAATGGTGGTCAGCGGTAGCGTAGAGCGCCCGCTGCTCGGAATGCTGCACCGTGATGGCGCCCCGGAAGACCTCACCGATTGCCCGCTCTATCCGCCAGGCTTCGCCCCCGTCTTCGCTGCGCTCAAGCCGTTTATCGCCCGCGCCGGACTCACGCCCTATAACGTTGCCCGCAGGCGCGGAGAGCTGAAGTACATTCTGCTGACCGAAAGCCGGCTCGACGGCGGGATGATGCTGCGCTTTGTTCTGCGTTCGGAGACCAAGCTGGCCCAGCTGCGCGCCGCGCTGCCGGCGCTCCAGGCGCAGCTGCCGCAGCTGAAAGTGATTACCGCCAATATTCAGCCGGTGCATATGGCCATCATGGAAGGAGAGCGGGAAATTTTCCTCACCGACCAGCAGGCGCTGGCGGAAAACTTTAACGGCGTGCCGCTATGGATCCGCCCGCAAAGCTTCTTTCAGACCAACCCGGCGGTGGCCAGCCGGCTGTATGCCACCGCTCGCGACTGGGTGCGCCAGCTACCGGTTAATCATATGTGGGATCTCTTTTGCGGCGTTGGCGGCTTTGGTCTGCACTGCGCCACGCCGGAGATGCGCCTGACCGGGATTGAGATCGCCGCTGAGGCCATCGCCTGCGCCAGACAATCGGCGGCGCAGCTCGGCCTGCAGAATCTGCATTTCCAGGCGCTCGATTCTACGCAGTTTGCTACCGGCGAAGGCGAAATTCCCGATCTGGTACTGGTGAACCCGCCGCGTCGGGGTATCGGCGACGGCCTGTGCGCCTATTTAAGCCGTATGGAGCCGGAGTTTATTATCTACTCCAGCTGCAACGCCCGAACGATGGCGAAAGATATCGCTCGCCTGGCCGGTTATCGTATTGAGCGCGTCCAGCTGTTCGATATGTTCCCCCATACCGCCCATTATGAGGTGCTGACCCTGCTGGTTCGCGAAGTATAAACAAAATGTGAACTCTTCAGGCGGCGAAGATCGGGTAAGCTTGGCTTATCAGAACGTAAGAATAGCGGAGTGCTGCCGGTGGCAAAAAAAATTCTGTTGGTTGAAGATGATGAAGATATCGCCGCGCTGCTGCGCCTGAATCTGCTGGATGAGGGCTATCAGATTGTCCACGTGGCGGACGGAGCCCAGGCCCTGCGCCTGCTGGAAAAAGAGCTTTGGGATGCGGTGATCCTCGACCTGATGCTGCCGGGCGTAGACGGTCTGGAAATTTGTCGGCACATTCGTCAGCAAACCCGCTATCTGCCGGTTATCATTATCAGCGCTCGCGCCAGCGAAACCCAGCGGGTACAGGGGCTGGAGATGGGAGCGGATGATTATCTGGCCAAACCCTTTTCGATTCTCGAACTGACCGCCCGGGTCAAAGCGGTGTTCCGTCGCCAGGAGGCGATGGGGCAAAATTTGTTAATGGATGCCGGGCGTATCAATAGCCACGGCTTGAGCATCGATCCTCTATCCCGCGACGTTAAGCTGCGCGGCGAGATGGTGGATCTCACCCCGCGCGAGTTCGATCTTTTATACTATTTTGCTCGTCACCCCGGGGAGGTCTTTTCCCGTCTTGAGCTGCTCGATCGGGTGTGGGGCTATCAGCACGACGGCTATGAGCATACGGTCAATACCCATATCAACCGTCTGCGCACCAAAATTGAGCGTGACCCGGCGGAGCCGGACATCATTTTGACCGTCTGGGGTAAAGGCTATAAATTTGCCGTGGAGCGCAAAGAGGCGCAGCCATGATCCGCCGTCTCAGCCTCAGCCAGCGCCTGGCGCTGGTGTTTACCTCGTTACTGCTGCTTTGTGCGTTAGCCGTTTGCCTGATCCAGCTCTACAGCAGCGCGCAGTACGGCAACGTGATGGTCCAGCGTCTTTCCGCCGGGCTGGCGCAGCAAATCGCCGCTCGCGAGCCGCTGCTGGACGCTCAGGGGCAGGTTGACCGCCGGATGCTGAAACCGCTTTTCGACCGGCTAATGACCTTCAACCCCAGCGTGGAACTGTATCTGCTTTCGCCCGACGGCGAGCTGCTGGCCGACGCCGCGCCGCCCGGTCATATCAAACGTCAGCGCATCGATCTGGCGCCGGTGCAAACGTTCCTTTCCGGCGGCGCGTGGCCGGTATACGGCGATGATCCGCGCAGCCTTGATAAACAAAAAGTATTTAGCGTGGCGCCGCTGCGCCAGGACGGTCAGCTGCGCGGCTATCTCTATATCATTCTGCAGGGCGAAACCTTTAATGAACTGGCGGCAAGCGCCTGGCTGAAAACACTGTCCAGCCTGCTGCTGTGGACTCTGCTGCTGGTGGCCGCTCTCGGCCTGCTGGCGGGACTGCTCGCCTGGCGGTGGGTCACGCGCCCGGTGCGTCAGCTCACCGCGCTGGTGGCTACGAATGAGCAGGACAGCATCCATGCGATTAAGGCGCTGGCGGCGCAAACCCCGGAGGCGAATCCGGGAAACGAAGTCGCCGTACTGCATAACCGCTTTATTGAACTGGCCCGCCAGATTGCCGGGCAGTGGGATCGTCTGGCCGATAGCGACCGTCAGCGGCGAGAGTTCGTTGCCAATATCTCCCATGATTTACGCACGCCGCTCACCTCCTTGCTGGGATATCTGGAAACGTTAAGCCTGAAGGCCGATCGCCTGACGATGGAAGAGAACAAGCAGTATTTGAATATCGCGCTGCGCCAGGGCAATAAAGTGCGCCATCTTTCTCAGCAGCTGTTTGAGCTGGCCCGCCTGGAGCACGGTGGGATTAAGCCGCAGCCGGAAACGTTCGTGCTGGCCGAGCTGGTGCAGGATGTGGCGCAAAAATTCGATCTGCCCGTCGCGACGCGCAATATCGGTTTGCAGCTGGAGCTGGCTGCCGGATTACCGCCGGTCACCGCCGATCTCTCAATGATTGAACGGGTGTTGACCAATTTGCTCGATAACGCCATTCGTCATACGCCGGAGGGCGGGGTTATTCGCCTGGCGGCTCGGCGGTCAGGGTCAGAGATTATCGTCGAGGTGGCCGATAGCGGGCCGGGCATCGCCGGCGAGCTGCGGGCAACCTTGTTTGAACGACCTTCGGTGCTGGAACCTGGCGCGCAAAGCGCATCGAGAGGAGGGTTGGGATTAATGATTGTCCGGCGGATGCTGCAGCTGCACGGCGGCGATATTCGCCTGCTTGAAGCGCCGGCAGGAGCCTGTTTCCAGTTTACCCTGCCGGTTTAAGGTGGCGGATTGGTTGCTCGGGATATAGGTTTAGCGCTGTCTGCTCAACGGTAGCCCGGAGAAGGCGTTTACGCCGCAACCCGGGGAATGCGCCGGGATGGAGACTTTGGCGCGGCTTCTTCCCGGGCTGCGCTGTGCTAGCCCGGGCTACGGGGCCACGGCTGTCTGCGGGCCGGTAGCCCGGACAGGCGCGTCAAGCGCCGCCTCCGGGAGGGTTTACTCCGGGAACCACTGCTTGCTGATTTTATCGTAGGTACCGTCAGCTTTAATCGCCTTCAGCGCGGCGTTCAGTTTTTCCAGCAGCGCTTTGTTATCCGGGCGTACCGCAATGCCGAGGCCGGTACCGAAGTACTGCGCGTCGGTGACCTTCGGCGTTGCCGCGCCCAGCTGCGGGTTGGTTTTCAGCCACTCGTTGACCACGGCGGTATCGCCAAACACCCCATCAATACGGCCATTTTTCAGGTCGATGAACGCATTCTGGTAGCTATCGTAAGCCACGGTTTTCACTTCCGGATGTTTATCCTGGAGGTATTTCTGGTGCGTGGTGCCGTTTTCCATCCCGATGCGCTTGCCTTTCAGATCGGCGAAAGAGTGGAAAGCATCTTTCTTCGAGATTACCAGCGCGGAGTTAGCGTAGTACGGGTCGGTAAACGCCACCTGCTTGCTGCGTTCCGGGGTAATGTCCATGCCGGAGATGACCGCATCATATTTCTTGAATTTGAGCGCCGGGATCAGGCTGTCGAAGGCATGGTTGGTAAAAGTACACTCGGCCTGCATCTGTTTGCACAGCGCGTTGGCCAGGTCGATGTCGAAACCGGCGATTTGGTTATTGGCGTCCATCGATTCAAACGGTGGGTAAGTTGCAGAAACGCCAAAGCTGATTTTTTCTGCGGCAGCGGCGCCAAAGGCGAAAGAACTAAGCAGTGCGGCCAGAACTAACTTTTTCATCGTGGAACTCCCGTCGGTCAATCTTATGTTGTTGTGCCGTGTCTGCGGCTGGCAGTAACAATGCCACTAAATGAATTTATATTCAATAAATATGGATATTTATTTGGCTTGAATAAAAAAAGACGGGTAATTCAGTGAACTACCCGTCTTGATTTGGCTGGATATGCGTTTTTAATTGCGTCGCTCAAAGGCCAGCGCTTTATGTTCCACCAGACGCATCAGTAGCGTCAGCAGGCCATTGACCACCAGATAAACGATGCCGGCGGCGCCGAACACCATTACATCATAGGTGCGTCCATAGAGCAGCTGGCTGTGGCCCATCACTTCCATCAGGGTAATGGTGTAGGCCAGGGACGTGCTCTTGAACACCAGCACCACTTCATTGGAGTAGGAGGAGAGGGCGCGTTTAAAAGCGTACGGCAGCAGGATCGCCAGCGTATCCTTCTTACTCATCCCCAGCGCGCCGCAGGATTGCCACTGGCCGTCCGGAATGGCGCGGATTGCGCCATAGAACAGCTGGGTGGTATAAGCGGCGCTGTTAAGAGAAAGGGCAATCAGCGCGCAGAGCCAGGGCTCGGAAATCAGATGCCAGAGCAGCGGATACTCCTGCAGCGACGGAAACTGGCCCGGGCCGTAGTAAATCAGGAAGATCTGCACCAGCAGCGGCGTGCCGGTAAACAGCGTGATATAGCCGCGCACGACCCACACCAGCCCCGGGGTTTTTAACGTCAGGATGATGGTGAAGATTAGCGACAAAATCAGCGCCACGACGATCGAGGCCGCGGTCAGCGTCAGGCTGGTATGCAGCCCTTTTAGCAGTTCGGGTAAGTAATCAAGCATCAGCCTGGTCTCCGTTCGAAGCGCGTCGCTCGCTGATCAATACGTTTCAGAATGTACTGACTCAACAGGGTGATGACCAGATAGATTGCTGCCGCGATGATATACCAGTTAAACGGCTCCTGGGTTCGGGTAGCGATACTTTTGGTTTGCAGCATCAGATCGTTGACGCTAATGAGGCTCACCAGTGCGGTATCCTTCAGCAGCACCAGCCACTGGTTGCCGAGGCCCGGCAGCGCGTGGCGCCACATCTGCGGCATCACCAGGCGGAAGAAAATAGCGGCTTTTGATAATCCCAGCGCCTGACCGGATTCCCATTGCCCCTGCGGAACGGCTTTAAGCGCCCCGCGCAGCGTTTGCGATGCGTAAGCGGCATACAGCAGAGAAAGCGCGATAGCCCCACACAGGAATGGGCTGACGTCAAAATTTTCAATCTGCATCTGTACCGGGATCTGCACAATGCCGAGATTAATAGTAAAGCCGTCAGAAAGGGTCAGCAGCAGCTGAGAGGAACCAAAATAGATAAACAGAACTACCAGGATTTCCGGTAGTCCGCGCAAAAGGGTGACAATGCCGGTTGCGAGCCAGGCGACCGGGCGCAGCTTCACCGACTCGAGGACGGCAAACAGCATGGCCAGCACCAGACCGATGATCAGGGCGCAAACGGCAAGGCCGACGGTCATCCCGGCGGCGCTTGCTAATGGAAAAATTTCGTTCATTCAGCGTTACTTCTGGAACCATTTGTTATAGATAGACTGGTAAGTCCCATCGCTCTTCACTTTTTCCAGCGCAGCGTTAAATTTCTGCTGCAACTCGGTATTGCCCTGGCGCAGCGCAATGCCGAGACCGGTGCCGAAGTAGTCTTTATCGGTGACTTTGTCGCCGACTGCTCCCAGCTTCGGATTGCTCTTCAGCCATTCTGTCACCACTGCGGTATCGCCAAACACGGCGTCAATACGGCCGTTCTGCAGGTCCAGCTTCGCATTCTGGTAGCTGTCGTAAGGAACGGTAGTGATTTCCGGATGTTTGTCGGTGATGAATTTCTGGTGAGTGGTGCCGTTCTGCACGCCGACTTTTTTGCCTTTCAGCTGATCGATGCTGGTGAATTTACCCTGCTGGCCGACAAACAGCGCAGAGTTTTCATAGTACGGGGTCGTGAACAGCACCTGCTTTTCACGCTCAGGGGTGATATCCATCCCGGCCATTACCGCGTCGAAACGGCGGAACTTCAGGCTGGGAATCAGGCTGTCGAAAGCCTGATTGGTAAAGGTGCAGTTCGCATCAATCTCTTTACACAGCGCGTTCGCCAGATCGACGTCAAAGCCGACAATTTTGTTATTAGCGTCGATCGATTCAAACGGAGGGTAAGAGGCCTCGGTGGCGAAACGAATGGTCTGGGCAGCGGTAGCGGAGAGGCTCATGCCCGCAAGAAGAGCGGCAATCAGTACTTTTTTCATCGTCATTTCCCCGAAAACATCAATGTGAAAGATAGTTTTTAAACGCGTCGGTCTGCGGATGCGCGAAGCAGCCGGCATCACCTTGTTCAACGATATGGCCGTTTTCCATATACACCACGCGGCTTGCCGTTTTACGCGCCACTTCCACTTCGTGGGTGACGATGACCTGCGTAATGCCGGTTTCAGCCAGTTCGCGGATAATACTGACGATCTGGGCGGTGATTTCTGGATCGAGCGCCGCCGTAGGTTCATCAAACAGCAGAACCTGCGGTTCCATCATCAGGGCGCGGGCAATGGCGACACGCTGCTGCTGGCCGCCGGAAAGATGTAGCGGGTAGCGATCGCTATAGGGTTTCAGGCGCAGACGTTCGAGCAGCTTTTCTGCGCGCGCTAAAGCCTGATCTTTGCTTAAGCCGAGCACGCGGCAAGGCGCTTCAATCAGGTTTTGCTGCACGGTCAGATGCGGCCACAGGTTGTACTGTTGGAACACCATACCGACGTTCTGGCGCAGCTCGCGGATGGCTTTGTCAGAAGGCGCTTTGGTAAAGTCGAAATGGTTCCCGGCGATGTGCAGCGTGCCGGAACGCGGCATCTCCAGCAGGTTAAGAACGCGCAGCAGCGAGCTTTTTCCGGCACCGCTTGGGCCGAGCAGCACCAGCGTTTCCCCCTGCGGGCAATCCAGCGTGATGTCGAACAGCGCCTGGTGCGCGCCGTAGAAGCAATTAATGCCGTTTAATTTAATGCTCATCTGGGCAGTCTGATACAAATAGCAATTGAGGCCGCAAATAGTACCTTTGGCAGAATAGTTATGCAATATTTATGCGTTAAAAGTTAAATGTAAACCACGTTTACATTTAAAGTTAGCACAAAATATGGCTTCGTGGAGGCGGGGGGAGTAAATGTCGGCAATACCAGAGTAATTACCGACATTTTACCGGGTTATACCCGTCATACATCAGGCCGCAGAAGCGTTGGCTTTGTTACCCGGCTCAGCCATGAGCCTCGCCTCTACCGGCCCCCGGTCTGCGCCTTGAAGGAGACCGGGGATTCTTTGCCAGGTGCCAGCGGCCGGTTAGCGTTTTTCCAGACTTTGACGCAGGGTGCCTGCCGGCGCATGGCCGTTATTGCCGAGGTAGCGGACGTCATCTACCGCCCAGCACTGGCCTTCCTGAATCATCAGCACTTCATCCTTCCAGCTTTGGGTGCCCTGTTTTAGCTCCACGCGCAGCGGAATGTTGCGCGCATCGCGGTTGGGGATCGTGGAGGCGCTGGCGACCTCGGCGCTGTCGGCCGGGGTACTGCTGCTGGAGAACAGATTAGACTGCAGCAGGGCGTTGTTCGATGGATCCTGACGCGCGTCGTTCAGCAGTTTTGCCAGACCGTCGCTCAGGTACGGACGCAGCGCGGTTAAATCGCTATTGCGATTCTGCAGCTGGTAGTCATAAAACTTCTGCGCCACGTCATCCGGGCCGCCTTCGATGCAGGGGCCGCTACGGGTGCCGTTATCTTTGTAGGCAGGCGTGACGGTAGTACAGGCGCTGAGCGCCAGCGCGCAGGGGAGGACGAGTGCAAGAACTTTGTAGCGCATGATGATTTCCTTATGAGCTCACTACGTTAGAATATCTTTTCAAGCATAGTGTATCAGATAGGGATTGTGCTTGACCCTTAGAGCTAACGCATTGAACGCTAAAGAAGGAGTTTCATCATGCAATTTTCCACTACTCCGACCCTTGAAGGTCAGCCCATCATTGAATACTGCGGCGTCGTCACCGGGGAAGCGATTCTCGGCGCCAACGTATTCCGCGATTTTTTCGCCAGCATTCGCGATATCGTCGGCGGTCGTTCCGGCGCCTATGAAAAAGAGCTGCGCAAGGCCCGCGAAATTGCGTTTGAAGAGCTGAGCGAGCAGGCGAAGGCGCTGGGCGCCAATGCGGTGGTCGGGATTGATATTGACTACGAAACCGTGGGAAAAGACAGCAGTATGCTGATGGTCAGCGTCAGCGGCACCGCGGTGAAGACCCGCCGATGAAACGATGCCGGGCAGCCGTACTGCTGGCGCTGCTGCTGGCGGGCTGCGCCAGCGAAAAAGGTATTATCGATCGCGATGGCTATCAGCTGGATACGCGCCATCCGGCGCAGGCCGCTTATCCGCGCATCAAAGTGCTGGTGATCCACTATACCGCCGATGATTTCGACGTTTCCTTAGCGACGCTGACGGATAATCAGGTGAGCTCTCACTATCTGATCCCGGAGAAACCGCCGCTGCACGGAGGCAAACCGCGGATCTGGCAGCTGGTGCCGGAAGAGGATCTGGCCTGGCATGCGGGGGTCAGCTTCTGGCGCGGCAGCACGCGCATTAACGATACCTCGATTGGCATTGAGCTGGAGAATCGCGGCTGGCAAAAAACGGCGGGGGTGAAAAGCTTTACGCCGTTTAATCCGGCGCAGATTGACGCCCTGATCCCGTTGGCGAAGGACATCATCGCTCGCTATCAGATCCTGCCGCAGAACGTAGTCGCGCATGCCGACATTGCCCCGCAGCGCAAAGACGATCCGGGGCCGCTGTTCCCGTGGCGCAGGCTGGCGGAGCAGGGGATTGGCGCATGGCCGGATGCCCGGCGCGTGGCGTTTTATCTGCAGGGGCGTCCGTCATACGAGCCGGTAGACACTGCCGAGCTGCTGGACGTCCTGGCGCGCTACGGCTATCAGGTGACGCCGGAAATGACCCCAGCGCAGCAAAAGCGGGTGATTATGGCTTTCCAGATGCACTTCCGCCCCGCGCGCTGGGACGGCGTTGCCGATGCGCAAACGCTGGCGATTGCTGAAGCGCTGCTGGAAAAGTACGGGCGCGGTTAATAGTGCAGCTTGCCGTGGTCCTTCAACCACGCGGCGGTGCGGATAATCCCTTCATCCATGTTCACCACCGGCTGATAGCCCAGCTCCTGCTGAGCGCGAGAGATATCAAGGGTAAAATCGAAGTTCAGCTTGGAGACACCGTAGTGGGTAAAGGCGGGCTCTTTAGCTGACTTATTGCCAAAGCGCTCCATGCTGCGGGCGATAATATCCAGCATAGGATAGGGAACCGATCGGATGCGGCACTTAATCCCCAGCTCATCGATGAGTTTCAACACGATGCTGTGCAAGGTTTGCGGTTCGCCGTTAGTGATGTTGTACGCCCGGGCCGAGGGCAGAAGGTCGCACTGTGGCTGGCTGGCGAGCCACATCGCGTGCACCGCGTTTTCATAATAGGTCATGTCCACCAGCGCGCTGCCGCCGCGCGGTAACAGAACGCTGCCATAGTGCTGCATCATCTGCGCCAGACGCGGAATAAACACTTTATCATGCGGGCCAAACAGGCTTTGCGGACGCAGGATCGTGAAGCGGGTATTCGGGTTGGCTTGCGCCAGAAGATGGATCACGTCTTCGCTTGCCGCCTTGCTGCGGGCGAATTCGTTGGCGAAACGCTGCGGACGAAAATCTTCCTGAACATCGCGATGATGGTGGTAATCAAAATAGAGCGACGGCGAGGAGATATGTACAAAGTTGCGTACGCCCCAGGCAACCGCCCATTCGCCGAGGCGACGGGTTGCGCGGACGTTGGCTAAATCGAAAGCCTGCTGAGTGCCCCAGGGTGAAGTAAAGCTGGAACAGTGCCACAGGGTATCGATACCGGCGAGCATCACTTTGGCCTGCGAAGAGACCAGCTCGGTTAAGTCCGCAGGGACGAACTCTGCGCCCATTTTGCTCAGAAGCTTGCCCATCGCTTCGTTGCGCCCGGTCGCTCTGACGCTAATGCCCCTGTTACGCAGATATTCCACCGCGTTGCGGCCTAATCCGCTGGTCGCACCGGTAACCAGTACCTTCATATCGATCCACTGTTTAACAAAAGAATTTCGTGCGCATTTTTCCGTGATTCTGACTACGATGCAATGAGAATCATGAAAGAATTCTGTACCTATACTCTATTTGATGGTGATTTGCTCCGCCAGGTGCGCGATGCGTCGGGCCATACCGCGAAAAATAAACAGATGCGCCGGGATCATCAGCAACCAGTAGCAGAGCCCCGGCATACCGTGCGGGTGCCACCAGGCGCGGACGTCCAGTTCGCGATGGTCGCCTTTATCGCACAGGGTAAAGCTCAGGCGGCCAAGGCCGGGCGCTTTCATGCCGAATAACAGCGTCAACTGCTTTTCCGGCTCGACGATAATCACCTTCCAGCTGTCCACCGCATCGCCGGTCTGCAGATATTCATTTTCCGGGCGTCCTTTTGCCAGCCGGTGACCGACCAGCAGATCCATCGCGCCGCGAGTTTTCCACAGAGCGTTGCCGAAGAAATAGCCCTCTTTGCCGCCAATTTGGTTGACCACCTTCCACAGCGCAGCAAGGCTGGCGGAAGTGTTAACGGTGCAGCCCGCCTGTTTCGGGTAGTAACCGTACTCTGGGCGCCAGCGGGCAAAGGCCTGCGCATCGTAGCCCCAGTCGCTGGAGTTCACCAACTGCTCCTCTTCCTTTAGCGTGCGGCGCACCGCTTCATCAAAAGCGATGAGAGGTTGCGGGATGAGCGCCCGCAGGGCGCGGTCGTCGGCGATCAGATCGTGCTTTAGCCCCTGAATTAGCGCCCTGGCCGTGGTTGACGGCACTGAAGTAATGATGTTGAGAAACCACACCGAAATCCAACGGGTCGGAAAAGGAATGGGGATCAACGGCCGACGTTTGCCGCTGACCGCCATAAAGCGGATAAACTGCTGCTGATAGCTCAAAATTTCCGGCCCGGCGGCTTCAAAAATGCGATGCTCTGCCGCAGGATGGCTCAGCAGCTGCAGCAGATAATAGAGTAAGTTATCCAGCGCAATCGGCGTGGTGCGCGAGCGTACCCAGCGCGGCGGCGTCAGTACCGGCAGGTTGTAAACCATATCGCGCATCACTTCGAACGCGGCGGAACCGGCGCCGACGATAATGCCGGCGCGAACTTCCGCTACCGGTACGCCCGATTCGCGCAGCAGATCGCCGGTGATCTGGCGGGCGCGCAGATGATCGGATTGCTCCTCTTCTGCAACCTGTAACGAACTGAGAAAAATGACTTCGTTCACCGGCGTCTTGCGCAGCGCGTCGCGGACGTTAAGGGCGACCTGCCGCTCGTGGCGGATAAAGTCGCCGCCTTCGCCCATCCCGTGTACCAGATAATAAACGGTGTCAACCTGCGCCAGCAGGGCGGGTAGCGCGTCAGGCTGGTTTAAATCGAGCGAATAGCACTCGACGCCGGGGAGATGCTGCTTCTTGAGTCTGTCGATCTGGCGCGCCGCCGCCAGCACGGTGAAGCCCTGCTCGCTGAGCCTTGTCACCAGATGCTGGCCGATATAACCGCTGGCGCCAAGCACCAGAATTCGCTGCGACACGCCGGTCTCCTTAACGATTTAAAAATGTCTGCCAGTGGCTAACCACCTCGGCAAGCTGCTGACGGTTCACGTCAATATGCGTCACCAGGCGCACGATGGGCGAGGCGTTGATCAGCACTCCGCGTTCGCGCAGATACTCGCCCAGGGCGGCGGCGCGCGCTTCACCGACGCGAACAAACAGCATATTGGTGTCATGACGCATCACTTCCGCGCCGGCGGCGCGCAGCTGTTCTGCCATCCATGCGGCGTTATCATGATCCTCTTTTAAACGCTCGACGTTGTTCTGCAAAGCATACAGGCCCGCAGCCGCCAGAATCCCGGCCTGACGCATCCCGCCGCCGACCATTTTCCGCCAGCGGATGGCGCGGCGAATATACGCTTCGCTCCCCACCAGCAGCGAGCCTACCGGCGCGCCGAGACCTTTAGACAGACAGATGGTGAAAGAGTCGCAGTAGCGGGTGATCTCACGCAGCGCGCAGCCGTATTCCACGACGGCGTTAAAGATACGCGCCCCGTCGACGTGCAGCCCCAGGCCGCGCTGACGCGTAAACTCCCAGGCATCTTTAAGATATTCACGCGGCAGCACTTTGCCGTTGTGGGTGTTTTCCAGCGACAGTAGCCGGGTAGGGGCGAAATGGATATCGTCCGGTTTGATTTTGGCTGCGACTTTATCGAGCGGCAGGGAGCCGTCAGCTGCGGTGTCGATAGGCTGCGGCTGGATACTGCCGAGCACCGCCGCGCCGCCGGCTTCGTAGAGATAATTATGCGCGCCCTGGCCGACAATATACTCTTCGCCGCGCTGGCAGTGGCTGAGCAGCGCGACCAGGTTGGCCTGAGTGCCGGTCGGCAAGAAGATAGCGGCCTCTTTGCCCGCCAGGTCGGCGGCAAAGCGCTGGAGTTCGTTAACGGTCGGGTCATCGCCATACACGTCATCCCCGACCGGGGCGGCCATCATCGCTTCCCGCATGGCGCGGCCCGGGCGGGTGACGGTATCACTGCGTAAATCTATCATGACATATCCTTATACACTTCATCCTTCGCGCTGCCTCTGCGTTGGCTGCACCCTCAAACCCCGGTCACATCGTTATTTCTGCTTCCGGGGATTTTCGGGCTTGCCGCCTTGATGCGACACGAATGTTTTTGCGTATGAATTGAAAAGGATATTTTTACCTTAGCCAGTTAGTTTTCGCCAGTTCGATAACCTCATCGCCGCGGCCGCTGATAATCGCGCGCAGCATGTAAAGGCTGAAACCTTTGGCCTGCTCCAGTTTGATCTGCGGCGGCATCGCCAGTTCTTCACTGGCGACCACCACATCCACCAGGACCGGGCCGTCGGTACTGAAGGCGGTTTGCAACGCCTGGTCTACGTCAGCCGCTTTTTCGACACGGATGCCCTTAATGCCGCAGGCCTCGGCGATGCGGGCAAAGTTGGTCGCATGCAGCTCGGTGCCGTCTGTCAGATAGCCGCCGGCCTTCATCTCCATCGCGACAAAGCCCAGGACGCCGTTATTGAAGATAACGATCTTCACCGGCAGCTTCATTTGCGCCAGCGAGAGAAAATCCCCCATCAGCATGCTAAAGCCGCCGTCGCCGCACATTGCCACGACCTGCCGGTCGGGGGCGGTGGCCTTCGCGCCGATGGCCTGCGGCATGGCGTTAGCCATCGAACCGTGGTTGAACGATCCGATCAGGCGGCGCTTGCCGTTCATCTGTAAATAGCGCGCAGCCCACACGGTTGGCGTTCCGACGTCACAGGTAAAAATGGCGTCGTCGTCGGCAAAGTGGCTGATCCGCTGCGCCAGATACTGCGGATGAAGGGTTTTATCGCTTGGCTTCGCCAGGTCATCGAGCCCCTTGCGCGCGTCGCGATAGTGTTCCAGGGCTTTGTCGAGGAACTTGCGGTCGGTTTTCTCTTCCAGATGCGGCAGCAGCGCGCTGAGGGTGGATTTGACATCGCCGATCAGCGCCATGTCCACTTTACTGTGCGCGCCGATACTGCCGGGGTTGATATCGATCTGAATAATTTTTGCGTCCGTCGGGTAGAAGGCGCGGTAGGGGAACTGGGTGCCGAGCAGCACCAGGGTGTCAGCGTTCATCATGGTATGGAAACCGGAGGAGAAGCCTATCAGCCCGGTCATCCCAACATCATAAGGGTTATCGTATTCAACGTGCTCTTTGCCGCGCAGCGCGTGAACGATAGGCGCTTTCAGCTTCGCGGCGAACTCAACCAGCTCTTTATGCGCTCCGGCGCAGCCGCTGCCGCACATCAGCGCGATATTGCTCGAATAGCGCAGCAGCTGGGCCAGTTTTTTCAGTTCTTCTTCTGCCGGCGTCACCTGCGGCAGCGGGGCGTGGTACCAGTGGCTGCTGGCGCTTTCCGGCGCGGGTTTTAGCGCAACGTCGCCGGGGAGCACCACTACCGAGACGCCGCGGTTAATCACCGCTTTGCGCATAGCGATGGCCAGCACCTGCGGGATCTGCTCCGGCGAGGAGACCAGTTCGCAGTAGTGGCTGCATTCGCGAAACAGCTCCTGCGGATGCGTTTCCTGAAAGTAACCGCTGCCGATTTCGCTGGAAGGAATATGGGCGGCGATGGCCAGCACCGGAACATGGTTGCGGTGGCAGTCGAAAAGACCGTTAATCAGATGCAGGTTGCCCGGCCCGCAGGAACCGGCGCACACCGCCAGTTCGCCGGTAAGCTGCGCTTCCGCTCCGGCGGCGAAGGCGGCAACTTCTTCATGGCGCGTGGGCATCCAGTCGATGGTCCCCATGCGGTTCAGGCTGTCGCTTAAGCCATTAAGAGAATCCCCGGTCACGCCCCAAATACGTTTAACGCCAGCCTGTTCTAGAGTTTTGGCAATGTATGCCGCCACGGTCTGTTTCATGGTTTTCCATCTCCTTAAGTGATAACGCTTACAAGCTTAGATGAAAATGACTATTACGCCCGCCGTTGGCCCCTCATTTTCAGCTGCTTTTATTCGTCGGACATTGCGCATACGCTGTGTTCACCTTCGGTGGTAAACAGGAATCATTTCAAATGGTTAAATCTCTGTTAAATGGTGTTAATAAACTGCTGTCGCATGATGATTTTGGCAAACTTTTGTTACGACTTGCCGTTGGCGGCCTGATGCTGTTTCACGGATTACACAAGCTATTCGATGGCGTGGGGGGCATCAGCAGCATGCTGGTGGCGAAAGGTCTGCCAGGCTTTATCGCTTATGGGGTTTTAGCTGGAGAAGTGGTTGCGCCATGTCTGCTGATTGTGGGGATCCTGACGCGCCCTGCGGCGCTGGTGCTGGCATTCACGATGGTTGTGGCCTGGCTGATGGTCGGGACGGGTAAAACCTTCGCGCTGGATGCGGTAGGCGCGTGGGCGATTGAGAGTCTGGTCTATTTCTTTGTTGGCGCGCTGGCGATTGCCTTCCTCGGGGCAGGGCGCTATTCCATTGGCGGAAACTCGGCCTGGCGCTAAGTGCACCAGGATTTTCTGCCTCACCCTGGCCACATCCTGTTTGCCGGGGTGTCGCCGCTCGTTTTTCAGACCCTTTTTTTGGGGGTTATTTTAAGATATTGATTTTTTAAAATTTTTATTCTTGCCTAAAAAAGGGTAAAAGGGCCTTTTATTGATTATTGCATGATAAAACAATAAGGCAGGTGCGCCGGGCTAGTGTTCACTGCCGTACAGGCAGCTTAGAAAACGAATACACCGTATTAGAGCTGATACCCATCGTTCACTGCCGTACAGGCAGCTTAGAAAGGATGACCGATCGCATCGGCATTTTTGAATTGGTTCACTGCCGTTCCGGCAGTTCAGTAAGAGCCATGCTACCCGACGATTACCGCGTAGCATGGCCAGCAACAACATTAAGCCAATACCAAATCTCCCTGCGGCTGGCAGGAGCAGGCCAGCACGTAGCCTTCAGCGATTTCCGCATCGGTTAACGTCATGGTGCTGCTGACGGTATATTCACCGGAAACCACTTTCGTTTTGCAGCAGCCGCAAACGCCCGCGCGGCAGGCGACGGTAACCGGCACCTTATTGCTTTCCAGCGCTTCGAGCAGCGTGGTGCCGACCGGGGCATAAAACGTTTTCGCCGGCTGCAGTTTGGTGAACTTCAGACCGCTGGTGGCCGCGACGGCGACTGGCGTAAAGAACTGCTCTTTAAAGAAGCGCGTCGCGCCCAGCGCGTTCACTTCCTGCTCGACCAGATCCATATACGGCGCCGGACCGCAGGTCATCACGGTGCGCGATGCCAGATCCGGCACGCTTTGCAGTAGTTCAGTCGTTAAACGTCCTGCCAAGAAACCGTGGGTAGCGTTATTTTCCGCCACCAGCGTCACCGGATACTGACGCCACTCCTCAGCGAAAATCACATCCTGCGGCGAACGAACGTTAAAAATCACCTGCACATCAGCCTGCGGGCGATATTTTGCCAGCCAGCGGCGCATCGACATGATCGGCGTGACGCCGCAGCCTGCGGCCAGCATCAGGAACTTATCGTCCGCTTTATCATCGCAGGTGAAATCCCCCATCGCGTCGGACAGCCAGATATAGTCGCCGCGCTTTACGTCGCGGGTGAGCCACTGTGATCCCGCGCCATCGTCAATACGGCGAACGGTCAACGTAATATATTCGCTGACGCCCGGCGTGGACGAAATAGTGTAAGCGCGCAGGGTCTCTGCCGAATTACGCACGCTCACCAGCGCGTACTGCCCGGCACGGTACGGATAATAGTCATGGCAGAGCAATGAAATGGTCCACACATCCGGCGTTTCCTGATGGATGTGATGCACCTGCATCCGCCACGGGCATTGTGAGGTTGGCATGGTCATGGATAGCTCCTTACGCGCTCAGCAGTTGCTTCATGTCTTCTTCTACGGTGGTCACAGAGCGCAGTCCGAATTTCTCATTGAGCACGGCCAGCAGATCCGGGGTGAAGAAGCCTGGCGCGGTCGGGCCGGTTACGATGTTTTTCACGCCTAGTGAGAGCAGGGTCAGCAGAATGACAATCGCTTTCTGCTCGAACCAGGAAAGCACCAGCGATAGCGGCAGATCATTGACGCCGCAGCCCAGTTTTTCCGCCAGGGTCACCGCCAGGATAATCGCCGAGTAAGCGTCGTTGCACTGACCGGCATCGACCAGACGCGGCAGGCCTTCAATATCGCCGAAATCGAGTTTATTGAAGCGGTATTTACCGCAGGCCAGGGTCAGGATCAGGCAGTCGTCCGGTACGCTGGTGGCAAAATCGGTGAAGTAATTACGCTCGCCCCGCGCGCCGTCGCAGCCGCCAACCAGGAAGATGTGGCGCAGTTTTTCCCGGCTCACCAGATCGATAAGGGTATCAGCAGCGCCCAGAAGGGTCTGACGGCCGAAACCTACGGTGATGAGATGCGGGATCTCGCTGTACGGGAAGCCTGCCATCTGCTGCGCCTGGGCGATAACCGGGGCGAAATCTTCGCCTTCCAGATGGTTCACGCCCGGCCAGCCAACGATGCTACGGGTCCAGATACGATCGTCATAGGCGCCGACGGTTGGGTCGATGATGCAGTTAGAGGTCATGACGATCGGCCCCGGGAAACGGGCGAACTCCACCTGCTGGTTCTGCCAGCCGCTGCCGTAGTTCCCAATCAGGTGTTTGAATTTACGCAGCTCCGGATAGCCGTGCGCCGGCAGCATTTCCCCGTGGGTGTAGACGTTAACGCCGGTGCCTTCGGTCTGCTCCAGCAGGTTATAGAGATCTTTCAGGTCATGGCCGGAGATCAGGATGCACTTGCCCTCGGTCGCTTTAACGTTGACCTGGGTTGGGGTCGGATGACCGTATTTGGTGGTCTCACCGGCGTCCAGAATGCTCATGACTTTGAAGTTCATCTGGCCGATTTCCATTGAGCACTCCAGCAGAGCGTTCATATCGGCAGGCCAGGTACCCAGCCATGCCATGATTTTATGGTACTGGGCGTAGATGTCGTTGTCGTACTGGCCCAGAACGTGCGCGTGCTCCATATAGGCCGCAGCGCCTTTCAGGCCGTACAGGCACAGCAGGCGCAGGCCGAGAATGTTCTCGCCGATGGCCGCTTTGTCTTTATTCGGAGTAAATTCCGCCGCCTGACGCTGCAGGTCGCCCAGATCGTCGCTGGCCAGTTGCAGAGCGGCCATCGGATTGTTAACCGTCGCGTGGGCATCAATGTTCAGGCACTGAGCTTTAAGCGCTTCACGCATGGCGATAGCCTGGCGCGCATAGCCAACGATACGCGGGGAGTCGAAGTTAACGTTAGTCAGCGTAGAGAAAAAAGCGCGCGGCGCAAAGCTATCGACGTCGTGGTCGATGATGCCATATTCACGGGCTTTAAGCGCCCAGGCGGAGAGGCCCTGCAGAGAGGCAATCAGCAGATCCTGCAGATCGGACGTTTCGGCCGTTTTCCCGCACATACCCTGCGCGTAAGAGCAGCCGTTTCCTGCCGGAGTACGGATGGTTTGTTCACATTGCACACAAAACATGGTCACACCTTTTAAAGTTATATTTAATATACATGTTTAAGGTTATGCCCGAGCGCGTGAGGAGAAAAGGTATTTCTGATACAACTTACAGGGAGATTGATTTAGCGCAAAATTGGCGGCAGAGGGCTACCGCCTGAGAGGTATTAAGCGGAGAAAAAGGCCATCAGGATGGGCACCAGCAGGCTGAGAATGAAGCCATGAACAATAGCTGCCGGCACGATCTCCACGCCGCCTGAGCGCTGCAGCACCGGCAGCGTAAAATCCATCGATGTTGCGCCGCACAGGCCTAGCGCCGTTGAACGGCTGCGGCGTACCAGCCCCGGGATCAGCATAATCGCCAGCAGCTCTCGTGCCAGATCGTTAAAGAAGGCGGCGCTACCAATCACCGGGCCATAGGATTCTGTTAACAGGATGCCGGAAAGCGAATACCAGCCAAAGCCGGAGGCCATGGCCAGGCCGGTTTTTAGCGGCAGGTCGAGAATAAAGGCATTAATGATTCCGCCCAGCAGTGAGCTCACCATCACCACCACCGCAACCATCATTCCGCGGCGATTCAGAACAATTTGCCGCAGGGTCATGCCATTATTACGCAGCTGAATACCGATCAGGAACAGCAGGAAAATCAGCGTATATTCACTGGCCTCGGTGGCGTGTTGTAAAAAAGGCAGGCCGCTCAGGCCAATAAGAAAACCAATAAGGACTACGCCGCATAGCTGAAGGGATTCCAGCGCCATTGCCAGACGCGAGGGTAATTTTTCCTGGCGATGATGATTTTGCCAGGGCATTTTCTGCTCAAGCCACATCAGAGCCGCAATATTACACAGCAGGATAATGACGACGCTGACCGCTGCGTAATGAAGTATCGACAACAGGTTGCTGGCCAGATTATCGAGGAACGCCAGGCTAATTCCCATAAAAAAGAGAATAACGTAAACGATCCAGCTCAGAAGTCGTGCGATAAGTTTAAGGGCTGACGGCCGATGGAGAGGAATAAGGTAGCCTGCGATTAACGGCAGCAGAATAATTAATAGTCCCGAAAACATGAACGACGTGGTCCTTGCAGAGTGAAAATAGCGTCCCTGACACTACCCAAATCGCCGGACTGAGTAAAGTAGTCGAAAAAAAGAAAGGCCCGGGAAACCGGGCCTTCAGAGAAGCGAGGGTGTTTAACTGCGTTTTTCCAGCAGAGTACGGTAGAGCACGCCGCCGAGAATTCCGCCGATAATCGGCATCACCCAGAATAGCCACAGCTGCTGCAGCGCCCAGCCGCCCTGGAAAATCGCTACCGCGGTGCTACGAGCCGGGTTGACAGAAGTGTTGGTGACCGGAATGCTGATCAGGTGAATAAGGGTCAGCGCCAGGCCAATGGCGATAGGGGCGAAGCCCGCCGGAGCGTTTTTATCGGTGGCGCCGTGGATGACCAACAGGAAGCCGCAGGTCAGGACAATCTCAATCACAATTGCGGAGAGCATGGAGAAACCGCCCGGTGAGTGTTCGCCGTAACCGTTCGACGCGAACCCGCTGGCGGCGGCATCAAAGCCCGCTTTACCGCTGGCGACGATATACAGAATAGCGGCGGCAATAATACCACCGACAACCTGGGCGATAATATAGCCAATCACCTCTTTAGCCGGGAAACGACCGCCAGCCCACAGGCCTAAAGTGACTGCCGGGTTAAAGTGGCCGCCGGAAATATGACCGACGGCAAACGCCATGGTTAATACCGTTAAGCCGAAGGCTAACGCGACGCCGGCAAAACCAATACCTAATTCCGGGAAGGCTGCCGCCAGAACGGCGCTGCCGCAACCACCAAACACCAGCCAGAATGTACCAAAGCATTCTGCTGCTAATTTTCTAAACATAACCACCTCAATAAAATAATGTTACGAGCGCGGAAAACCGCGCCGGTCTTTATTTATCGATATAAATAACGACGATAAAAATAAAGCGCCGCTATTTTATGGACGTTCAACATCGTCGCACTAGCAATATAAATCGAGGTAACTTGATTTAGGGCAAGGTGATGTGATTCCTTCAGTAATGTCTACCGAGTTGAAGTGTAGAACAGAACAAATTAAAAAACTGGCAACCCGTTAAGTATTTTGCAAGCTGAATAGTCACCGTGCGGATACATACGCTTAAGATTTATCCTGCAGCGCGGAGTAGCGGGTGTGTCATGTTCCTCCCCACCTCGCTATACTGCTGATAACTGAAGGAGAAAGTAGCCACCGAGCGGAGGGGATATGCATCTTGAGCGCGTCGAAATAGTAGGCTTTCGCGGCATCAACCGGTTATCGTTGATGCTGGAGCAAAATAACGTGCTGATTGGCGAAAATGCATGGGGTAAATCCAGCCTGCTGGATGCCCTGACGCTGCTCCTGTCGCCTGAGTTCGATCTCTATCATTTTGTTCGGGAAGATTTTTGGTTTCCACCCGGGGATATTCAGGGGCGCGAACGTCATTTGCATATTATTCTGACCTTCCGTGAAAATGAACCGGGCCGCCATCGGGTCCGCCGCTATCGGCCGCTCAGCAAATGCTGGGTACCCTGCGACGATGGCTATCAGCGAGTGTTCTACCGCCTGGAGGGGGAGCTTGCCGATGATGATAGCGTGATGACTCTGCGCAGCTTTATTAACGGCGAAGGGGAAGCGCTGGAGCTTGAAGATATTGATGAGCTCGCCCGTCATCTGGTGCGGCTGATGCCGGTGCTGCGCCTGCGCGATGCCCGTTTTATGCGGCGGATCCATAACGGTACCGTGCCGCATTCGCCGCAGATCGAAATTACCGCCCGCCAGCTCGATTTTCTCTCCCGCGAGCTGGTGCACCATCCGCAAAATTTAACCGACGGGCAAATCAGGCAGGGGCTGTCGGCCATGGTGCAGCTGTTGGAGCACTATTTTGCCGAGCAGAGCAGCGCGCAATCTCGTCACCGCCTGATGCGCCGCCATTCACATGATGAACAGCGCAGCTGGCGCTATCTGGACATCATCAACCGTATGATCGACAAACCCGGCGGCCGTAGCCATCGGGTAATTTTATTGGGGCTCTTTTCCACGTTGTTGCAGGCGAAAGGGACCGTCAGACTCGATCGCGATGCGCGGCCGCTGCTGTTAATTGAGGATCCGGAAACCCGACTGCACCCCATTATGCTATCCGTGGCCTGGCATTTGCTCAATTTGCTGCCGCTGCAGCGGGTGACGACGACGAACTCCGGCGAGCTGCTGTCGCTAACGCCCGTCGAGCATGTGTGCCGACTGGTGCGTGAATCGTCACGAGTGTCGGCCTGGCGGCTGGGGCCTGGTGGAATGAATGCAGAAGACAGTCGACGCATCGCATTTCATATTCGTTTTAACCGCGCTTCATCGCTGTTTGCCCGCTGCTGGCTGCTGGTGGAAGGCGAGACGGAAACCTGGGTTATCAACGAACTGGCCCGCCAGTGCGGCCATCACTTTGATGCGGAAGGGGTGAAGGTGATCGAGTTTGCCCAGTCGGGTTTAAAACCGCTGATTAAGTTCGCCCGGCGAATGGGTATTGAGTGGCACGTGCTGGTGGATGGCGATGAAGCCGGGAAGAAATACGCCGCCACCGTTCGCAGTTTGTTGAATGACGATAAAATGCTGGAGCGAGACCATCTCACCGCGCTACCGGCGATGGATATGGAACATTTTATGTATCGTCAGGGATTCGATGATGTTTATCATCGGGTCGCGCAGCTGCCGATGAATATTCCTATGAATATGCGGCGGGTGATCACCAAAGCGATTCATCGCTCGTCTAAGCCAGACCTGGCGATTGAAGTGGCGATGGAGGCCGGACGTCGCGGCGTTGACGCCATTCCGACGCTGTTGAAAAAAATGTTTTCTCGCGTGCTATGGCTGGCGCGCGGGCGGGCGGATTAGCGGCGACCAACGTTTATCTCTTCGTGCCGGGAGCGATTCCGGCGCGTCTGCATCTGCACATCACTCAACCTCAGTTAAACAAAAATTAAGCGCAGCTAAAAATGAACGTTATTCTGTTACCGCATTTAGATAGAATTGACGCCGGTTCTGCGGATTAAAACATCAGGAATGGTTATGAAATTAAATGGAAAGCGCAGGAAAATTTGGTGGCTGCTGGCGATTGTCGTGCTGGCCCTCGCCGTCTGGGGATGGCGAATACTGAATGCGCCGCTGCCGCAATATCAAACGCTGGTGGTGCGTAAAGGGGATCTGCAGCAGAGCGTGCTGGCGACCGGTAAGCTGGATGCGTTAAAAAAAGTGGATGTCGGGGCGCAGGTGAGCGGACAGCTCAAAACGCTGCGCGTCGAGATTGGCGACAAAGTGAAAAAAGACCAGCTGCTGGGGGTTATTGACCCGGAGCAGGCGGAAAACCAGATTAAGGAAGTTGAAGCGACGCTGATGGAGCTGCGGGCGCAGCTCAACCAGGCGCGCGCGGAGCGTAAACTCTCTGCGGCGACTTTAGCTCGCCAGCAGCAGTTGGCGCAGCGTCAGCTGGTCTCCCGGCAGGACCTGGACACCGCAGCGACCGATCTTGCGGTGAAAGAGGCGCAAATCGGCACGATTGAAGCGCAGGTCAAACGCAATCAGGCCACCCTGGATACGGCTAAAACCAACCTCGACTACACCAAAATTCTGGCGCCGATGTCCGGGGAAGTGACGCAAATCACCACCCTGCAGGGGCAGACGGTGATTGCCGCCCAGCAGGCGCCGAATATTTTGACCCTGGCCGATCTCAGCACCATGCTGGTGAAGGCGCAGGTTTCGGAAGCGGACGTCATCCATCTCAAGCCGGGGCAAAAGGCCTGGTTTACGGTGTTGGGCGATCCGCTGACGCGCTATGAAGGGACGCTGAAGGATATTCTACCGACGCCTGAAAAGGTTAACGACGCCATCTTCTACTACGCCCGCTTTGAGGTACCGAACCCGCAGGGCATCCTGCGCCTGGAGATGACCGCCCAGGTGCATATTCAGCTTTCGGAAGTCAAAAACGTCATCACCATCCCGCTGAGCGCGCTGGGGGAGGCCATCGGCGATAACCGCTATCACGTGCGTCTGCTACGTACCGGTGAAGTTAAAGAGCGTGAAATCGTTATCGGTGCGCGGAATGACACCGATGTGGCGGTGGTGAAAGGGCTGGAAGAGGGGGATGAAGTCATTATCGGCGAAGGTGCGGCCGGAGCAGCGAAATGACGGCGTTACTTGAACTGCGTGATATTCGCCGCAGCTACCCCTCCGGCGATGGCAACGTTGAGGTGCTGAAAGGTATTACGTTGAGCATTGCCGCCGGCGAGATGGTGGCTATTGTCGGGGCTTCCGGCTCAGGGAAATCCACGCTGATGAATATTCTCGGCTGTCTGGATAAACCCACCAGCGGCACCTATCGGGTTGCCGGAACCGACGTGGCGCGTCTCAACGGCGATGAGCTGGCGCGCCTGCGGCGGGAACATTTCGGTTTTATTTTTCAGCGCTATCATCTGCTATCGCATCTCACCGCGGCGCAGAACGTGGAAGTGCCGGCGGTCTATGCCGGAGCGGAGCGCAAAGCGCGGCTGGCCCGCGCCCATGAGCTGCTGGTACGACTGGGGCTTGGCGACCGGGCAGAATATCAACCTTCACAGCTCTCCGGCGGCCAACAGCAGCGGGTGAGTATTGCCCGCGCCCTGATGAACGGCGGGGAAGTGATTCTGGCGGATGAGCCTACCGGTGCGCTGGACAGCCGCTCCGGCGAAGAGGTCATGGGGATCCTTCACCAGCTGAAAGCGCAGGGACATACGGTCATTATCGTCACCCATGACCCGCAGGTGGCGGCTCAGGCTGAGCGGGTCATTGAGATACACGACGGTGAGATCGTGCGTAACCCGCCCGCGTTGAGCTCCGCGCAAGGCGGCGCGCTGCGCCAGCGCACGGCGGCCGAACCGTCGGCATGGCGTCAGTTCAGTAGCGGTTTTCGCGAGGCGCTGGTCATGGCCTGGCGCGCCATGGCGGCGAATAAAATGCGCACGCTGCTGACGATGCTCGGGATAATTATCGGTATTGCATCGGTGGTGTCGATTGTGGTGGTGGGCGATGCCGCGAAGCAAATGGTGCTGGCCGATATCCGCGCCATAGGCACCAATACCATTGATGTTTATCCCGGTAAGGATTTCGGCGATGACGATCCCCGCTATCAGCAGTCGCTGAAGTACGACGATCTGCTTGCTATTCAGAAACAGCCCTGGGTCAGCTCGGCGACCCCTGCGGTCTCCAAAAGCCTGCGTCTGCGGGCGGATAATATCGACGTTGCCGCTAGCGCTGAGGGCGTGGGGGCGCAGTACTTTAACGTTTACGGTATGACTTTTAGCGAAGGTAACACCTTCAACGAACTCCAGCTAAATAGCCGCGCGCAGGTGGTGGTGCTCGATAGCAACGCGCGTCGACAGCTGTTTCCGCACAAAGCGCGGGTCGTTGGCGAAGTGATTCTTGTCGGCAACATGCCCGCGACGGTCATCGGCGTTGCCGATGAAAAACAGTCGATGTTTGGCAGCAGCAAAATTCTGCGCGTCTGGTTACCCTATACCACGATGGCCGGCCGGGTTATGGGGCAGTCGTGGCTGAACTCCATCACCGTCCGGGTCAATGAAGGTTACGACAGCGCGCTTGCCGAGCAGCAGCTGTTACGTCTCCTGGAACTGCGCCACGGTAAGAAAGATGTTTTCACCTGGAATATGGACGGCATCTTGAAAACGGCGGAACGGACCACACATACACTACAGCTGTTTCTGACCCTGGTGGCGGTGATTGCGCTGGTGGTCGGCGGGATTGGCGTGATGAATATTATGCTGGTCTCCGTTACCGAACGCACGCGAGAGATCGGTATCCGTATGGCTGTCGGGGCGCGGGCCAGCGACGTACTGCAGCAGTTTTTGATTGAGGCGGTGCTGGTTTGCCTGGTCGGCGGGGCGCTGGGCGTGACGCTTTCGTTGCTGATTGCCTTCGTGCTGCAGCTGTTTTTGCCCGGCTGGGAAATCGGCTTTTCGCCGCTGGCGCTGCTGACCGCATTTTTATGCTCGACGCTGACCGGAGTGTTGTTTGGCTGGCTCCCGGCGCGCAATGCGGCTCGTCTGGACCCGGTCGACGCCCTGGCACGGGAGTAGCGATAAAAAAATGCCAGTCAGAAGGACTGGCATTTTACTGGCAGGATGTACACAATGAAGCAAAAGAGTTATGCGGCTGTTTCTGTTTCTTCCGCTTCAACAGGGACGATCACGCTGGCGTGATTACCTTTTGGCCCCTGGTGAACATCAAACCGAACCGCTTGTCCGGCTTTTAGCGTTCTGTAACCATCCATCTGGATGGTCGAGTAATGGGCGAAAATGTCTTCGCCGCCGCCCTCAGGGCAGATAAAACCGAACCCTTTGGCATTGTTGAACCACTTAACAGTACCCATTTCCATACTTCGACATCCTTCGTAAATCTTATAAGTAAGATGGAATGAACCGGTAGTGGAGTGACGAGTTGTTCATTTGCTCGCCAACTCTCGCCACTACAATTTAGAGAAATCAGGAAATGCGTCAAGCGATTGACGACCGGGGACGGTGAAAAATGCGTCAAAATTTGAAGCAGTTAACGCTATTGCCGGGGAATGTGACAGACATCGCGGATGGAAGTAATAGATGATAATTATCTATGATCTATTGTAGATTTGTGATGTGCATAGCCTCTGGTCATCGACAGGCCACCGCCTGTTGGCAACAGCAACCGATGATGAACACTGACGATGAGTAAGAGAGACTGGTTGGACTTCGATCAGCTAATCGAGGACGAAGTTAAAGATGCGCTAAAACCGCCATCTATGTATAAAGTGATATTAGTCAATGATGACTACACTCCAATGGAGTTTGTTATTGACGTGTTACAAAAATTCTTTTCTTATGATGTTGAACGTGCAACGCAACTGATGCTGACGGTTCACTATCAAGGTAAAGCGATTTGCGGGGTGTTTACCGCTGAAGTCGCGGAAACCAAAGTATCGATGGTGAACCAATACGCGAGGGAGAACGAACATCCGTTGTTGTGTACGCTAGAAAAAGCCTGAATGCAGGCAATAAACTTGGGGGAGGTGCCTATGCTCAATCAAGAACTGGAACTCAGTTTAAACATGGCTTTCGCCAGAGCGCGCGAGCACCGTCATGAGTTCATGACCGTCGAGCACTTGTTGCTGGCGCTGCTTAGCAACCCTTCGGCCCGCGAAGCGCTTGAAGCGTGTTCAGTGGACCTGGTCGCGCTGCGTCAGGAACTTGAAGCCTTCATCGAACAGACCACACCCGTACTGCCTGCAACGGAAGAAGAGCGCGACACTCAGCCGACGCTGAGCTTCCAGCGCGTGCTGCAACGTGCTGTTTTCCACGTCCAGTCATCCGGTCGAAGCGAAGTGACCGGCGCCAACGTTCTGGTCGCGATTTTCAGCGAACAGGAGTCTCAGGCGGCATACCTGCTGCGTAAACATGAAGTCAGCCGACTTGATGTGGTGAACTTCATCTCTCACGGTACGCGCAAAGACGAGCCGAGCCAGTCTTCCGATAACAGCGGAAGCCAGCCTGGCAGCAGTGAAGAGCAAGCAGGCGGGGAGGATCGTATGGAAAACTTCACCACCAACCTCAACCAGCTTGCCCGCGTAGGAGGTATCGATCCGCTGATCGGCCGCGAGAAAGAGCTGGAACGTGCTATTCAGGTTCTGTGCCGCCGTCGCAAGAACAACCCGCTGCTGGTGGGGGAATCCGGCGTCGGTAAGACCGCAATTGCCGAAGGTCTCGCCTGGCGTATCGTGCAGGGCGACGTACCGGAAGTGATGGCCGACTGCACTATCTATTCACTGGATATTGGCTCGCTGCTGGCAGGCACTAAATACCGCGGCGATTTTGAAAAACGCTTTAAAGCGCTGCTTAAGCAGCTGGAGCAGGATACCAACAGTATTCTGTTCATTGATGAAATCCACACCATCATTGGTGCGGGCGCGGCTTCCGGCGGGCAGGTCGATGCCGCTAACCTGATTAAGCCGCTGCTTTCCAGCGGTAAAATCCGGGTTATCGGTTCGACGACCTACCAGGAGTTCAGCAACATCTTTGAGAAAGATCGTGCGCTGGCGCGTCGTTTCCAGAAAATTGATATCACCGAACCTTCCGTGGAAGAGACGGTGCAGATTATTAACGGTCTGAAGCCGAAGTATGAAGCGCACCACGACGTGCGTTACACCGCGAAAGCGGTACGTGCGGCGGTGGAACTGGCGGTGAAATACATTAACGATCGTCATCTGCCGGATAAGGCGATTGACGTGATTGACGAAGCCGGCGCGCGCGCGCGCTTGATGCCGCTGAGCAAACGTAAGAAAACGGTCAACGTGGCGGATATTGAGTCCGTGGTGGCGCGAATTGCGCGTATTCCTGAGAAGAGCGTTTCCCGCAGCGACCGCGATACGCTGAAAAACCTTGGCGATCGCCTGAAAATGCTGGTCTTTGGCCAGGATAAAGCGATTGAGGCCTTAACCGAAGCGATCAAGATGGCGCGCGCCGGGCTTGGCCATGAGCACAAACCTGTCGGCTCTTTCCTGTTTGCCGGGCCTACCGGGGTGGGTAAAACCGAGGTTACTGTACAGCTGGCGAAGTCGCTGGGTATTGAGCTGCTGCGTTTTGATATGTCCGAATATATGGAACGTCATACCGTCAGCCGCTTAATTGGTGCGCCTCCGGGATACGTCGGTTTCGATCAGGGCGGGCTGCTGACCGATGCGGTGATTAAGCATCCGCACGCGGTACTGCTGCTCGATGAAATTGAAAAAGCGCATCCGGACGTCTTTAACCTGCTGTTGCAGGTAATGGATAACGGTACGCTGACCGATAACAACGGCCGCAAAGCGGATTTCCGCAACGTGGTGCTGGTGATGACCACCAACGCCGGCGTGCGTGAAACCGAGCGTAAATCGATTGGCCTTATCCATCAGGACAACAGTCCGGATGCGATGGATGAGATCAAAAAGATCTTTACGCCGGAGTTCCGTAACCGCCTCGACAACATTATCTGGTTCGATCACCTGTCCACGACGGTTATCCACCAGGTGGTGGATAAGTTTATCGTTGAGCTGCAGGTCCAGCTGGATCAGAAAGGCGTCTCTTTGGAAGTAAGCCAGGAAGCCCGCGATTGGCTGGCCGAGAAAGGCTACGACCGGGCCATGGGCGCGCGTCCGATGGCGAGGGTGATTCAGGACAACCTGAAAAAACCGCTGGCTAACGAGCTGCTGTTTGGCTCACTGGTTGACGGCGGTCAGGTGATCGTTGAGCTGGACAAAGAGAAAAACGCGCTGACCTATGCCTTCCAGAGTGCGCAAAAGCACAAACCGGAAGCGGCACATTAAGTCGCTTGCGTGAAACGTCAAAACCGGCCTCAGGGCCGGTTTTTTTATGCCTTTCTTCTGAATCCTCTTATTCGCTTTTTTAACATATTGATTTTAAAGAAATAAAAAACCGGTTAAAAATAATATGGCAGAGGAGGTTTATTGTTTAATTTCAATAATAACAATATGATGGGGTGCGGTTTGCCCAGTTCACTGCCATAAAGGCAGCATTCCATCCTTAAATTTCCTGACTTACCGCATAGTCACTCTGCATTTTCACAAAACGCTCAACGGACCACTCTTTGATATCCGATACCTGGCCGTCACCGATCTCGACGAGCCTCAAAGCACCAGCTTCATCATTGATAACATCTATAGAGTAAAAAGGGCTGTTTATACGTACGGCGATTTCGCTAACCCTGGCAGGAATATCGCCGTTTGCGGCATGAACTTTGCCATCGAGAACAAAGAATCGCCTTTCGCTGGATGTATCAAATTTCTCCACGCGTCTCAGGCAAACTCCTCCTTCAATTTCACCGCGAAACTGTTTAAGCAATGTGATGATTTCATCAATTTCTTGCGCATTGCGAGCGATTGAGCCGCGGGAGGTTGTGAGCGACTTTACATAGTCCTTCACAAAATAAGCAGGCCAACCATATTCCTTAGTGAGGGCAGCAAAGTCAGCATCTTCGCTAGTCACGATGGTTTCTGGCGTGAGATCCCGACAACTTTCATACCAGCCCGGCAAATGGTGGCATTGAAGATATTGCTGGCATGACGTTAATAAGCGAGCGCCTCGCTTTTCCACCGCTCGGGATAAACTTTCGTACTCATCCGGGTGCAGCATCCATCCGCGCCACAGTACCGGCATATTGGCTGAAAAACTGGATGAAAAGCGGTAGTCGCCCAGCGCCGCAGCCTCTGATGAGAGTAACAGGCAGGTAATACTGCTTTGGCAGGCATAAGTGTACTCAGCTAAAAACATCTCGTCAGGTTGTGACGGATGAAGCATATCGTTGGGATAGATAATTTGCAGGGCGCTCATTGGGGTATCCTTTCTCGCCAGGACAATCCAGCTATTATTTTACGGGCGCAGAGACAGGGCCGTCAAAGCCGAAGAGGGAAACGGCGTGAGAATAAAAAGAAATGAAAAGACCGGGAATTATCCCGGCCTTCAGCATCTGGCGCGTTAAGCGTGAAAACGATCAGCGACTACGGAAGACAATGCGGCCTTTGCTCAGGTCGTACGGGGTCAGCTCAACAGTCACTTTGTCGCCCGTCAGAATGCGGATGTAGTTTTTACGCATTTTACCGGAAATATGCGCAGTTACCACGTGACCGTTTTCCAGTTCTACGCGGAACATAGTGTTAGGCAGCGTATCAAGTACGGTGCCCTGCATTTCAATATTGTCTTCTTTGGCCATCTAGTCCTCTGGGGTATCACTACCGTAGTTTTGAACCGGCAAGATAATGCCGAAGTTCAGCAAGTATGTAAAGTTTTACGTCAAATCGCCGAAGTAGTTTTGGCGCATTGCCCGTAATTCACGCGGATAAACCGGGCGACAGGCGCAAACGTAAAGGGGGAGTGACAGAACGATGGGCGTTATCTGACTCTTATTATTCCCAAACGGCGGCGGGGCAACGGGCAGAAGCTACTCTACCGCGCAATTATAACATCCCGACAAAAAATGTGCTGAAAACATTTATGCTTCTCCTGCAAATAGCACCCTTGGCACCCAGAACCGCTCCGGCAGACGATACGTCCGCAGTACGGAGAGATAGTCGAGATAATCGCGGCGAGGAATTTCCACTGCGCCCAACGAAGCCGTATGCTTGTTTAGCACCTGGCAATCGATTAATTTTCCACCATCGTGCATAAACGCCTGGCTAAAGACCAGCAGTGCGGTTTTGGAGGCATTTTCGGCTCGGCTGAACATTGATTCTCCGCAAAACAGCGCCCCCTGTGCAACACCGTACATGCCACCCACTAATTCCTCTCCCTGCCACACTTCAACAGAATGAGCGTGCCCCAGCTCATGTAGCTGATGATATGCCTGAACAATACCCTGCGTTATCCATGTTCCTTCATCACGATGATCGGCGCAGCCTTCAATAACCTGACCGAAGGCGTGATTCAACGTTACGCGATACGGGGAGCGCTGATGAAAACGCTTCATACTGCGGCTGAGATGGAATTTCTCCGGCCACAGTACCGCTCGCGGGTCGGGGGACCACCAGAGAATTGGGTCACCGGGCGAAAACCATGGAAAAATACCGCGCTGATAGGCCATCAGTAACCGCGCCGGGCTAAGATCGCCGCCCAGCGCTAACAGACCATTAGGTTCGCGCAAAGCGCCTTCCGGGGAGGGGAAGGCGATGGAATGATGAGAGAGCTGAACCAGCCGCATTTTTACCTCAACGCATCAGGCAATGATTCAATAGTAGCCTACAGACGCTGCTTAAACTGGTAGTAACGCCCCTGTTCAGCCAGCAATTCTGCGTGACTACCTTGCTCAATAATCTTTCCGTTGTCCATGACTATTATCTGATTAAACCGCGCCAGCCCGCGCAGACGATGAGTTACCATCAGCACGGTTTTTTCACGCATAACTTCAGCAAGTAAATCAAGTATTTGGCTTTCGGTCGTCGCATCAAGGCCTTCAGTAGGTTCGTCCAGCAGCATCAGCGGCGCATCGTGAAGCAGGGCGCGAGCGATAGCCAGCCTGCGCAACTCGCCGCCGGAAAGCTGACGACCACCTTCTCCCAGCCAGCTATTCAGGCCGCTATCTTCCAGCAACCTGGCTAAACCGACGCGTTCAAGCGTTTCTGCAAGCCGGGCATCGCTGGCCCCCGGAGAAGCCAGCAGCAGGTTGTCGCGCAGGGTCGCGCTGAACAGATGTACGCGCTGCGGCACGACGCTCATCGCCTGGCGCAACGTCGCTTCGTTAAGCTGCGTCAGCGGCTGATCATTGAGTAATATCTCTCCCTCCGCCGGATCCCAGGCACGGGTCAGCAGCTGTAACAGCGTCGATTTACCGCAGCCTGTTCGTCCCAGGATGGCGATATGCTCTCCGGCCTCGATCTGCAATGAAATTTTCTCCAGCGCAGGGGAGGGCTGCTGCGGATAGCTGAAGGTAACCTGATTTAAGCTTAACGAAACGCGATCCAGCTTTTGGCTTTCGCCCTGAGTGAAGGCGACTTCCGGCTCTTGTTCGGTAATTTGCGTGATGCGCTTTGCGGAAGCGATCACCTGCCCCAGATGCTGAAATGCGCCGGTTACCGGCGCCAGCGCTTCAAACGCCGCCAGCGCGCAGAAGACAAACAACGCGATCAGCGCGCCCGGTTGAGTATCGCCGCCAACGCCTGCGGAGGCGAGCCACAGCATAGTAATAACCGCCACTCCGCCAATCAGCAGCATCAGCGCCTGGGAGAGGGCCGTCAGTTCCGCCTGCCGACGCTGCGCATCCAGCCAATGCGCTTCGGTTTTTTCCATTTGCTGCCGGTAACGATCGCTGGCGTTGAACAGCATCAGCTCCGCCTGCCCCTGCAGCCATGAGGTCAACTGCTGGCGATACTGCCCGCGGAAATGAGTCATGCTTTCACCGGCGGGTTTACCGGCGCGATAGAACAGCGGCGGCATCACCAGCAGGGTAAGTAGCATAATACCGCCCAGGGTCAGAGCCAGAGTAACGTCCAGTATGCTCAGCCCCACGGTGACGACGAGAATTACCACCAGCGCGCCTACCAGCGGCGATATGACGCGCAGATAGAGATGATCCAGGGTATCGACATCTGCAACCACCCGGTTAAGCAGTTCGCCCTGACGAAAACGCGCCAGCCCGGCGGGGGAGAGCGGTAGCAGCTTGCTGAAGGTAAATACCCGCAGATGCTGCAGGACGCGAAAGGTTGCGTCATGGCTGACCAGACGCTCAAAATAACGGCCAGCGGTGCGAATGATCGCCGCGCCGCGTACGCCCGCGGCTGGCAGCATATAGTTAAAGCTGTAGATGCCCGCTACGCCAACAACGGCCGATGCCGACAGGAACCAGCCGGATAACGTTAATAAGCCAATGCTGGCCAGCAGCGTAACGATCGCCAGCACGATACCGAGCAGCAGCAGCCATTTGTGTCGTTTGTACAGCGCCAGGTAAGGCCATAATGCGCGCATTTAAATCTCCTCCTGACGATGAGCAAGCAGGGTTGCAAAAGGGCCGCCTGCGGTTGCCAGTTGCGAATAACTGCCTTGTTCAACAATTTGACCATCCTGCATCACCCAGATTGCATCCCAGTTCGCAAGGCCTTCCAGCTGGTGGGTAACCATTAGCGTGGTTTGCTGCGTTGATGCATTGGTCAGCGCCTGCATCACGCGCTGCTCACTATGGGCATCCAGGCTGGCTGCGGGTTCGTCCAGCAGCAGCAGGCGGCAGGGTACCAGCAGCGCCCGCGCGACGGCGACACGCTGAGCCTGCCCGACCGACAGGCGACCGGCCTGATCGCCGACAGGCGTGTTAATACCCTGCGGCAGAAGGGAGAGGAACTCGCTGACCCACGCTTTATCCAGCGCAAGCTGTAGCTGTGCTTCGGTGGCATCAGGGCAGGACAGCAGGACGTTGTCACGCAGCGTTGCCGCCGGCAGCTGCGGATTTTGCCCTACCCAGCTCAGGAGACGGCGCCAGCGGTCGGCATCCAGACTCTTTAACTCAACGCCATTGACCTTGAGCGAGCCCTCGTAGGGAAGAAAACCCGTTAGCGTATTCAATAGCGAGCTTTTGCCGGAGCCGCTTTGCCCAACCAGCACCACGCGCTCGCCAGCGCGTAGGGAAAAATTCAGCGGCCCGGCCAGTACTTTACCCTCAGGGGATTTGATCAGCAGGTCGCGGGCTTCGATGCTAATCATTTCATTATCGCTTAATACTTTTTCCCCACGTTCTGGCTGCGCCAGCGGCGTTTCCATAAAGGTCTTCAGGCTATCTGCGGCGCCAATAGCCTGCGCTTTCGCATGATAAAAGGTGCCTAAATCGCGCAGCGGCTGGAAAAACTCGGGGGCCAGAATCAGTGCGAGGAAACCGGCCATCAACGTCACTCCGGCGCCGTAGTGGCCAAAGTTGAGCTCTCCCAGATAGGAAAAGCCAAAGTAAACGGCTACCAGCGCAACCGAGAGCGAGGTGAAAAATTCCAGCACGCCGGAGGAGAGAAACGCCAGACGCAGCACTTCCATTGTTCGCTGACGGAAATCCTGAGAAGCCTCGCGTATGTTATCCGTCTCTGCTTGACCGCGATGAAAAATTCTCAGCGTCTCCATACCGCGCAGGCGGTCGAGAAAATGGCCGCTTAACCGAGCCAGAGCGAGAAAGTTACGTCGGTTGGCATCGGCCGCTCCCATGCCAACCAGCGCCATAAACAGAGGAATAAGCGGCGCTGTGCCCAACAGAATCAGCGCTGCGGCCCAGTTGATGGGAAAAATAGTGATGACGATCAGTAAGGGAATGCTGGCCGCCAGCGTCATCTGCGGTAAATAGCGAGCATAGTAGTCATGCATATCGTCGATCTGCTCAAGGATCAGCGTGGCCCAGCTACCCGCGGGTTTCCCCTGTATCCATGCCGGCCCCGCCTGCTGTAAACGATCCAGAACCTGGCGGCGAATCTCAACGCGGATATGCAGGCCCGCCTGAAAACCCACTCTTTCACGCAGCCAGACAACCCAGGCGCGCAGCACAAAGACCAGCACCAGTAACACAAAAGGCAGCAGCAGCGCCGTGGCGGGAATATTTTCCATAATCATGCGATGAAGGATCCGCGCCAGGAACCAGGCCTGAGCAACGATGAGCAGGCCGCTAACGACGCCCAGGAGACGGGAAATCATCAACCAGCGACGGGAGATAATGCTTTGATCTTTTAACCAACGGGTTAACTCTTGTTGACGGGTTTTATTCATTGCGCGCTTAGCAGGTGTAGTTATGAGTTTTTTGGGCACGGCAATGTTACAACGGGGCAAAAATAAAGGCGACTTTTCGTCGCCTTCTTTACCTTTGTTACTGACTTGTAAAGATTATTTGCAAGCGTCGGCTAAACCATCCAGATAACGCTCTGCATCCAGCGCAGCCATACAGCCTGTTCCGGCAGAGGTAATCGCCTGACGATAGATATGGTCCATCACGTCACCCGCAGCGAAGACACCAGGAATGCTGGTCTGGGTGGCGTTGCCGTGGATGCCGGACTGAACTTTAATGTAGCCGTTTTCCAGCTCAAGTTGACCGGCAAAAATCGCCGTGTTCGGGCTATGCCCGATAGCAACGAACAGCCCGGCAACGTCCAGGGATTCAACATTGTCAGCATTCTGCGTATCGCGCAAGCGCAGGCCGCTCACGCCCATCTGATCGCCGGTTACTTCTTCGAGGGTGCGGTTGGTATGCAGCACGATGTTGCCACTTTCCACTTTATCCATCAGGCGTTTGATGAGGATTTTTTCCGCGCGGAAGCCGTCACGACGGTGGATCAGATGGACTTCGGAAGCGATATTGGACAGATACAGCGCCTCTTCAACAGCCGTATTGCCGCCGCCGATGACGGCGACTTTCTGGTTACGATAGAAGAAACCGTCGCAGGTGGCGCAGGCAGAAACGCCGCGGCCTTTAAATGCCTCTTCTGATGGAAGCCCCAGATAACGCGCTGATGCGCCGGTGGCGATAATCAGGGCGTCACAGGTGTATTCACCGCTGTCGCCAGTCAGGCGGAACGGACGGTTTTGTAGATCGACGCTGTTGATATGATCGAAAATAATTTCGGTCTCAAACTTGGTGGCATGTTCGTGCATGCGCTCCATCAGCAGCGGTCCGGTCAGATCGTTAGGATCGCCTGGCCAGTTTTCCACTTCAGTGGTGGTGGTCAGCTGACCGCCTTTTTCCATTCCGGTAATCAGTACCGGCTGCAGATTTGCGCGCGCTGCGTAGACCGCAGCGGTATATCCCGCAGGTCCAGAACCAAGAATAAGCAGTTTACTGTGTTTGGCCGTGCCCATGAGATCCTCGTAATTTATTAGCATACATGCGCTGGATTGTAGGGAATTTGTGGACGTAAAAAAAGAGCGTGGCAGTTTTGTTAACGATATGTGTAATAGAAGCTGCCGATTAATTGGCGATTTAACGAACGAAGAATATAACTAATTCTACTGTCAGGGGGACAATTATAAGAGGAAAACATGAGAATCAACGGGGGAGGATAATGAATATCTGGCATCTTGTACTAAAAATCGATGTTTTGCTTTGACAATCCCCTGTGCTTTTGCGAAAACATTCATGGAAGAAGAAAAGCAGTGTTTAGCGTGTGGCGAATTTTAATGCACGCAAATGCCATTTTTATCCGGGTTAGCGAAATCTACGCATGGTGTGGACAGACGCCATGCGTGATGTCGGTGACTGCCGTCAGGCAACGGGCTTCTCACGTACCCCTGGGTTACCCATCGTCGTAAGGGTAATGACAGGATGGACTCTGGCAGTGAAGGCTCAGAGTCGGAACAGGAGTAGGGAAGGAATACAGAGAGACAATAATAATGGTAGATAGCAAGAAGCGCCCTGGCAAAGATCTCGACCGCATTGATCGTAATATTTTGAATGAATTGCAAAAAGACGGGCGTATTTCCAACGTCGAGCTTTCTAAACGGGTGGGACTTTCTCCGACGCCTTGCCTTGAGCGCGTGCGTCGACTGGAAAGACAGGGTTTTATTCAGGGCTATACAGCGCTGCTCAACCCGCATTATCTGGATGCATCACTTCTGGTATTTGTTGAGATTACTCTGAATCGTGGCGCGCCGGATGTGTTTGAGCAATTTAACTCCGCTGTGCAAAAACTTGAAGAAATTCAAGAGTGTCATCTGGTTTCCGGGGATTTCGATTACCTGTTGAAAACCCGCGTGCCGGATATGTCTGCGTATCGTAAACTACTGGGCGAGACCTTGCTGCGCCTGCCGGGCGTAAACGACACCCGTACCTATGTGGTAATGGAAGAAGTCAAGCAAAGTAATCGTCTGGTAATTAAGACGCGCTAACACGGAACAGGTGCAAAATCGACGTAGTTTGATTACACTCCTGTTAATCCATACAGCAACAGTGCCGGGGAGACCCGGCACTGTTGTCCGTTTTAGCTGAAGGCAGGAAACAGCCTGATACCTGGAGAGCCTTTCTTGAGCCAGGAATACACCGAAGACAAAGAAGTCAAGTTCACAAAGCTGAGTAGCGGGCGCCGTCTCCTTGAGGCATTACTCATTCTTTGCTCCCTTTTTGCCATCTGGTTGATGGCGGCCTTACTCAGCTTTAATCCCTCGGATCCTAGCTGGTCGCAAACGGCGTGGCACGAGCCTATTCATAACATAGGCGGTACGCCCGGAGCATGGCTGGCCGATACGCTATTTTTCATTTTTGGCGTAATGGCTTACACCATTCCGGTCATTATTATCGGCGGCTGCTGGTTTGCCTGGCGTCATCAGGAAAACGACGAGTACATCGATTATTTCGCCGTCTCGCTGCGTTTGATCGGTGCGCTGGCGCTGATTCTCACGTCCTGCGGGCTGGCGGCTATCAACGCTGATGATATCTGGTACTTTGCCTCCGGCGGGGTGATCGGCAGTCTGCTGAGCACCACCCTGCAACCTCTGCTGCACAGCAGCGGCGGCACAATCGCGCTGCTCTGCATCTGGGCGGCCGGATTGACGTTGTTTACCGGCTGGTCCTGGGTCAGCATCGCCGAAAAAATCGGCGGTGTGATTCTCTCTGTTCTCACGTTTGCCAGCAACCGTACCCGTCGTGACGACACCTGGGTTGATGAAGGGGAATATGAAGATGATGAAGAAGAATATGACGATGATGAACCCGCCAGGCCGCAGGGTTCTCGACGCGCGCGGATTCTACGCAGCGCCTTAGCCCGTCGCCAGCGCCTGGCCGAAAAATTCGCTAACCCGATGGGGCGTAAAACTGATGCCGCTCTGTTCTCCGGTAAGCGGATGGATGATGCGGAAGATGAGATTCAGTATAGCGCCAGCGGTGCGCCTGTTGCCGCTGATGATGTGCTCTTTTCTGGTTCCAGCGCAGCGCGTCCGGCCAATGCCGATGACGTTCTGTTCTCCGGAGTCAGCGCGGCACGCCCTGGCGATTTTGACCCATACGATCCGTTGTTGAACGGCCATAGCATTGCCGATCCGGTAGCAGTGGCCGCGCAGGATACCGCTGCTCCGCAGGCATGGTCTGAACCGCTGCCAGGGTACGACGCTCAGCCAGTCTATCAGCCCGAACCAGTGACACCGCCGCAGCACGCGTACCAGCCGCAGCCGTCTCCGGTGCAGCAACCAGCTTATCAGCCGGAACCGATCGCGCAGCCGCAGCACGCGTACCAGCCGCAGCCGTCTCCGGTGCAGCAGCCAGCTTATCAGCCGGAACCGATCGCGCAGCCGCAGCACGCGTATCAGCCGGAGCAGGCTCCGGTGCAGCAGCCAGCTTATCAGCCGGAACCGTTCTTGCAGCCACAGCACGTGTATCAGCCGGAGCAGGCTCCGGTGCAGCAGCCAGCTTATCAGCAGGAACCGTTCTCGCAGCCGCAGCATGCGTACCAGCCGGAACAGGCTCCGGTGCAGCAGTCAGCTTATCAGCCGGAACCGGCATGGCAGCCGCAGCACGCGTACCAGCCGGAGCAGGCTCCGGTGCAGCAGCCAGCTTATCATCCGGAACCGGCATGGCAGCCGCAGCATGCGTACCAGCCGGAGCAGGCTCCAGTGCAGCAGCCCGATCCCTATGCTGCCCCCGTTGAGCCTGAGCCTCCGCAAGAGGAGGTGAAGCCTCAGCGTCCGCCGATGTATTACTTTGAAGAAGTAGAAGAGAAACGCGCGCGTGAACGCGAGCAGCTTGCCGCCTGGTATCAGCCGATTCCTGAACCCGTCAGTCCGGTGGCGACAAAACCCATCACGCCTCCGTCTTCACCGGCGGGAGATGCTGCCGCCGTGAGCGCACTGGCGGCCGGGGTCCATCAGGCAACGGGTGCGGCTGCAGCTAGCGCCGCCGCGGCCTCAACCGCTTCTGCCGCATCCGGCGCTGCGCCGCTATTTAGTCCGGCTTCGGGCGGTCCTCGCGCGCAGGTAAAAGAAGGCATTGGCCCGAAATTGCCTCGTCCAAATCGCGTACGGGTTCCCACCCGCCGGGAACTTGCCTCCTACGGGATCAAGCTGCCTTCGCAGCGGTTAGCCGAAGAGCGCGCGCGTCAGGCTGAGCATCAGCACTATGATGATTCGCTGTCTGACGAGGAAGTTGCAGAGCTCGAGCAGGGAGAGCTGGCGCGTCAGTTCGCCGCCGCGCAAAATCAGCGCTATGGTGATAGCTACGCTGCCGAAGATGAAACTGCAGATGACGATTCCGCTGCTGAAGCCGAGCTGGCTCGTCAGTTTGCCGCGTCTCAACAGCAGCGCTACGCAAGCGAGCAGCCGCCGGGATCTCATCCGTTCTCTGCGGCTGACTATGAATTCTCGCCAATGAAAACGTTAGTTGACGATGCGCCGAGCGAGCCTGTCTTCACGCCATTGCCGGAAGTGCAGCAGCCTGCTCCGCAGTATCAGCAGCCGGTCCAGCATTCGCAGCCCGTGCCGCAGCCGATGCCGCATCAGCACGCCCCTCAGCAACCGCAAAATGTGCAGCACCAGGCTTATCAATCTGCGCAGCATCAGCCGGCTCAACATCCGCAAATGCCGCAGCAGGCTGCTGGCAGCTATCCGCAGCAGCATGCTTCTCAGGGGCACGCCCCGCAGCAGCCGGCTCCACAGCCGCAGGAGAGTCTCATTCATCCGTTGTTGATGCGCAATGGCGACAGTCGCCCGTTGCAGAAGCCGACGACGCTGCTGCCGTCTCTTGACCTACTTACGCCGCCCCCGGCTGAAGTTGAGCCGATTGATACCTTTGCGCTTGAGCAGATGGCGCGTCTGGTTGAAGCTCGTCTGGCCGATTTCCGCATTAAAGCCGACGTGGTGAACTACTCACCGGGCCCGGTAATCACTCGCTTTGAGCTTAACCTGGCGCCGGGTGTGAAAGCAGCGCGTATTTCCAACCTGTCGCGAGATTTGGCCCGTTCCCTGTCCACAGCGGCGGTGCGCGTAGTTGAAGTTATTCCGGGTAAGCCTTACGTTGGCCTGGAGCTGCCTAATAAAAAACGGCAAACCGTTTACCTGCGCGAAGTGCTCGATAACGCGAAATTCCGCGACAATCCTTCACCTCTCACCGTGGTCCTCGGCAAAGACATCGCGGGCGAACCCGTAACCGCCGACCTGGCGAAGATGCCGCACCTGCTGGTGGCTGGTACTACCGGTTCCGGTAAGTCTGTTGGGGTCAACGCCATGATCCTGAGCATGCTTTACAAAGCGCAGCCGGAAGATGTGAAATTCATCATGATTGACCCGAAAATGCTCGAGCTGTCGGTTTATGAAGGCATACCGCATCTGTTGACCGAGGTGGTGACGGATATGAAAGACGCCGCCAACGCTTTGCGCTGGAGCGTTAACGAGATGGAGCGTCGGTATAAGCTGATGTCTGCGCTGGGCGTGCGTAATCTGGCGGGTTACAACGAGAAAATTGCCGAAGCCGCGCGTATGGGACGGCCAATTCCGGATCCGTACTGGAAGCCTGGCGACAGTATGGATGCAACCCATCCGGTACTGAAAAAAGAGCCTTATATCGTGGTGCTGGTCGATGAATTTGCCGACCTGATGATGACCGTTGGTAAGAAAGTGGAAGAGCTGATCGCCCGTCTGGCGCAGAAAGCGCGCGCCGCGGGTATCCACCTGGTGCTGGCAACTCAGCGCCCTTCGGTTGACGTGATTACCGGCCTCATCAAAGCCAACATCCCGACGCGTATCGCCTTTACCGTCTCGAGTAAAATTGACTCGCGTACCATCCTCGATCAGGGCGGTGCGGAATCTCTGCTGGGGATGGGCGATATGCTCTACTCCGCGCCTAACTCGACGATTCCGGTGCGCGTGCACGGCGCTTTTGTGCGCGACGAGGAAGTTCACGCAGTCGTTCAGGACTGGAAAGCGCGCGGTCGTCCGCAGTATGTCGATGGCATCACCTCCGACAGCGAAAGCGAAGGCGGCGGCGGTGGCTACGATGGCGGGGAAGAGCTCGATCCGCTATTCGATCAGGCCGTGAATTTTGTGACGGAAAAACGCAAAGCCTCCATTTCTGGGGTACAGCGTCAGTTCCGCATTGGCTATAACCGCGCCGCGCGTATTATTGAGCAAATGGAAGCCCAGGGTATTGTGAGCGAGCAGGGTCATAACGGTAACCGTGAAGTGCTGGCTCCGCCGCCCTTCGAGTAACCGCAAAGTTGGGTAAATAAGTGAAAATCAGTCTTTTCTGCTGTTTAGCCGCCGTTAGCGGGTCTAAATTTGGCAGAAGAGGCTCCCGCGTCGGGAGTGACGCACATAAAGGAATGATAATGAAAAAACTCGCAATCACCTGTGCATTACTGTCCGGTCTGGTTGTCAGCCAGGTATGGGCGGATGCCGCCAGCGATTTAAAAAGCCGCCTTGATAAAGTGAGCAGCTTCCACTCCAGTTTTACGCAGAAGGTCACCGACGGCAGCGGTAATGCCGTTCAGGACGGGCAGGGTGATCTCTGGGTCAAGCGGCCAAATCTGTTCAACTGGCACATGACTCAACCAGATGAAAGCGTGCTGGTTTCTGATGGCAAAACGCTATGGTTCTACAATCCGTTTGTTGAGCAGGCCACCGCCACCTGGTTAAAAGACGCGACCAGCAATACGCCGTTTATGCTGATTGCCCGTAATCAGGCCAGCGACTGGCAAAACTATAACATTAAGCAGAACGGTGACGATTTTGTTCTGACTCCGAAAAACGGCAGCGGTAATCTTAAGCAGTTCACCATCAATGTGGGTCGTGACGGTACGATTCACCAATTCAGCGCCGTGGAACAGGACGATCAACGCAGCAGCTATCAGCTGAAATCGCAACAAAATGGTGCCGTGGATGCATCTAAGTTCACCTTTACGCCGCCGCAAGGGGTTACGGTGGACGATCAACGTAAATAGAGGCGAACGTGAGCAACCTGTCGCTCGATTTTTCCGATAACGCGTTTCAACCTCTGGCCGCCCGTATGCGGCCAGAAAATTTAGCGCAGTACATTGGCCAGCAGCACCTGCTGGCGCCGGGTAAACCCTTACCGAGGGCGATTGAAGCCGGGCACCTGCACTCGATGATTCTCTGGGGGCCGCCGGGGACGGGAAAAACCACCCTCGCTGAGGTCATTGCGCGCTACGCCAGCGCCGATGTTGAACGTATTTCAGCGGTTACCTCCGGAGTGAAAGAGATCCGCGAGGCCATTGAACGCGCGCGTCAAAACCGCAATGCGGGTCGCCGCACGATCCTGTTTGTCGATGAGGTCCATCGGTTTAATAAAAGCCAGCAGGATGCCTTTTTGCCGCATATCGAAGATGGAACTATCACCTTTATCGGCGCGACGACGGAAAACCCTTCCTTTGAACTCAATTCTGCACTGCTATCCCGCGCGCGCGTCTATCTGCTGAAGTCGCTGACCAGCGACGATATCGAACAGGTTCTTAATCAGGCCATGAGCGACAAAACGCGCGGCTACGGTGGGCAAAATATTGTACTACCGGACGAGACGCGCAAGGCCATCGCTGACCTTGTCAACGGTGATGCGCGCCGGGCGCTGAATACGCTGGAAATGATGGCCGATATGGCTGAAACCGACGCCTCTGGCAATCGCGTGTTGCAGGTTGAACTGCTGACCGAAATTGCCGGCGAGCGCAGCGCGCGTTTCGACAACAAAGGCGATCGCTTTTACGATTTAATCTCCGCGCTGCATAAATCGGTCCGCGGAAGCGCGCCGGATGCCGCCCTCTACTGGTACGCGCGGATTATTACCGCCGGCGGCGATCCCCTCTACGTTGCCCGCCGCTGCCTGGCGATTGCCTCTGAAGATGTAGGCAATGCCGATCCGCGCGCGATGCAGGTTGCGATCTCCGCCTGGGACTGCTTTACCCGCGTCGGACCGGCGGAAGGTGAACGCGCCATTGCTCAGGCCATTGTTTATCTTGCCTGTGCGCCCAAAAGCAACGCTGTTTACACCGCCTTTAAAGCGGCAATGGCCGACGCGCGCGAACGTCCCGATTACGACGTCCCGGTACATTTGCGCAATGCCCCCACGAAGCTGATGAAAGAGATGGGTTACGGGCAGGCGTACCGCTATGCACATGATGAACCTAATGCTTATGCCGCCGGAGAGCAGTACTTCCCGGAGGAAATGGCGCAAACGCGCTATTATCAGCCGACAAACCGGGGGCTGGAGGGCAAAATAGGCGAAAAGCTCGCCTGGTTAACCGAACAGGATCAAAATAGCCCGATAAAACGCTACCGATAATTGAGGCGTTGCGGTAAGGTTGTCACACTATTTCCGTGGTCGCGCTCTGCGGCCATTTTTCTTTATTAATTCGATAAGCACAGGATAAGCATGCTCGATCCCAATCTGCTGCGTACCGAGCCAGACGCAGTCGCAGAAAAACTGGCACGCCGGGGCTTTAAGCTGGATGTAGATAAACTTCGCGCTCTGGAAGAGCGTCGTAAAGTTCTGCAGGTTCAAACTGAAAACCTGCAGGCGGAGCGTAACTCCCGATCGAAATCCATTGGCCAGGCGAAAGCGCGCGGGGAAGATATTGAGCCATTACGCCTGGAAGTGAACAAGCTCGGTGAGCAGCTTGATGCCGCTAAAACCGAGCTGGACGCGCTGCTGGCGGAAATCCGCGATATTGCGCTGGCTATTCCAAACATCCCGCATGATGACGTACCGGCCGGTCGCGATGAAAACGATAACGTTGAAGTCAGCCGCTGGGGAACCCCGCGCGAGTTCGATTTTGACATTCGCGATCACGTCACGCTGGGCGAAATGCACGGAGGGCTGGATTTTGCCGCCGCCGTGAAGCTGACCGGTTCTCGCTTTGTGGTCATGAAGGGCCAGCTGGCACGCCTGCACCGCGCGCTGGCCCAGTTTATGCTGGATCTGCATACTGAACAGCACGGTTACAGCGAAAACTATGTTCCGTATCTGGTTAACCAGGACACGCTGTACGGCACTGGTCAGCTACCAAAATTTGCCGGCGACCTGTTCCATACCCGTCCGCTGGAAGAAGAAGCCGACAGCAGCAACTATGCGCTGATCCCAACGGCGGAAGTCCCGCTGACCAACCTGGTTCGCGATGAAATCATTGATGAAGACGATCTGCCGATCAAAATGACCGCCCATACGCCGTGCTTCCGCTCTGAGGCGGGCTCTTACGGCCGTGATACCCGTGGTCTGATCCGCATGCACCAGTTCGACAAAGTTGAGATGGTGCAGATTGTGCGTCCGGAAGATTCCATGGCCGCGCTGGAAGAGATGACCGGTCACGCCGAGAAAGTGCTGCAGCTGCTGGGTCTGCCGTATCGTAAAGTGGCTCTGTGCACTGGCGACATGGGCTTCAGCGCGTGCAAAACCTACGATCTGGAAGTGTGGGTACCGGCGCAGAATACCTATCGTGAAATCTCTTCCTGCTCCAACGTGTGGGATTTCCAGGCGCGTCGTATGCAGGCGCGCTGCCGCAGCAAGTCTGACAAGAAAACTCGCCTCGTACACACGCTGAACGGTTCTGGCCTGGCGGTTGGGCGTACGCTGGTCGCGGTGATGGAAAACTATCAGCAGGCGGATGGCCGCATTGAAATTCCGGAAGTGCTGCGTCCGTATATGCGCGGCCTTGAATTTATCGGCTGATTTTTCGACTCTTTTCTCAAAAGCGCCTGCGGGCGCTTTTTTTTACCCCCTTCTTGATACCGGGCAATAATCGACTTCGCGAATACGCAGATACTCCCTTTGGATTAAGCAGCATAAAAAACTAATAAAGTCTAATTTCGTTATATATCAAACTATATAACGGCTTTAAGTTAATTGTGAGCAACCAAAGCGAGTATCTATGAAAACCAAAACCCCCGATGCTTTACTGGCTGCCGAGGTGAGCCGGCGTGGTTTAATGAAAACCACGGCGATTGGCGGGCTGGCAATGGCCAGCAGCGCTTTTACCTTACCCTTCACGCGCATTGCCCACGCTGCGGATAGCCTGAGTCCCACCAGCGAAACCGTTACCTGGAGCGCCTGTACGGTTAACTGCGGTAGCCGCTGTCCGCTGCGGATGCATGTGGTCGATGGTGAGATCAAATATGTTGAAACAGACAATACCGGCGATGATAGCTACGACGGCCTGCATCAGGTTCGCGCCTGTCTGCGCGGCCGCTCGATGCGTCGACGCGTCTACAACCCGGACCGCCTGAAATATCCGATGAAGCGCGTGGGCAAGCGCGGCGAGGGCAAATTCGAGCGCATCAGCTGGGAAGAAGCGTTTGATACTATCGCCAGCAATATGCAGCGCCTGATAAAAGAGTACGGTAATGAGTCTATCTATCTGAACTATGGAACGGGTACCCTCGGCGGAACTTTGACTCGCTCATGGCCACCGGGAAAAACCCTGATTGCCCGGCTGATGAACTGCTGCGGCGGCTATCTCAACCATTATGGCGACTACTCCACCGCTCAAATTGCCGCTGGCCTGAACTATACCTACGGTGGCTGGGCCGATGGCAATAGCCCGTCGGATATCGAAAACAGTAAGCTGGTCGTATTGTTTGGCAACAACCCCGGGGAAACCCGAATGAGCGGCGGCGGGGTAACCTATTACCTGGAACAGGCGCGGGAGAAATCCAACGCCAGGCTGATTATTATCGATCCACGCTATACCGACACCGGTGCCGGACGCGAAGACGAGTGGATCCCGATTCGCCCAGGAACCGACGCCGCGCTGGTCTCCGCGCTGGCGTGGGTGATGATTACTGAAGACCTTGTTGATCAACCTTTCCTCGATAAATACTGCGTAGGCTATGACGAGAAAACGCTGCCGGAAGGAGCGCCAGCCAATGGCCACTATAAGGCCTATATTCTCGGTCAGGGCAAAGACGGTATCGCGAAGACCCCTGAGTGGGCGGCGACGATTACCGGCATTCCCCAGGCGCGTATCGTGCAGCTGGCGCGCGAAATCGCCAGCGCTAAACCTGCCTATATTTCTCAGGGCTGGGGCCCGCAGCGTCATGCCAACGGTGAGCTGGTATCCCGTGCAATTTCAATGCTGGCGATCTTAACCGGTAACGTCGGGATTAACGGCGGCAACACCGGCGCGCGTGAAGGTTCTTACTCCCTGCCTTTTGAACGCATGCCGACGTTGGATAATCCGGTGGAAACCAGTATTTCCATGTTTATGTGGACCGATGCGATTGAGCGCGGTACGGAAATGACCGCGCTGCGCGACGGCGTGCGCGGCAAAGATAAGCTTGACGTCCCTATCAAAATGGTCTGGAACTATGCTGGTAACTGTCTTATCAACCAGCACTCAGAAATCAACCGTACCCATGACATCCTGCAGGATGACAAGAAGTGCGAAATGATTGTGGTCATTGATTGCCATATGACCTCCTCAGCAAAATATGCCGATATTCTGCTGCCGGACTGTACGGCCTCGGAGCAGATGGATTTTGCGCTGGATGCTTCCTGCGGCAACATGTCCTACGTGATTTTTGCCGACCAGGCCATCAAGCCGCGCTTTGAGTGCAAAACCATTTATGAAATGACCAGCGAACTGGCGAAGCGCATGGGCGTTGAGCAACGCTTCACCGAAGGTCGCACGCAGGAAGAGTGGCTGCGTCATCTCTATGAACAATCCCGTAAAGCGATCCCGGCACTGCTGCCGTTTGATGAATTCCGTAAGCAGGGAATCTTCAAGCAGCGCGATCCGGAAGGTCACCACGTTGCCTATAAAGCCTTCCGTGAAGATCCCGCCGCCAATCCGTTAACGACGCCGTCAGGGAAAATTGAAATTTACTCTGCGCAGCTGGCGGAAATTGCGGCGACCTGGGAGCTTAAAGAACAGGATGTCATCGACCCGCTACCGATCTACAGCCCTGGGTTTGAAAACTATGACGATCCGCTGGCTGAAAAGTATCCGCTGCAGCTCACCGGTTTTCACTATAAAGCCCGTACGCACTCCACCTACGGCAACGTTGACGTGCTGAAAGCGGCTTGCCGTCAGGAGATGTGGATCAACCCGCTGGATGCGCAGAAGCGCGGCATCGCTAATGGCGATCGGATCCGCATCTTTAACGATCGTGGTGAAGTCCATATCGAAGCCAAAGTGACCCCGAGAATGATACCTGGCGTGGTCGCGCTGGGTGAGGGGGCCTGGTATAACCCGGACGCAGGCCGCGTGGATCAGGCTGGCAGCATCAACGTGCTGACCACCCAACGCCCGTCGCCGCTGGCGAAAGGCAATCCATCGCATACCAACCTCGTCCAGGTTGAAAAGCTGTAAGGAGTAACCGATGACAACTCAATATGGATTTTTTATTGATTCCGCCCGTTGCACCGGTTGCAAAACCTGCGAACTGGCTTGTAAAGACTATAAAAACCTTACGCCGGAAGTCAGCTTCCGTCGTATCTACGAATACGCCGGCGGCGACTGGCAGGAGGATAACGGGGTATGGCAGCAAAACGTCTTTGCCTATTACCTCTCTATCGCCTGCAACCATTGTGAGGATCCTGCCTGCACTAAAGTTTGCCCTAGCGGAGCGATGCACAAGCGTGAAGATGGCTTTGTCGTCGTCGATGAAGATGTCTGTATCGGCTGTCGCTACTGTCATATGGCCTGCCCGTACGGCGCACCGCAGTACAATGCGACAAAAGGCCATATGACCAAATGCGATGGCTGCCACGAGCGCGTAGCCGACGGCAAAAAACCGATTTGCGTGGAATCTTGCCCGCTGCGCGCCTTGGATTTCGGCCCGATTGAAGAGCTGCGTAAAAAACACGGTCAGCTGGCTGCCGTCGCGCCGCTGCCTTCGGCGCATTTCACTAAGCCGAGCATTGTGATTAAACCTAATGCCAACAGCCGACCGTGTGGAGATACCACCGGCTACCTGGCTAACCCGAAGGAGGTGTGAGATGGGGAGTGGATGGCATGAATGGCCGCTGATTATTTTCACGGTCTTGGGTCAGTGCGTCGTGGGCGGATTTATTGTACTGGCTCTGGCGCTAATAAAGGGCGATTTAACGCGTGAACAGCAGCAGCGCGTGGTGCGAAGTATGTTTGGCCTGTGGGTGCTGATGGGCGTAGGTTTTATTGCCTCGACTCTGCATCTTGGGTCGCCGATGCGCGCTTTTAACTCGCTTAATCGCGTGGGGGCTTCATCGCTCAGCAACGAAATCGCCAGCGGTGCGCTGTTCTTTGCCGTCGGCGGCATTGGCTGGCTGCTGGCGGTGGTGAATAAGCTACCCGCGGGACTGCGTCACCTTTGGCTGGTTATTACCATGGTGCTCGGGATAATCTTTGTCTGGATGATGGTCCGCGTCTATAACACCATCGATACGGTGCCCACCTGGTACACGGTCTGGACGCCACTGAGCTTCTTCCTGACGATGTTTATCGGCGGTCCGCTGCTGGGATATCTGCTGCTGCGCTTTGCGGACGTCAACGGTTGGGCGATGCGCCTGCTGCCGGCGGTGACTCTGCTGGCGCTGGTGGTGAGCGTGACCGTGGTGCTGATGCAGGGTCAGGAGCTGACAACAATCCATAGCTCTATCCAGCAGGCCTCGGCGCTGGTGCCGAACTATGGTTCGCTGATGGCGTGGCGCGTGGTGGCTCTGGTGCTGGCGCTGGTATGCTGGATTGCTCCGCAGCTCAAAGGCTATCAGCCCGCATTGCCGCTTCTGGGGCTGGCATTTGCGCTGGTGCTGGTTGGCGAAGCGATCGGCCGCGGCGTCTTCTATGGCCTGCATATGACCGTCGGGATGGCAATCGCCAGCTAATCGTCCTTTATCGCGCCAGAATTATGATTTCTGGCGCGATAAAAAGTGCGGTCGATTCATGAAATATTTCTACTGATATTCCCACCGCTTTTTTTTAATAAATTAATAAAAACAATGGAATAATATAAATAACTATTCTGTTGACGATCCGCTGGATAAAAAACTTCAATCGTTCCCCCGCAAACCGCGTCAGGCCTGATTTCAGGTAGATTGACAATGTTTTCAGCAGTGGCATGATGCGCACGAAATCTGAACTCCATCACGGTTTATATCCATGACCATCTACACCCGGCCAGTGCAAATGCTGCTCTGTGGCCTGCTTCTGTTGACTCTGGCGATAGCGGTTTTAAATACGCTCGTCCCGCTTTGGCTCGCCCATGAAAATATGCCGACCTGGCAGGTTGGAATGGTGGGGTCGTCCTATTTTACCGGTAATCTGGTGGGAACGTTGCTCGCCGGATGGGTAATTAAGCGCCTGGGGTTTAACCGCAGCTATTACCTGGCATCGGTTATTTTTGCCGTGGGCTGCGTGGGTCTTGGTATCACTATTGGCTTCTGGAGCTGGTTCAGCTGGCGTTTTATCGCCGGCGTCGGCTGCGCGATGATTTGGGTGGTGGTTGAGAGCGCGCTGGTCTGTAGCGGCACTTCGCGGAGCCGGGGTCGACTGCTGGCGGCCTATATGATGATTTATTATGTCGGCACGGTACTGGGCCAGCTAATGGTCAGCAAACTGCCGACGGATCTGATGAGCGTTCTGCCGTGGGTGACGGCGCTGGCTCTGGCGGCCATCCTGCCGCTGCTGTTTGCTCGCGTGGCGACTCAGGCCGATGAACCGCATGAACCGGCGCGTATCTGGCCTATGCTACGGCTGCGTCAGGCCCGCCATGGGGTCAACGGCTGCATTATTTCCGGCATCGTTCTCGGTTCGCTGTATGGCCTGATGCCGCTATGGCTTAACCACCAGGGCGTTAGCGATTCCGGCATTGGCTTCTGGATGGCGGTAATGGTGAGCGCGGGTATCGTTGGGCAGTGGCCGATTGGCCGTCTTGCCGATCGCTACGGGCGTCTGCTGGTCCTGCGCGTTCAGGTATTTGTGGTGATCCTCGGCTGTCTGGCAATGTTAAGCCAGGCCGCAATGGCGCCGGCGCTGTTCGTGCTGGGGGCATCCGGCTTTACGCTCTATCCGGTGGCTATGGCCTGGGCTTGTGAAAAAGTGGAGCGTCATCAGCTGGTGGCGATGAACCAGGCGCTCTTAATGAGCTATACCGTGGGTAGCCTGCTTGGGCCGACCCTTACCGCGATGCTGATGCAGAATTTCTCTGATAATCTGCTGTTTATCATGATCGCCAGCGTGTCATTCATCTATCTGCTGACGCTGCTGCGCAAAGCGGGCCACCATCCTACGCCGGTGGCGCACGCCTGATTTATGCAGAACATAGCCAGGTCACGCCCTGGCTATGGTTTAATGCGAAGCAAGAAGCGCGGCAAACTCGGTCTGGCTTTGCACCGTGCTGAATCGCTGAAGTCTATCCCCCTCATCCAGCCAGCAGACTAACCGCTGGATCGTCTGAATATGCTGTTCGCTATCTGCCGCCGCCAGTATGACTATCAGCCGAATTCCGGGATGATCCGGAAAATCAACGGCTTCGCTACAGCAAAGCAGCGAAAGCGCGCTATTTTTGCTCAGCACGCCCGCTTCCGGACGCGCATGCGGTAGCGCAAATCCCGGGCTCAGTATATACCAGGGGCCATCCTGCTCTGTGGCGTGGATAATCGCACCGGCATACCCGGCGGTAATTTTCCCCTGTTGCTCTAGCGGGCGGCAGGCGAGCTGAACAGCGCTGCGCCAGTTCAGGCAGTGGCTGGTGAACTGACAGGCGGAAAACAGCGTCTCTTCCATACACATTCCTTTTATGCGCGAGCCGACCGCCATCTGACCGGCTCGCCTGGTAGTTAGCGTAGAGCATTAAACAGCGCTTCTCCCGAAATGCCGTATTTCGCTTTTAGCTGTCTGCTGTTACCCGATTCGGTAAATGTATCCTGCGTTCCCAACCGCGTAAGGCGCGCCGGATGCGCCTTTTGCGCCAGGGTTTCCGCGATCAGCCCACCGAGGCCGCCGTTGACGGTATGATTTTCAAGCGTAGCGATAAGTGGGCAATCATTAACCAGCCGATAAAATTCTTGCTGATTAAAGGGCTTAAGGGTTGCGACGTGAATCAGCTTGCCCTTTTTGCCGCTGGCGACCAACTTTTCATAACCCTCGGTGGCCTGCTCCAGAACCGTCCCTTCAAAAAGAATCGCAAAATCATTGCCGCTATCGGCGATGGCGGCGATATCGCTCACCCGCGGCACGACGCTTTTATCGCGAACCGGCATCGGTTCGCGGGCAACGCGGATATAAACGGGCCCCTTTATTTTTGCCGCCTGCTCGAAGGCCTCGGCGATTTCTTCCGCATCTGCTGGCGTCAGGACGGTTAACCCCGGAAGGACGCGGGTCAGCGCTAAATCCTCCAGCGCATGATGCGAAGCGCCGTCAGGTCCATCATCCATACCGGGATGGCTACCGACGAGTTTAATATTGGCTTTGGCGTAGCAGGCCTGCCGCAGCTGGGTCCAGGCGGTGCCGGTGACGAACATGGCAAAGTTAACATAGAAGGGCATAAAGCCTTCCAGCGCCTGGCCGACCGCGAAACTCATGGCGGAGCCTTCCGCAATGCCCATTTCGAAGAAGGCCTCAGGATAGATGGTCTGAAACTGGTCAGTACGGGTAGAGCTGGCTAAATCACTGTCGATAACAACGACGGGATAGCCTTTTTCTTTTAGCGCAATCAGGGCATTACCGATCTCATCACGGGGTGCTTTCATCACTGTAACTCCTCCATTGCCTGCTGAAATTGTTCTTTGCTCGGGGTTTTTGAGTGCCAGTCGCCGTTGTTTTCCATATAGCTGACGCCGGAACCTTTAGTCGTGTGCGCCACGATGGCGACCGGCTTGCCTTTCAGATGGCGGGATAGCATCAGGGTATCGGCAACCTGATGCATATCATTGCCATCGTGCAGCTCCAGTACATGCCAGCCAAAGCTGCGGATTTTGTCCGCCAGCGGCTCGAGATTAACGACTTCATTAACGGGGTCGTGGGAAGAGAAGCCGTTGTAATCGAAGATGGCGACCAGATTATCCATTTTCATGTGACCAGCCTGCTGTAAGGTTTCCCAGATTTGGCCTTCATGCATTTCGCCATCGCCAACGATGGCAAAGACCCGGTGCGGATCGTTGCGCCGCTTTTTGGCGGCCGCCATACCAAAAGCAATCGACAGCCCCTGACCCAGCAGACCGGTTGTGGCATCGACCTCCGGTAGTGATTTAATGCTTGGGTGTCCCTGCAGGCGCGAGTTGATCTGCCGGAACGTGTGGAACTCGCTGCGATCGATCTTTCCTTTTTGATAGAGCATGGCGTACTGCGCGGCGACGGCGTGGCCTTTACTCATCACCACGCGCGAGCGCGGGGAGGCTTGCAAATCGACTTCCTGATAATAGAGCCAGGTAAGAATGTCGATTATCGACAATGCCCCGCCCGGATGGCCAATCCCGGATTCGTAAATCATGGTGACTATCTCGCGGCGAGCGGCAAGCGCATGGGATTTCAGTTCATCAATGTTCATGTTCTTTCCTTCTTAGGGCAGCATTTTACCGATGTAGTACACGACCAGACCCAGGGCAACGAAGTCAGTTTCCGGGAAGCTGGTGCCTGAAAGACCGACGGACTCCATAATCGGGTAAATCAGCGCAGGGCCAATACCGATCAGGATCCCGGTGATGAAGCTTCCGGCAATCGCGCCTTTCCAGCCGCCGGAGGCATTACCAAATACCGCAGCGGTGGCGCCGATGAAGAAGTAGGGAATAGCTACCGGGATAATGACGGTTTGTCCGAGGATCGCCAGCAAACCCATCACCACCAGCCCGCCGACAAAAGACGAGATAAATCCGAGAACCGTGGCGGTTGGAGCGTAGGGAAAGACGACCGGGCAGTCGAGCGCGGGTTTGGCATTAGGAATAAACTTCTCCGAGATGCCGAGAAAGGCCGGAACAATTTCTGACAGCAGCAGGCGCACGCCGGTAATGATGATGTACAGAGAAGCGGTAAAGGTCAGCGACTGAAAGAGCGGGTAAACCAGCCAGTGCATGCCGCCGGCCGCTGCGGTGACCGCAGCTTTTCCGGCCGCGAGCGCGGCGATGTAATAGAAAATACTCACCGAGATCGATACTGAAACAATGTAATCTTTGAAGATCCCCAGCCAACCGGGGAGATTCAGCTTTTCGGTAGATTGTTTAGGATCGCCGACTTTAGAACCGATCCAGCCGGAGGCGGCATAGGCCAGCGTGACGTAGTGCCCCATGGCGATCTCATCGTTACCGGTAATTTTTCGCATCCACGGTTGCGCAATAGCCGGATAGAGGCAGGCGGCGAGCCCCAGCAGCACCGAGCCGACAATAATGGTCGTCATGTCGCTGTAGCCCAGCGCCTTTAGCGTCACGGTAAGCAGCGCGGAGAGATACAGGTTATGTTGCCCGGTAAGAAAGATGTATTTAAACGGCGTCACGCGGGCAAAGAACAGGTTCCAGGCAAAACCAATCACCATAATCAGCGAAACGCACATGGCGAATTTGGTTTGCGCCAGTCCGGTTAGCGCTTCAGCCAGCGGCATTACGCCCTTCAGGCCAAAACCATCGCTGAATAAGGTCTGAAAGTTACCCAGGGAAGTCACCGCCAGACCAGCGCCGCCGGCGAATACCAGAAAGCCGACGATGGTTTTAAAAGTGCCGGAAAGCACTTTTTCAATCGGCTTGCGTTGGATTAACAGGCCGATTAATGCAATAAAGCCAACTAAAAGTGGGGTTACGCCCAGAATGTCGAATACAATAAATCTGAGGAAATCCATATTGCCTCCGGGAGAGGTTAGTTGCTTTGAACGATGTCGGTGAGCGCAGATTCCATCTCTTCACTGTTCATCAGGTCGGTGATGCCGACAGCTCTGAATCCGGCGGCTTCGACTTCATCGGTGAGATCGCGCATAGTGATGACAAAATCAATATCTCGCCAGGTGCGTAAGCCTGAGAGGACGTCGTGTTCCAGCTCGATATCCCAGCCGTGTTTGTCGATGATTTTTTGTGCTTTTATTTTGAGCATTAAGGAGCTGCCCATACCGGTACGACAGACTATGAGACCTTTCATTCGATGTTCTCCTGTTTGTAAAAATAATTATTTTTATTTGTTTGTGTGAGATAATAATTATTATCTTTGCAGCAGGACGAAAGATGTGACTGTGTTTGCATTTTGAGCAAATAAGGCAAAACATGAGCCAGATAGACAATAACTTGTTGATAAGCATAAGAAATGGAGCTTCAGGGCTAAGCCCGATACTGGAGAAAGTTGGCCGTTTTATTACGGAAAATCCTGACTTTGTGATGCGTCACACGATTTCAGAACTGGCCGACTCCATTGATACCAGTGAAGGGAGTATCACCCGTTTTTGTCGGGCATTCGGATTTAAAGGTTTCTCGGATTTCAGAACCGCGCTGGCGATGGAGCAGGGCGCCGCGCGTTCGGAAGACAACGGTATCAACGAGAACGAAGAGATTGCGCCGGTGCTGGCGAGCATTCGCGACAGTAATACTATCGTGGATAACCAGGAGCTGAAAGCCGCAGCTGACTGGCTTAACGCCCTGAACAGCATTGCTATCTATGCCGTGGGCACGGCAGTGCCGGTCGCGTTATTCCTGCAAATGAATTTAATCAATATGGGTAAGGCGGCCAGCTTTGTCGATCGCTCTTATCCGGCGGCGATGCCGTTGCTGGCTGATAACCAAAAAACCGGCATTATCGTCGTGCATACTGAACAGGCCTCGGCGGATATGATGCAGTCCCTGTCCCTGGCAAAGCAGCAGGGCGTGAAAATATTGTCGCTGACGCGGGGGACGTTCGCGCCGTTAGCCCGCTTATCTGACTGGAATCTTCAGGCGGCGGTGGCTTTACAGGGGGAGGGAGAGTCAGGATTTGCGGAAATTGCCGGCGCCATGATGGTGGCCGACCGGATCCTCAGCGCGCTGGAAGAGCAGGATGAACGCTATGCGGAATACCGTAAAGCGCATCAGAAGCGCATTTTCTCTATTGAAAGCGTGGCAAATAAGCTGTCGGAATACTTTATGTCCTGATGCTTATCATAGTTTGGCAAAAACCCGGTAGCGCTTGCGCTACCGGGTGGGGAAATTTAGTACATCACTTTATGACCGTACTGTTCCAGAATTCCCTTCACGCGTTCCATGGTCTCTTTTTTAGGCGGATGGACGCCATCCAGCTTGTACTCTTCGCCCATGGCCACCCATTTATGTTTGCCCAGCTCATGATACGGCAGCAGTTCAATTTTCTCGACGTTGCCCATATCGCGGGTAAACTCGCCCAGGCGATGCGCGGAATCATCATCGTCGGACCAGCCAGGGACCACCACGTAGCGGATCCAGACTTTGATGCTTTTATTTGACAGATAGCGGGCAAATTCCAGCGTTCGATGGTTAGAGACGCCAACCAGGTTCTGGTGAATTTCATCATTCATTTGCTTGAGATCGAGCATCACCAGATCGGTCACTTCAAGCAGTTCATCGATAACCGGATCATAACGGCGCACAAAGCCGTTAGTGTCGAGGCAGGTATGAATACCTTCTTTCTTACAGGCGCGGAACCAGTCGCGAACAAATTCGGCCTGCAGAATGGCTTCGCCGCCGGATGCCGTTACGCCGCCGCCGGAAGCGTTCATAAAGTGGCGATAGGTCACCACCTCTTTCATCAGCTCTTCAACGGTAATCTCTTTACCGCCGTGGGTATCCCAGGTATCGCGGTTGTGGCAATAGAGGCAGCGCATCAGGCAGCCCTGGAAGAAAGTGATAAAGCGGATCCCCGGGCCATCGACGGTGCCACAGGATTCAAAGGAGTGAATGCGACCAATTGTTGACATTGCGGTGATATCTCCAGATTCGGCCCGTCCGGGGCCTGTGCATGCACAGCTCAAACCGGCTGTGTTAAGTCTGTTTTGGCTGTTATCCATAAAGTATAGACAGCGGACAAAAGAGACTGGGACAGGAAGGTATTGCTAAAAAGGCCCCACTTGCGTGGAGCCTTTATTGTACGCTTTTTACAGTACGATTTCAGTCAATACCATTACATGGTCTGAGTGAAGGTACGAGTAATAACGTCCTGCTGCTGTTCTTTAGTCAGGGAGTTAAAACGTACTGCATAACCGGATACGCGGATGGTCAGCTGCGGATATTTTTCCGGGTTTTCCATCGCGTCGAGCAGCATTTCGCGGTTCATGACGTTGACGTTCAGGTGCTGACCGCCTTCGATGGACGCTTCGTGGTGGAAGTAACCATCCATCAGGCCTGCGAGGTTAGTTTTACGAACTTCGTCGTCTTTACCCAGTGCGTTCGGAACGATAGAGAAGGTATAAGAGATACCATCTTTCGCGTAAGCAAACGGCAGTTTAGCAACGGAGGTCAGAGAGGCAACTGCACCTTTCTGGTCACGGCCGTGCATCGGGTTAGCACCTGGTCCGAACGGAGCGCCAGCGCGACGACCGTCTGGGGTGTTACCAGTTTTCTTACCATACACAACGTTAGAGGTGATGGTCAGAACGGACTGAGTCGGGATAGCGTTACGGTAGGTGTGCAGTTTCTGAATTTTCTTCATGAAACGTTCAACCAGGTCAACGGCCATATCGTCGACGCGAGAGTCGTTGTTACCAAACTGCGGGTATTCGCCTTCGATTTCGAAGTCGACAGCCAGACCGTTTTCATCACGAATCGGTTTAACTTTCGCATATTTGATTGCAGACAGGGAGTCAGCAGCAACGGACAGACCTGCGATACCACATGCCATAGTGCGGATAACATCACGGTCGTGCAGCGCCATCAGGGAGGCTTCGTAGCTGTACTTGTCGTGCATGTAGTGGATGATGTTCAGCGCAGTGACGTACTGTTTAGCCAGCCAGTCCATGAAGTGATCCATGCGGTCCATCACTTCATCGAAGTTCAGAACGTCGCCTTTGATCGGTTCAGATTTAGGACCAACCTGCATTTTCAGTTTTTCATCAACGCCGCCGTTGATTGCGTACAGCATGGTTTTCGCGAGGTTAGCGCGAGCACCGAAGAACTGCATTTGCTTACCAACAACCATCGGGCTTACGCAGCAAGCGATAGCGTAGTCATCGTTATTGAAGTCTGGGCGCATCAGGTCATCGTTCTCATACTGCAGAGAAGAGGTATCGATGGACACTTTTGCAGCGAATTTTTTGAAGCTCAGCGGCAGTTTTTCAGACCACAGAATGGTGATGTTCGGCTCCGGAGACGGCCCCATGGTGTACAGGGTGTTCAGGAAACGGAAGCTGTTTTTGGTTACCAGAGTACGGCCGTCAACGCCCATACCGCCGATGGATTCAGTTGCCCAAATCGGGTCACCGGAGAACAGTTCATCATATTCTGGAGTACGCAGGAAACGAACCATACGCAGTTTCATGACCAGGTGGTCAATCATTTCCTGAGCGTCTTGCTCGGTGATTTTACCGGCTTTCAGGTCACGTTCGATGAAGATGTCCAGGAAGCTGGAGGTACGACCGAAGGACATTGCCGCGCCGTTCTGAGATTTAACGGCAGCCAGGTAACCAAAGTAGGTCCACTGGATAGCTTCCTGAGCGGTGGTAGCAGGACCAGAGATATCGCAGCCATATTTAGCCGCCATTTCTTTGATCTGACCCAGCGCACGGTGCTGCTCAGAGATTTCTTCACGCAGACGGATGGTTGCTTCCAGATCTTCACCGCTTTCCAGTTTGTCTTGCAGAGAGACGAACTGAGCGTATTTGTCTTTCATCAGGAAGTCGATACCGTACAGCGCAACGCGACGGTAGTCACCGATGATACGACCACGACCATAGGCATCCGGCAGACCGGTCAGAACGCCAGATTTACGGCAGTTCAGGATGTCTTTGGTGTAAACGTCAAACACGCCCTGGTTGTGGGTTTTACGGTATTCAGTGAAGATTTTCTTCAGCATTGGGTCCAGCTCGCGATTGTACGCTTTGCAGGAGCCTTCTACCATTTTGATACCACCGAACGGGATAATCGCACGTTTCAGCGGCGCTTCAGTCTGCAGACCAACGATTTTCTCGAGACCTTTCTCGATGTAGCCAGCGTCATGAGAGGTGATGGTGGACGCAAGGGAAGTATCAAAATCAACAGGCGCGTGAGTGCGGTTTTCCTGTTTAACGCCTTCCATTACGGTGTCCCACAGCTTGGTGGTCGCTTCAGTTGCGCCAGCCAGGAAGGACTCGTCACCTTCGTACGGGGTATAGTTTTTCTGGATGAAGTCGCGGACGTTGACTTCGTTCTGCCAGTCACCTTTCGCAAAACCTTCCCAGGCTGTGGCTAACTTTTCATTAAGCTCGGACATGTAACACCTACCTTCTTAAGTGGATTTTTTATTTACTGCCTGAAACAACCCTTAGTGATGGTTGTCGCCACGCAGGTAAATGACCCAGTATGTCAACCCAACCAGCAGACCACCGCCGATGATGTTCCCGATTGTTACCGGAATCAGGTTATCAGTGATGAAGTTCATGACGGTCAGGTGAGAGAAACTTTCCGGAGTTGAACCAACTGCGGTCCAGAATTCCGGGCTCGCAAAGTCGCGAATGACGATACCCAGCGGGATCATAAACATGTTCGCGATACTGTGCTCAAACCCGCTGGCAACAAACATTGCCACCGGTAAAACCATAATCATGGCTTTATCCATCAGGCTACGGCCGGAGTAGCTCATCCATACCGCAAGGCAGACCATCAGGTTTGCCAGGATACCCAGGCATACAGCTTCAATAAAAGTATGGTGCATTTTGTGGTCGGCGGTTTGCAGAACGTTAAGTCCCCATTGACCGTTGGCAGTCATATATTCGCCTGAAAGCCACATCAGCAATACAAAGAGTAAGCAACCAACCAGGTTACCAACATAGACGTTTAGCCAGTTTTTAGCCAGCTGACCCCATGTTATTCTTCCGCTGGCTTTCGCCACAACGATAAGAACGGTTGAAGTAAACAGGTCGGCACCGCATATAACGCAGAGAATCAAACCCAGTGAGAAGCAGATGCCTCCAATCAGTTTGGCAACCCCGAATGGCATCCCGGCCGTGCCGGTTGTCGCGGTAATATAGAAAACAAAAGCGATAGAGATGAAGACACCTGCGGTGATAGCCAGATAAAACGTCTTTATCGGATGTTTTGTCGCTTTATAGACACCTGCTTCTTCGGCGACTTTCGCCATGGCAGCAGGGAGTAAAAGATCAAAAGGGTTGTCAGCTTTCACACTAACTCTCTCTTTATGTAAGTTGGCGGTGAGATACTAACAAAGCATTATAGAAGGGAATTTGATGTAGATCATATCCTACCGGAACTATAGGCCCTTTTAGTGTGTGGAATTGATGTTTTTTATATCTAATTATTTGATTTTTAACGAAAAAATAAATTTTAAATTTTACAAATAATGTTGATTATTTTCATTTTACCCCCGTTTTTCGGTTAATTAAAATGGGGTATTTTTATTAAATATTAACAATATTTGCGGCACCATTTTATTATTTCTCACCACTAATTAACTTTATGGCTACAACCTGGTTGCGGGTTGTGGAAAACATAAAAAAAGGGGGCCTATTTGCCCCCTCATCATACGGTGATTCAGGCAGTAAAGTGAGCTTATTTACCCCAGAATACAGCTTTTGCGCGCTGTAGCTTTTCGTAGGCTTTCAGTAGCGACTGGTGAGCCGGGAAAGCGAGCAGATCGCTGTCTACTGCCTGCAGCCCATAGAACGGTGCTTCTCCGCTAAGCGCGGCGCTGGCGGCTTCAACGGCATCGGCGCCGTACATGCGTACGAAAGCGTTGAGATACTGCAGTGGCTGACGTTCCTCTTCCTGGCTCAGCAGCAGCAGAGTTTGCAGGCAGCGGTAGTAATTAGCGCGTTCGGCGCTAAAGATTGAGGCATTAAATTCCATGGTCCACTCGGTCCAGATCAAGGCCTGCTCGAGATCGCCGCCCGCCAGCGCCAGCATTGCTTTTAGCTCGCCAATGCGCAGCGTATACCAGCCGTTGTCTTTACCGGTCGCCAGACCGAGCAGTTCGCGCACGCGGGTGAAATCATCAAGGCCTTCATCATCCATTTGCTCGATAAGCGCCAGATAATCTTCTTTTTCCCATTCGCTTTCCGGCAGAGAAAGAATCGTTTCCCGCAGAGGTGCGCCCATGCTGTTATTCGCCAGCCAGAGGTCTTCCGCCGGATAGATATCAGACATGCCCGGAACAATTATCCGGCAGGCGTAGACGCTAAGGTGTTCGTAATCGGCGATGTAAACTTCTTTATCTTCTTGTTTAAAGATAGCCATCAGGGTGGCGAACTCTTCCTCCGTGGTGCCGGAGAAGCTCCAGTCCACGAACGGGTAGTCGGCATCCTGCTTAAACATATCCCAGGAGATCAGGCCGCTGGAATCGATAAAGTGCGTTTCAAGATTCGCATGTTCGGCGACTTCTTCATCATCAAAGGTTGGCGGCGTGAAGACGTCGAGATCTTTCAGGCTGCGGCCCTGCAGCAGTTCGGTAACGGTACGTTCCAGCGCCACGCCGAAATCAGGATGCGCGCCAAACGAGGCGAAACAGGTGCCGTTTGCGGGGTTAAACAGCACAACGCAGATAACCGGATATTTGCCGCCGAGCGAACCGTCATAAGCGAAAATCGGGAAACCTTCGGCCTCCAGCTTGTTGATGGATTCAACCACGCCCGGATAGCGCGCCATCACCTCCGCCGGGATCTCCGGGAGGCTGATACTTTCAGCGATAATGCGGTTTTTAATATGGCGTTCGAACACTTCCGAGAGGCCCTGAACGCGGGCTTCGTTGCGGGTGTTGCCCGCGGACATTCCGTTAGACACGTACAGGTTGCCGATGATATTCATCGGAATATAGACCGTTTCGCCATCTGACTGACGGGTGAACGGCAAACCGCAGACGCCGCGATCGTCATTACCAGACTGCAGATCGACCAGCATGCTGGCGGTTAACTGATCGTCAGGATCGTAGAATGCGCGCAGGCGGGCATCCAGCAGGCCTTCCGGTACTTCGTCATCGTCGGTTAAAGGGAACCATTTTTCATTCGGATAGTGAACGAAAGGCGCGTTGGCGATGGTCTCGCCCAGCCAGAAGTCGGCAAAAAAATAGTTAGTCGAGAGACGCTCAAAGTACTCTCCAAGGGCCGAGGCCAGCGCGGCTTTTTTGGTGGCGCCTTTGCCGTTGGTGAAGCACAGGGCGCACTCTTTATCGCGGATATGCACTGACCAGACGTGCGGTACCGGGTTGAGCCATGAGGCCTCTTCAATATCAAATCCGAGGTCGTGCAACTTCTGCTGGAAGCGAGCGATGGAATCTTCCAGGGCGGCATCTTTGCCGGGAATAAACGTTTGAGTCATGGCAGTCACTTTTATCGTACGTAAAGCGCGCAATGATACGGGTTTTATATGACAGGTGCTATCTCCATCGTCTGGCTATGCTTATGTCACTCAATAACTGTTCAGGCGTTAACCATGAAGACATTTGACTGGCATCGTATGGCACTGGATAAAGTGCCCGTGGAGTTTCTGGCCGAGGTGGCACTGCGTAGCCTCTATACCTTCGTCCTGGTATTTATTTTTCTTAAGATAACCGGGCGGCGTGGCGTTCGACAGATGTCTCTTTTCGAAGTCCTCATCATTTTGACCCTCGGTTCGGCGGCAGGGGACGTCGCGTTTTATGATGATGTTCCCATGCTGCCGGTACTGGCGGTATTTATTACCCTGGCTCTGCTGTATCGATTGATTATGTGGCTGATGGGGCATAGCGAAAAACTGGAGGACTTGATGGAAGGTAAGCCGATTATTGTTGTGGAGAACGGCGAACTGGCCTGGGAGAAACTGCAGGCGGAAAATATGACCGAATTCGAGTTTTTTATGGAACTGAGAATCAGCGGGGTTGAGCAACTGGGTCAGGTACGGCTGGCCATTCTGGAAACCAACGGCCAGATCAGCCTTTATTACTATGAGGATGAAGATGTTAAAGCCGGGCTTTCCATTTTGCCTTCCCGTTTTACCGATCGTTTTATCACCATACCTCACGATGATGAGTACGCCTGCGTTCGCTGTAGCGCAATCCTTACGCTACGAGCTGGGGATAAACAATTATGCCCTCGCTGCGCAAATGCAGAATGGTCGAAGGTCAGTCGGGCAAAAAGAGTCACCTGACAGCAATTATGTCGGTTTTATGACGTCAAGCTGGCAGATTCTTTTGTGTGACCGAGTCCGCATTTCCCCCAGGCTCAGTTTTAGCCATTGCGGTGCGTGTCACTGAATGATAAAACCGATAGCCACAGGAATAACTTATGCCCGCGACGGTTCGCGGGTAAATAACATAGCAAGTGGTGAGGGGAAATGGCTCAGGTCTATAACTTCAGTTCAGGCCCGGCAATGCTGCCGGCGGATGTACTCAAACTGGCGCAAAAGGAGCTTTGCGACTGGAACGGTTTGGGGACGTCGGTGATGGAAATCAGCCACCGTGGTAAAGAGTTCATCAAGGTGGCTGAAGAGGCGGAACAGGATTTTCGCTCCCTGCTCAATATTCCTTCCAATTACAAAGTCTTATTTTGTCACGGCGGCGGTCGCGGACAGTTTGCTGGTATCCCGCTGAACCTGCTGGGTGATAAAACCGTTGCCGACTACGTTGATGCCGGCTACTGGGCAGCCAGCGCGGTTAAAGAAGCGCATAAATACTGCAAACCGAACGTGATTGACGCCAAAATCACCGTTGACGGCCAGCGCGCGGTTAAACCGATGAGCGAATGGCAGCTGACTCCGGGCGCGGCCTATCTGCACTACTGCCCGAACGAAACTATCGATGGTATTGCCATTGAAGAAACGCCTGATTTTGGCGACGATGTCATCGTGACGGCGGATTTCTCCTCGACTATTTTGTCTCGTGAAATTGACGTAAGCCGTTATGGCGTAATCTACGCAGGCGCGCAGAAAAACATCGGTCCTGCAGGTTTGACGCTGATTATTGTGCGCGAAGATCTGCTGGGTAAAGCCAGCATAGCCTGCCCGTCGATTCTTGATTACTCCATCCTGTCGGCCAATGACTCTATGTTTAACACGCCGCCGACGTTTGCCTGGTACCTCTCCGGCCTGGTGTTTAAGTGGCTGAAAGAGCAGGGCGGCGTTGCCGCTATGGATAAAATCAACCAGCAGAAAGCCGACCTGTTGTATAGCACCATCGATAACAGTGGTTTCTATCGCAACGATGTCGCTGCGGCGAACCGTTCGCGCATGAACGTGCCGTTCCAGTTGGCCGATAGCGCGCTTGATAAACTGTTCCTCGAAGAGTCGTTTGCCGCTGGTCTGCATGCGCTGAAGGGCCACCGCGTAGTGGGCGGCATGCGCGCTTCCATTTATAACGCCATGCCGCTGGCGGGCGTCAAGGCGCTGACCGACTTTATGCAGGACTTCGAACGCCGTCACGGCTAATCGCTGTCGTATTTTTCATCCCCGCAGCTCGTCTGCGGGGTTATTATTCTGTTTGTTTGAGAGTTGAGTTTAATGGAATCCCTGACGTTACAACCCATCGCACGCGTAGATGGCACAATTAACCTGCCCGGGTCCAAGAGTGTTTCTAACCGTGCTTTGCTACTGGCGGCATTGGCCCGCGGCACGACGGTGCTGACCAATTTGCTGGATAGCGACGATGTACGCCACATGCTGAATGCCCTGAGCGCGCTGGGAGTTCATTACACCCTGTCTTCCGACCGTACCCGCTGCGAAGTCACCGGTAACGCCGGCCCACTGCACGCGGCTGAAGCATTAGAACTGTTCCTCGGTAATGCCGGAACGGCTATGCGTCCGCTGGCGGCGGCGTTATGTCTGGGGAGTAACGATATTGTGCTGACCGGCGAGCCGCGAATGAAAGAGCGGCCGATTGGTCACCTGGTTGACGCGCTGCGTCAGGGCGGGGCGCAGATTGATTATCTGGAGCAGGAGAATTACCCGCCGCTGCGCCTGCGCGGTGGTTTCAGCGGTGGACAGGTTGAAGTGGACGGCAGCGTTTCCAGCCAGTTTCTGACCGCGCTCCTGATGACCGCCCCGCTGGCGCCTCAGGATACCGTCATTGCGATTAAAGGCGATCTGGTATCCAAACCTTATATTGATATTACGCTGCACCTGATGAAAACCTTTGGCGTTGAGGTTGAAAATCAGTCTTATCAGCGATTTATCGTGCGCGGCAATCAACACTATCGCTCGCCGGGCGATTATCTGGTTGAAGGCGACGCCTCCTCGGCATCCTACTTCCTCGCCGCCGGAGCCATTAAAGGCGGGACGGTAAAAGTCACCGGTATTGGCCGCGATAGCGTGCAGGGCGACATTCGGTTTGCCGATGTGCTGGAAAAAATGGGCGCAACCATTACCTGGGGCGATGATTATATCGCCTGCACGCGCGGCGAACTGAACGCCATCGATATGGATATGAATCATATCCCGGATGCCGCGATGACTATCGCCACGGCCGCCCTGTTCGCCAAAGGCACCACGACTCTGCGCAATATTTATAACTGGCGCGTCAAGGAGACTGACCGCCTGTTTGCTATGGCCACTGAGCTGCGTAAAGTGGGAGCTGAAGTTGAAGAAGGGGAGGATTTCATCCGCATCACTCCGCCTGCGAAGCTCCAGTTCGCTGAAATCGGCACCTATAACGACCATCGTATGGCAATGTGTTTCTCGCTGGTGGCGCTTTCCGATACGCCGGTCACCATCCTTGATCCGAAGTGTACGGCAAAAACTTTCCCGGACTACTTCGAACAGCTGGCGCGAATCAGTACGCTGGCCTGAATCACGCGAATTTTAGGTGAAAACGCCGACCCTTGGGTCGGCGTTTTTTTATGTCTGCTTGTCGGGCGGAAAACTAAATGCTAGCCTTGATTGCTTGTAAATACAGGATTTATAAGCATTTAATATGCTAATCAATGGATGATTGATATGAGAAATACAAAAGTAATGCTGGCTTTAGCGGTTTCCGCCACGTTGTTGGCAGGTTGTAAAAATATGCAGGGGGTGGACACCAACGCCCTCGTAAGTTCAGGGATGACGGCCTACAAAGCGGCAACGCTTTCTGACTCTGAAGTCAAAGCGCTTTCCGACGATGCCTGTAAGCAAATGGATAGCGAAAATAAAAAGGCCGGCGCTTCAAGTAAGTACACCAAGCGTTTGAATAAAATTGCCAAAGCGTTAGGTAATAATATCAACGGCACCCCGGTAAACTATAAGGTTTACATGACATCAGACGTCAACGCCTGGGCAATGGCCAACGGCTGCGTCCGCGTCTATAGCGGCCTGATGGACATGATGACCGATAATGAAGTTGAAGCGGTTCTGGGCCATGAGTTGGGCCACGTAGCGCTGGGACATTCGCGCAAAGCGATGCAAACCGCCTATGCGACCATTGCCGCGCGTGATGCAATTTCAGCCACCAGCGGAGCGGCTGCAAGTTTGTCTAAATCTCAGTTGGGAGATATCGCAGAGGGAATGATTAACTCCGCTTTCTCCCGCTCTCAAGAGTCCGATGCTGATGATTTCTCCTACGATCTGCTGAAAAAGCGCAACATCAGCACTCAGGGGCTGGTGGGCAGCTTCGACAAACTGGCCAGCCTTGACGCCGGCCACAGCAAATCTCTGTTCGATTCACACCCGCCTTCAGCTGAACGCGCGCAGCATATCCGCGACCGTATTGCTGAAGATAAAAAGTAAAACTGCCTCATCTTCCGGGCTGATGCTCTATCAGCCCGCTATAATTGCACAATTCTTCCGCATTAGATTTCCAGTTATCCGTAATTTACAACCAATGCTCACTTTCCGTCGAAGAGATGCGTATAATGCGCGGCGTTTATATATTTATGCGCCTTGCTAAAGGAGAAAAAGATGACGGCAACAGTTCCGGTAATCACCATTGATGGGCCTGGCGGTGCGGGCAAAGGCACGTTATGCAAGGCAATGGCAGAAACGCTGGGCTGGCATCTGCTGGATTCTGGAGCGATTTATCGCGTTCTTGCTCTCGCTGCGCTGCATCACCATGTTGATGTTGAATCCGAAGAGGCGCTGGTGCCGCTTGCCGCGCATCTTGATGTCCGTTTTGTCTCCACTGACGGTAGCCTGGAAGTCATTCTGGAGGGGGAGGATGTTAGCGCGGAAATCCGCACTCAGGATGTGGCCAATACGGCCTCTAAAGTCGCCGCTTTTCCGCGCGTGCGCGAGGCATTGCTGCGCCGTCAACGAGCCTTCCGTGAGCTGCCCGGTTTGATCGCTGACGGACGCGATATGGGAACCGTGGTATTCCCCGATGCGCCGGTGAAAATTTTCCTTGACGCTTCCGCGGAAGAACGTGCGCATCGCCGCATGCTTCAGTTGCAGGAGAAGGGCTTTAGTGTTAACTTTGATCGCCTTTTATCCGAGATAAAAGAGCGCGACGACCGCGATCGCAATCGTACAGTGGCGCCGCTTATCCCGGCTGCCGATGCCTTAGTTCTTGATTCCACAGAACTAAACATTGAGCAAGTGATTGAAAAAGCGCTACAATATGCGCGCGAAAAACTGGCTTCCGCTTAATCTTATCGTCGATAAAGCACAATAGCCTGCGAATTATAGCAGTACCCCGCAGCAACGGACTGTTAGCGGGTATGTTAAACAACCCCATCCGGCATGGAGCCTGGTGGACGTTAAATATGAAACCTGAAGATTAAACATGACTGAATCTTTTGCTCAACTATTTGAAGAATCCTTAAAAACAATCGAAACCCGTCCGGGTTCCATCGTTCGTGGTGTTGTTGTTGCTATCGACAAAGACGTAGTACTGGTTGACGCCGGTCTGAAATCTGAGTCTGCCATTCCGGCAGAGCAGTTCAAAAACGCCCAGGGCGAGCTGGAAATCCAGGTTGGTGACGAAGTTGACGTTGCTCTGGATGCAGTAGAAGACGGCTTCGGTGAAACCCTGCTGTCCCGTGAGAAAGCTAAACGTCACGAAGCTTGGATCACGCTGGAAAAAGCTTACGAAGACGCTGAAACTGTAGTCGGTATTATCAACGGCAAAGTTAAAGGTGGCTTCACTGTTGAGCTGAATGGTATTCGTGCGTTCCTGCCGGGCTCCCTGGTAGACGTTCGTCCGGTGCGCGACACGCTGCACCTGGAAGGCAAAGAGCTTGAATTCAAAGTCATCAAGCTGGACCAGAAACGTAACAACGTCGTTGTTTCTCGTCGTGCCGTTATCGAATCCGAAAACAGCGCAGAGCGCGATCAGCTGCTGGAAAACCTGCAGGAAGGCATGGAAGTTAAAGGTATCGTTAAGAACCTCACTGACTACGGTGCATTCGTTGATCTGGGCGGCGTTGACGGCCTGCTGCACATTACCGATATGGCATGGAAACGCGTTAAGCATCCGAGCGAAATCGTAAACGTTGGCGACGAAATCACTGTTAAAGTGCTGAAGTTCGACCGCGAACGTACTCGTGTATCTCTGGGCCTGAAACAGCTGGGCGAAGATCCGTGGGTAGCTATCGCTAAACGTTATCCGGAAGGTACCAAACTGACCGGTCGCGTGACCAACCTGACCGACTACGGCTGCTTCGTTGAAATCGAAGAAGGCGTTGAAGGCCTGGTTCACGTTTCCGAAATGGATTGGACCAACAAAAACATCCACCCGTCCAAAGTTGTTAACGTTGGCGATGTAGTGGAAGTTATGGTTCTGGATATCGACGAAGAACGTCGTCGTATCTCCCTGGGCCTGAAGCAGTGCAAAAACAACCCATGGCAGCAGTTCGCGGAAACCCACAACAAGGGCGACCGTGTTGAAGGTAAAATCAAGTCTATCACTGACTTCGGTATCTTCATCGGCCTGGACGGCGGCATCGATGGCCTGGTTCACCTGTCTGACATCTCCTGGAACGTTGCAGGCGAAGAAGCAGTTCGTGAATACAAAAAAGGCGACGAAATCGCAGCAGTTGTTCTGCAGGTTGACGCAGAGCGCGAGCGTATCTCTCTGGGCGTTAAACAGCTCGCAGAAGATCCGTTCAACAACTGGGTTGCACTGAACAAGAAAGGCGCAATCGTAAACGGTAAAGTGACTGCAGTTGACGCTAAAGGCGCAACCGTAGAACTGGCTGACGGCGTTGAAGGTTACCTGCGCGCTTCTGAAGCTTCCCGTGACCGCGTTGAAGATGCCACCCTGGTTCTGAGCGTAGGCGACGACGTTGAAGCTAAATTCACCGGCGTTGATCGTAAGAACCGTGCAATCAGCCTGTCTGTTCGTGCGAAAGACGAAGCTGATGAGAAAGATGCCATCGCAACTGTTAACAAACAGGAAGATGCAAACTTCTCCAACAACGCAATGGCTGAAGCTTTCAAAGCAGCTAAAGGCGAGTAATCTTAGTCTTTCGGGTTACAACAACCTGAATTATGACGAGTTTACTTGACAGATTGCAGGATTCGTCCTGTAATCAAGCACAAAGGGCGGCTACGGCCGCCCTTGTTTAAGCTGTTAGCTAATTTTGCCTTGAAGGAAACCGGAGGAATAATGACCAAGTCAGAATTGATAGAAAGACTTGCCAGCCAGCAATCTCACATTCCTGCGAAAGCAGTGGAAGATGCTGTTAAAGAAATGCTGGAGCATATGGCCTCAACGCTTGCTCAAGGCGAGCGCATTGAAATCCGCGGTTTCGGCAGCTTCTCTCTGCATTATCGAGCACCCCGCACCGGGCGTAACCCAAAAACTGGCGATAAAGTTGAACTGGAAGGTAAGTACGTTCCCCACTTTAAGCCGGGCAAAGAATTACGCGACCGCGCCAATATTTACGAAGAGTAAGTTTCGCTGAGCGGCGACAACATACTTAAACGTTAAAAAAGCACCTTTGGGTGCTTTTTTTATGCCTTTAAAGCTGTACTGGAAGTTGCCTCGCAAAACGTCAGTTCTTTTGCGTTAACAGAGAAAGTTCTCTGGATCGCGCAATCCACTTCTTTTCAGTCCTCAAAGACACTTTCTGCATTTAGCGCAACACTCCCTCTGACAGGGAGGTGCTAATGCGTTTACCACAACTTGCTGGCTGTGTAATTATCGGCATTCTGCCGCTGCTCTGGTTGCCCGATTTGCCCGGGCGTTCGGTTACCTGGGGACTGATGCTGCTGGTGCTGCTTATTGCGCAATGTCGCCGTAGAGCTGCGCAATACGCGGCATTGATAACGCTGTTTTTTGTCTGGGGAGTACTCAGCGCTCGCCAGGCCCTATGGCCGACACAGACGTTAACAAACGGGAATCGTCAGGTTGAGGTTGTGCTGACCGCAACAGATGGGCAGACAACTCATCAGGGCAGAATTATCCGTCTGGATGGGCGACGGCTATTTCCCGCGCCAGGGGTAAGCCTCTACGGTAATTATTTGCCTGAACCGCCCCGTGCAGGGCAGGTTTGGGCCATGACGCTACGCGCGCGTCCGGTACATGGTCAGCTCAACGAAGGCGGGTTTGACAGCCAGCGCTATGCGCTATCACAGCATCGTCCGTTAACCGGACGCTTTATCAGCGCTGAAGTTCGCGAGCGAAACTGTAGTGTACGAGCGCGTTATCTGGCCTCGCTCAATCAAACCCTGGCGGAACTGCCCTGGCAATCGGTGATGCTGGGGTTAGGCATGGGGGAACGTCTGGCGATCCCTCGCGAGATAAAGATCCTGATGCAGGAAACCGGTACATCGCACCTGATGGCGATCTCAGGGTTACATATCGCGTTAGGAGCCACTCTGGGCTGGTTGCTGCTAAGGGGTTTGCAGTTCTTTCTTCCGTGCCGCTGGCTGGGCTGGCGGGCGCCGCTGCTTACTGGCCTGGCGAGCGCTATTTTTTACGCCTGGCTAACCGGAATGCAGCCGCCCGCGCTGCGCACCTGTGTTGCCCTGATCGTTGGCTGCGCGCTGCGGCTATCCGGGAAACGCTGGTCGCCATGGCAACTATGGCTCTGCTGCATTGGTGCAATACTGTTTGCCGATCCGCTGGCAGCGTTGTCAGAAAGCCTCTGGCTATCGGCGTTTGCCGTTGCGGCGCTTATCTTCTGGTATCAGCTGGCCCCGATGCCTGGCGGTAAAAGGTGCTGGCTGCTGCGCCAAAGCCTCGCGTTATGTCATCTGCAGATCGGCTTGATGTTTTTACTTGCACCTTTACAGATTGCTCTCTTCCACGGCATCAGCTTAACGTCGGTGCTGGCGAATTTGATTGCCGTGCCTCTGGTGACTTTTATCGTTGTTCCGCTGATTCTGACCGCCATGTTTTTACACCTCTGTGCTCCGCTCACCATTGAGATGGTGATATGGCAATCAGCAGACCGTATCCTGGCGGCGCTATTCGGGTTCCTGCGGCAGCTGCCGCCCGGCTGGCTCGAGCTGGATGCTCGCTGGCTTGGGATAAGCCTGCTGCCGTGGCCGGCGTTAATTCTCTGGCGTTTTCATGCGTGGCGCACGTTGCCGGCGTTTTGTTTAGCATGTCTCGGGCTATTAAGCTGGCCATTCTGGCGGAGTACGGCTACCAACGAATGGCGAGTCACCATGCTGGATGTCGGGCAGGGGCTGGCTATGGTGATTGAACGTCAGGGCGCAGCCCTTCTCTACGATACCGGACTCGCCTGGCCTGAGGGTGACAGCGGTGAGCAGATTATCATCCCCTGGCTACGCTGGCATCACTTGCATCTGGAAGGCGTCGTACTCAGCCACGAGCATCTCGATCACCGCGGGGGACTCAACTCGGTGTTAAAAGCATGGCCTCAAATATGGATACGAAGCCCTTTAGGCTGGGCGGGCCATTTAGCATGCCAGCGCGGTGAGATCTGGCAGTGGCGAGGTTTAACCTTTCGTGCGTTCTGGCCGCTGCCCGGCGCGACAAAGCAGGGGAATAATCGCTCATGCGTGGTGCGTGTTGATGACGGCAAGCACAGTATCCTGCTCACCGGGGATATCGAAACGCCAGCGGAGCAAGCGATGATTAGCCACTACTGGCAACATCTTGCGTCTACACTTATCCAGGTTCCCCATCACGGCAGTAATACGTCGTCCGGGACCGCCCTGTTGCGCAGCGTTGGCGGGGAGGCTGCGCTAGCTTCTGCTTCCCGCTATAACGCATGGCGTATGCCGTCAACCAAGGTGAAACAGCGCTATCGAAACCAGAATTATCAGTGGTTCGACACGCCGCATCAGGGGCAAATTACGGTTATTTTTTCCGCGGATGGCTGGCAAATCCATAGCTTACGGGATCAAGTTTTACCGCGATGGTATCATCAGTGGTTTGGCGGGAACGTTCAGAACGGGTAGAATATGCGGCTATTTCAACACAAGCTGGTTTATTGAATGCAGAACGATAAAGATCTTTCCACGTGGCAGACCTTCCGCCGACTCTGGCCGATTATAGCGCCGTTTAAACCCGGGCTAATCGTTGCAGCGGTAGCGTTAGTGCTTAACGCGGCTAGTGATACCTTCATGCTATCGCTTCTTAAACCGTTACTGGATGATGGTTTTGGTAAAACGGATCGCTCGGTGCTGATATGGATGCCGCTGGTGGTGATCGGATTGATGGTTCTGCGCGGCATCACCAGCTACGTTTCGAGCTACTGCATCTCGTGGGTGTCCGGCAAAGTCGTGATGACGATGCGCCGTCGTTTATTCAGCCACATGATGGGAATGCCGGTTGCATTCTTTGACAAGCAGTCCACCGGGACGCTTCTATCACGTATTACCTATGATTCGGAGCAGGTGGCCTCTTCCTCCTCCAGCGCGTTGATTACCGTCGTGCGTGAAGGCGCGTCGATTATTGGCCTGTTTGCGATGATGTTTTATTACAGCTGGCAGCTGTCATTGATTCTGATCGTTCTGGCGCCGATCGTGTCTATTGCTATTCGCGTGGTCTCGAAGCGTTTTCGTAATATCAGCAAGAATATGCAGAACACCATGGGCCAGGTGACGACCAGTGCAGAGCAGATGCTGAAAGGGCATAAAGAAGTGCTGATGTTTGGCGGTCAGGCCGTCGAAACCAAGCGCTTTGATAAAGTCAGCAACAAGATGCGTCTGCAGGGGATGAAAATGGTCTCCGCGTCCTCAATTTCTGACCCTATTATCCAGCTAATCGCCTCCCTGGCTCTGGCTTTCGTACTTTATGCGGCAAGCTTCCCGAGCGTAATGGAGACGTTAACGGCTGGTACAATTACCGTTGTCTTCTCCTCAATGATCGCGCTGATGCGTCCGCTAAAATCGCTGACTAACGTCAACGCGCAGTTCCAGCGCGGGATGGCCGCTTGTCAGACGCTTTTCGCTATTCTTGACTCCGAGCAGGAGAAAGATGAAGGCACGCGGGTTATCGAACGTGCGAAGGGCAACCTCGAATTTAAAAACGTTACCTTCAGATATCCGGGGCGTGAAGTCGCTGCGTTGCGCAATATTGACCTCAATATTCCGGAAGGGAAAACCGTGGCGCTGGTAGGGCGCTCGGGGTCGGGTAAATCGACCATCGCCAGCCTGATTACGCGTTTTTATGATGTTGATGAGGGGCAGATCTTGCTGGACGGCCACGACCTGCGTGAATACACGCTGAGCTCTCTGCGCGATCAGGTTGCGCTGGTGTCGCAAAACGTCCATCTCTTTAACGACACCGTGGCGAATAATATCGCCTATGCCCGAACCGAAGAGTACAGCCGCGAGCAGATTGAAGAAGCGGCTCGCATGGCTTATGCCATGGACTTTATCAATAAAATGGACAATGGCCTGGATACGATTATCGGTGAAAACGGCGTTATGCTTTCCGGCGGCCAGCGCCAGCGCATCGCTATCGCTCGCGCCCTGCTGCGCAACAGCCCGATACTGATCCTTGATGAAGCAACTTCGGCGCTGGATACCGAATCAGAGCGCGCCATTCAGGCGGCGCTGGACGAACTGCAGAAAAACCGCACTTCGCTGGTTATTGCTCACCGTCTCTCGACGATTGAGCAGGCTGACGAAATTGTGGTAGTGGAAGATGGCCAGATCGTTGAACGCGGTAGCCATGCCGATTTGCTTGAACATAAGGGCGTTTACGCTCAGCTGCATAAGATGCAGTTCGGCGCATGATTGCGCGCATCTGGTCCGGCGAATCGCCTTTATGGCGGCTACTGCTTCCGCTCTCGTGGCTCTATGGCCTGGTGAGCGGATTAATACGGCTAAGCTATAAACTGGGATGGCGAAAAGTTTGGCGAGCGCCGGTGCCGGTAGTGGTGGTTGGCAATCTGACCGCCGGCGGCAATGGCAAAACGCCGGTTGTTGTCTGGCTGGTGGAACAGCTTCAGCAGCGCGGTATTCGCGTCGGCGTGGTGTCACGCGGCTACGGCGGAAAAGCCGCGAGCTATCCGCTGCTGCTTAATGTGGATACGCATACCGGGGAAGCGGGCGATGAGCCGGTGCTGATTTATCAGCGTACCGGCGCGCCGGTTGCCGTCTCGCCGGTACGCAGCGATGCGGTTCAGGCGCTGCTCGCCGCCAACGATCTTCAGCTTATCGTCACGGATGATGGTCTGCAGCACTATAAGCTGGCGCGTGACAAAGAGATTGTGGTGATTGACGGCGTACGTCGTTTTGGTAACGGCTGGTGGTTGCCTGCGGGTCCTATGCGCGAGCGCGCTTCGCGTTTGCGCAGCGTGGATGCGGTTATCGTTAACGGCGGTCTCGCCCGCCCGGGAGAGATACCTATGCAGCTTCGTCCCGGGCTGGCGGTGAATCTGCTGACCGGTGAACGCCGGGATGCGGCGGCGTTGGACAACGTGGTGGCGATGGCAGGAATCGGCCATCCGCCGCGTTTCTTCGCCACCCTCGAGAGCTGCGGCGTACGTCCGGTGAAAACCATCTCCCTGGCCGATCATCAGGCTCTGTCGCAGAGCGATGTCGCCGCGCTGGCGGCGCCGCAGCAAACTCTGCTGATGACCGAAAAAGATGCGGTGAAGTGCCGCGACTTTGCGCAGGCAAACTGGTGGTATCTACCGGTCGACGCGATAATGACTGACCAGCGCGCACAGCGCCTGCTCACGGATTTAGTGACGCTGGCGCAGCGCTAATTTCGCTTATCACCGCCTGCGCCGGAACCTTTTACGGAGAAGCTGCATGCCGGTATTGTCCCTCTCGCTTAAAGAAGCTCGCCATCTTCACCTGGCCGCGCAGGGGCTGCTGAAAAAGCCCCGCCGTCGCGCCAAACCCGAGGATGTACTGCAAACCATTAAGCAGATGTCCCTGCTGCAAATCGATACCATCAACGTTGTTGCCCGCAGCCCTTATCTGGTGCTTTTCAGCCGCCTTGGCCACTATCCGCAGCGCTGGCTGGATGAGGCGCTTCGCGCCGGTGAACTGATGGAATACTGGGCGCATGAGGCCTGTTTCTTACCGCGCAGCGACTTTTCACTGGTGCGTCACCGTATGCTGACGCCGGATAAAATGGGCTGGAAATACCATACCGCATGGATGACCGAGCACGCTCCGGCCATTCAGGAACTGCTGGCCCATATTGCCGAAAATGGCCCGGTTCGCTCGGCAGACTTTGAACATCCGCGTAAGGGCGCCAGCGGATGGTGGGAGTGGAAACCGCATAAGCGCCATCTTGAAGGTTTATTTACCGCTGGAGAGCTGATGGTTATCGAGCGGCGCAACTTTCAGCGCGTTTACGATCTCACGCAGCGGGTCATGCCGGACTGGGAGGATGAGCGGGATGGCCTCTCTCAGGAGCAGGCCGAAGCCATTATGTTACGCAATAGCGCACGCAGCCTCGGGATCTTCCGCGCGCAGTGGCTGGCGGATTATTATCGTCTACGTCGACCCTCGCTACCCCCGCTGCTGGCCAGCTGGCAGGATGAGGGGCTGGTGAAACCGGTAAACGTTGAAACCCTGGGGGAAATGTGGCTTCACCGTGATGCGCTGAAGCTGCTGGAGTCCTCACCCGGCGGCAGGCTCGCCGCCAGCCACACCGCGGTGCTCTCGCCTTTCGATCCGGTGGTGTGGGATCGCAAGCGGGCTGAGCAGCTATTTAACTTCACCTATCGCCTGGAGTGCTATACGCCCGCGCCGAAACGTCAGTATGGCTATTTCGTATTACCGCTGCTGCATCAGGGGAAGCTGGTGGGCAGAATGGATAGCAAAATGCATCGTAAAACCGGCGTTCTGGAAATTATCGCTCTGTGGCTGGAGGAGGGGGTCAAGGTGACCTCGGGACTCGAGAGCGGGCTAAAACGCGCCATTGATGATTTTGCCCTCTGGCAGGAGGCGACACGGGTGAGCTGCGGGAAGCTGCCGGCGGAACTTTTCGCCGGGCGGCAACAGGGTTGGGAAATTGACGCCGCCTGAGCCAGCGTATGATATGCTGCTGAAGAATCTATTCGGTCCATCTGGAGGAATCATGGATCACCGTTTACTTGAAATTATCGCCTGTCCGGTTTGTAACGGTAAGCTCTATTACAGCCAGGATAAGCAAGAACTGATCTGCAAACTCGATAGCCTGGCTTTTCCGCTGCGTGAAGGTATCCCCGTACTGCTGGAAACCGAAGCCCGCGCGCTTGCTGTAGAAGAGAGCCAGTCATGAGTTTCGTGGTTATCATCCCCGCGCGCTTCGCTTCTACTCGTCTGCCAGGCAAACCGCTCCAGGATATCAACGGCAAGCCGATGATTGTCCACGTCCTTGAGCGAGCCCGTGAATCCGGGGCCGAGCGTATTATCGTTGCCACCGATCATGCAGACGTAGCCCGAGCGGTTGAAGCCGCCGGCGGTGAAGTCTGCATGACGCGTGAAGATCATCAGTCTGGCACCGAGCGCCTGGCCGAGGTGGTTGAAAAATGCGCTTTCAGCGATGACACCATCATTGTGAATATCCAGGGCGATGAGCCGATGATCCCGCCCGCCATCGTGCGCCAGGTAGCCGAGAATCTGGCTGCCAGCACGAGCGGTATGGCAACCTTAGCGGTGCCAATCCACGATGCGGAAGAGGCGTTTAATCCGAATGCGGTCAAGGTTGTCATGGACGCAGCTGGCTATGCCCTCTATTTTTCTCGCGCCACCATCCCGTGGGATCGCGATCGTTTCGCTAAATCCCGCGAGGCTATCGGCGATTCGCTGCTGCGTCATATCGGGATCTATGGCTATCGCGCCGGTTTTATTCGTCGCTATGTTAGCTGGGCGCCAAGCCCGCTTGAACAGATCGAGATGCTCGAGCAGCTACGCGTGCTGTGGTACGGCGAGAAAATCCATGTCGCGGTGGCGGAAGTGGTTCCCGGTACAGGCGTCGATACGCCGGAAGATCTGGAACGCGTCCGCGCGGAGCTACGTTAATCTCCCTCCATCCCCTTCGCCAGGAGGGGATATCTTCAGGCCGTTTTTCCATACTTTTTTACGTCAATTTTGATCTTACCCGATGACAACCCCGGCACAGGCGCTCATTATGAAACCAGTAGTGTTCATAGGGGTAATCAGAAATGGAACAGTTGCGTACCGAGCTGAGCCACCTGCTGGGTGAAAAACTAAGCCGCGTGGAGTGCGTCAGCGAGAAACCCTCGTCGGCGCTGTGGTCGCTATATGATGCGCAGGGAAACCCAATGCCGCTGCTGGCGCGCAGCTTTACGACGCCGGGCGTGGCGCGTCAGCTGGCGTGGAAGATATCAACCCTCGCGCGAAGCGGTACTGTCCGTATGCCGGTGGTCTACGGCGTAATGACGCACGAAGAGCATCCGGGCCCAGATGTACTGCTGATCGAACGACTGCGCGGCGTTTCGGTAGAAGCCCCCGCCCGTACGCCGGAGCGTTGGGAACAGCTACAGGAGCAGATTGTTGAAGCGCTGCTGGCCTGGCACCGTCAGGATAGCGGCGGCTGCGTCGGGATGGTCGACAGCACTCAGGAAAATCTCTGGCCATACTGGTACCGCCAGCGTGTAGAGGTGCTATGGAGTACGCTGAACCTTTATCAGGATACCGGCCTGACGATGCAGGACAAACGCATTCTGTTCCGCACTCGCGAATGCCTTATGGATTTGTTTAAGGATTTCAATGATAACTGCGTGCTGGTCCACGGCAGCTTCACGCTGCGCAGCATGCTTAAAGATCCGCGCAGCGATCAGCTGCTGGCGATGGTAGGTCCGGGCATGATGCTCTGGGCGCCGCGTGAATATGAGCTATTCCGTCTGGTTGATAGCGGCCAGGAAGAGCAGCTGCTGTGGCACTATCTCCGCCGGGCGCCGGTAGCGGAAGCGTTTCTCTGGCGGCGCTGGCTGTATCTGCTGTGGGATGAAGTGGATAATCTGGTCAATACCGGACGCTTTGACCGCGTCCGGTTTGATCTGGCGGCTAAATCAATCCTGCCCTGGCTCGCCTGAAGATCCTTTCAGTCGCTGCCAGATGCGACCTAACGTTTCGTAACCAACCCGATCGCTATGCATTAGCCAGACCGGCGAGGGGATTGCCCGCTCCCATGGGTTGAGCGGTGACTCAATCGCCAGCTGGTTGGCCGGGGCAGGCAAGGGCGCCAGCCCGGCGCGGCGAAAGAAAATCATCGCCCGCGGCAGATGTGAAGCGGAAGTGACCAGCAGGAAAGGCGCATCGCCAATCGCCTCTTTCACCGCGGCGGCTTCCTCTTCGGTATCTTTGGGTTTATCGAGAACGATAATTTCGCTGCGCGGTACGCCCAGGGTCTCGGCTACCCGGGCACTGGTTTCCGCAGAACTTACCGGGTTGGTCTTCGCTCTTCCGCCGGTAAAGATCATTTTGGCTCCCGGATTTTCCTGCCACAGGCGGATGCCCTCCGTCAGCCGCGGCAGGCTGTTATTAATGAGATTTGAGCTGGGCGCCCAGGCTGGATTCCAGGTGTATCCTCCGCCCAGTACGACGACGTACTGTACGCGCTCTTCTCCCCGCCACGTCGGGTATTTATCTTCAATCGGTTTGAGCAAACTATCGGCCACCGGTTGCAGGCTTAATAGCAGCAACAGCAGCCAGCCGAAGCTGACGCAGAGCTTGCCGGTGCGCTGGAAACGGCTAAACCACAGCAAGGCGATGCCGACCGCCATAAGCAACAGCAGCAGGGGAAGCGGCAGCATCATGCCGCCTAAAACCTTTTTCAGCGTAAAAAGCATGCCCAACGGTTCCTTTTTTAACCATATAACCAAAGATATACCCGGATCTTACAACAGATCGCTTCATTCTCCGCGCGGGTATGACAAAATAGCGGCTTTGTGTTGGCTTGTGGAGTCACCCGTGCAGGATCGTAATTTCGATGATATTGCTGAAAAGTTTTCGCGCAATATATACGGCACCACCAAAGGCCAGCTGCGGCAGGCGATCCTCTGGCAGGATCTACAACCGCTGCTGAACCAGATGGGGCCTGGGCCATTGCGAGTTCTTGACGCGGGCGGCGGCGAAGGGCAAACGGCGATCAAAGTGGCGGAAATGGGCCATCACGTCACGTTATGCGATCTCTCTGGTGAAATGGTGGCTCGCGCCAGGCAGGCGGCTGCCGATAAAGGTGTGATCGACAACATGCATTTTGTACAATGCGCGGCTCAGGATATTGAGCAGCATTTGGAAAGTCCGGTCGATCTGATACTGTTTCATGCGGTGCTGGAATGGGTAGCCGAACCACAGGCGATGTTGCGTACGCTGTGGTCGATGCTGCGCCCCGGCGGCGCGCTATCGCTGATGTTCTACAATGCTAACGGCCTGTTGATGCACAATATGGTCGCCGGCAATCTGGACTATGTGCAAATCGGCATGCCGAAAAAGAAAAAACGCACGCTGTCGCCGGACTATCCGCGCGATCCGCAGCAGGTTTACGGCTGGCTGGAAGAGATTGGCTGGCAGATTACCGGCAAGACCGGCGTGCGGGTGTTTCATGATTATCTGCGTGAAAAACACCAACAGCACGACAAATTTGCGGCGCTGCTGGAGCTGGAAACGCGCTACTGTCGCCAGGAGCCGTATATTAGCTTAGGCCGTTATATTCACGTCACCGCGCTTAAGCCGCAGATGCAAGGATAAACTATGAGTGAATTTTCCCAGACAGTCCCCGAACTGGTTGCCTGGGCCAGGAAAAATGATTTTTCTATTTCGCTGCCGGTCGACAGACTCTCTTTTCTGCTGGCGATTGCCACGCTGAACGGCGAGCGGATGGAAGGGGAAATGACCGAGGGAGAACTGGTGGACGCGTTCCGCCACGTCAGTGATGCGTTTGAGCAGACCAGCGAAACCATCAGCCAGCGCGCCAATAATGCCATTAACGATATGGTGCGCCAGCGTCTGCTGAACCGCTTTACCAGCGAAATCACCGAGGGTAACGCTATTTATCGCCTGACGCCGCTGGGCATCGGGATCACCGATTACTATATCCGTCAGCGCGAGTTCTCCACCCTGCGCCTGTCGATGCAGCTCTCCATCGTTGCCGGCGAACTCAAGCGCGCCGCCGACTCGGCAGAAGAGGGCGGCGATGAGTTCCACTGGCATCGTAACGTTTTCGCTCCCCTGAAGTACTCGGTTGCGGAAATTTTCGACAGTATCGATCTGACCCAGCGGATCATGGATGAGCAGCAGCAGCTGGTGAAAGATGATATTGCCCAGCTGCTGAATAAAGACTGGCGGGCGGCGATCTCCAGCTGCGAGCTGCTGCTGTCGGAAACGTCCGGCACCCTGCGCGAGCTGCAGGATACTCTGGATGCGGCGGGCGATAAGCTGCAGGCAAACCTGCTGCGTATTCAGGACTCGACCATGGCGCGCGACGATCTGAATTTTATCGATCGTCTGGTGTTCGACCTGCAAAGCAAGCTGGACCGCATCGTCAGCTGGGGTCAGCAGGCGATAGACCTGTGGATCGGTTACGATCGCCACGTGCATAAATTTATCCGTACCGCTATCGATATGGATAAAAACCGCGTCTTCGCGCAGCGTTTACGCCAGTCGGTCCAGACTTACTTCGACGCTCCCTGGGCGCTCACCCATGCGAATGCCGATCGTCTGCTTGATATGCGCGATGAAGAGATGGCGCTGCATGATGAAGAGGTTACCGGAGAACTTCCGGCGGATCTGGAGTACGAAGAGTTTAACGAAATTCGCGAACAGCTGGCAGCGCTGATTGAAGGTCAGCTGGCGGTCTATAAAGAGAAGGGACTGCCGCTGGATCTTGGTCTGGTGGTACGCGAATATCTTTCGCAGTATCCGCGCGCTCGCCACTTTGATGTCGCGCGCATTGTTGTCGACCAGGCGGTACGTTTGGGCGTAGCGCAAGCAGATTTCACCGGACTGCCGGCAAAATGGCAGCCGATTAATGATTACGGAGCCAAGGTACAGGCGCATGTCATCGACAAATATTGAACAAGTGATGCCGGTTAAACTGGCGCAAGCGTTGGCTAATCCGTTATTTCCGGCGCTGGATAGCGCCCTGCGCGCGGGCCGTCATATCGGCCTTGACGAGCTGGATAATCACGCATTTTTAATGGATTTTCAGGATTACCTGGAAGAGTTTTATGCTCGCTACAACGTCGAGCTGATTCGCGCGCCGGAGGGGTTTTTCTATCTACGCCCGCGCTCGACCACGCTGATCCCGCGCTCGGTGCTCTCCGAGCTGGATATGATGGTGGGCAAAATTCTTTGCTATCTCTACCTCAGTCCGGAGCGCCTGGCGAATGAAGGCATCTTCACCCAGCAGGAGCTTTACGACGAGCTGCTGACCCTGGCGGACGAAGCCAAGCTGCTGAAGCTGGTCAATAACCGTTCGACCGGCTCCGACCTTGACCGCCAGAAGCTGCAGGAAAAAATGCGCGCTTCGCTCAACCGGCTGCGCCGCCTCGGCATGGTGTGGTTTATGGGCCACGACAGCAGCAAATTCCGCATCACCGAATCGGTGTTTCGCTTCGGCGCCGACGTGCGCGCCGGTGACGACCCGCGCGAAGCGCAGCTGCGTATGATCCGTGACGGTGAAGCCATGGCGCTGGAAAATCGTCTGCAGCTTAATGATGAGAATGAAGAGAATCAGCCGGATAGCGGGGAGGAAGAGTAATGATTGAACGCGGTAAATTTCGCTCGCTGACGCTGGTTAACTGGAACGGCTTTTTTGCCCGCACCTTTGATCTTGATGAATTAGTGACCACGCTTTCCGGCGGTAACGGCGCCGGTAAATCCACGACCATGGCGGCCTTCGTCACCGCGCTGATCCCCGACCTGACGCTGCTGCATTTCCGTAATACTACGGAAGCCGGGGCCACCAGCGGCTCGCGAGATAAAGGGCTTCACGGTAAGCTGCGCGCAGGCGTCTGTTACTCGGTGCTGGACGTCATTAACTCTCGCCACCAGCGCGTGGTGGTTGGCGTTCGCCTACAGCAGGTCGCCGGTCGCGATCGTAAAGTTGATATCAAGCCTTTTGCGATTCAGGGGTTGCCTACCTCCATCCAGCCGACTCAGCTGCTGACCGAAGCCCTTAACGAGCGCCAGGCACGCGTGGTGACGCTCAACGAGCTGAAAGATAAGCTCGAAGCGATGGAAGGGGTACAGTTCAAGCAGTTTAACTCTATTACCGAGTATCACTCGCTGATGTTCGATCTGGGCGTGGTGGCTCGCCGCCTGCGTTCAGCTTCCGACCGTAGCAAGTACTATCGCCTGATCGAAGCGTCGCTGTACGGCGGCATTTCAAGCACCATTACCCGCTCGCTGCGCGACTACTTGCTGCCGGAAAACAGCGGCGTGCGTAAAGCATTCCAGGATATGGAAGCGGCGCTGCGTGAAAACCGCATGACCCTGGAAGCGATTCGGGTAACGCAGTCGGATCGCGACCTGTTCAAACATCTGATCAGCGAAGCCACCAACTACGTTGCCGCCGACTATATGCGCCACGCGAACGAGCGACGCATTCATCTCGACAAAGCGCTGGAGTATCGCCGCGATCTGTTCACCTCCCGCGCTCAGCTCGCGGCTGAACAGTATAAGCACGTCGATATGGCCCGCGAGCTGCAGGAACATAACGGCGCGGAAGGCGATCTGGAAGCCGACTATCAGGCCGCCAGCGACCATCTGAACCTGGTGCAGACCGCTCTGCGCCAGCAGGAAAAAATCGAGCGCTATGAGGCGGATCTTGATGAACTGCAGATTCGCCTCGAAGAGCAAAATGAAGTCGTTGCGGAAGCGGTTGACCAGCAGGAAGAGAACGAAGCCCGCGCCGAAGCCGCCGAGCTGGAAGTGGATGAACTGAAAAACCAGCTTGCCGACTACCAGCAGGCGCTGGACGTGCAGCAGACCCGTGCGATTCAGTACAACCAGGCGCTGCAGGCGCTGGAAAGAGCAAAAGCGCTTTGCCATCTGCCGGATTTAACCCCGGAGAGCGCCGACGAGTGGCTGGAAACTTTCCAGGCGAAAGAGCAGGAAGCGACGGAGAAAATGCTGTCGCTGGAACAGAAAATGAGCGTGGCGCAAACTGCGCATAGCCAGTTTGAACAGGCATACCAGCTGGTGGTGGAGATCAACGGTCCGCTGGCGCGTAATGAAGCCTGGGACGTGGCGCGCGAGCTGCTGCGTGAAGGCGTTAATCAACGCCACCAGGCAGAGCAGGCGCACGGGTTGCGCAGTCGCCTGACGGAACTTGAACAGCGTCTGCGTGAACAGCAGGATGCTGAACGCCAGCTGAACGAATTCTGTAAGCGTCAGGGCAAACGTTACGATATCGACGAACTGGAAGCCCTGCATCAGGAGCTGGAAGCCCGCATAGCCTCGCTTTCCGACAGCGTTTCCTCCGCCAGCGAACGGCGGATGACCCTGCGTCAGGAGCTGGAACAGCTGCAGACGCGGACGCAAACGCTGATGCGCCGCGCGCCCATCTGGCTGGCGGCGCAGAACAGCCTCAATCAGCTGTGCGAACAGAGCGGAGAGCAGTTTGAGTCGAGCCAGGAAGTCACCGAATATCTCCAGCAACTGCTGGAGCGTGAACGCGAAGCTATCGTAGAGCGCGACGAAGTTGGCGCCCGTAAGCGCGCAATCGATGATGAAATCGAGCGCCTTAGCCAGCCGGGTGGTTCAGAAGATCAGCGCCTGAACGCGCTGGCGGAACGCTTTGGCGGCGTACTGCTGTCGGAAATCTATGATGACGTTAGCCTCGATGATGCGCCGTATTACTCGGCGCTGTACGGCCCTTCCCGCCACGCTATTGTGGTACCGGATCTGTCGCTGATTGCCGAGCAGCTGGAAGGCCTTGAAGATTGCCCCGAAGATCTCTACCTGATCGAGGGCGATCCGCAGTCGTTTGATGACAGCGTATTTAGCGTCGATGAGCTGGAAAAAGCCGTTGTCGTTAAGATTGCCGATCGTCAGTGGCGCTATTCACGCTTCCCGACGCTGCCGCTGTTTGGCCGCGCCGCGCGTGAAAGCCGCGTTGAAACGCTGCACGCCGAGCGTGAAAGCCTCTCCGAGCGTTTTGCGACCCTGTCGTTTGATGTGCAGAAAACCCAGCGCCTCCATCAGGCGTTCAGCCGCTTTATCGGTAACCATCTGGCGGTGGCCTTTGAGGACGACCCGGAAGAAGAAATCCGCAAACTGAATACTCGTCGCGGCGAGCTGGAGCGGGCGCTGACCGCCCATGAGAGCGATAACCAGCAGAACCGGGTGCAGTATGAGCAGGCGAAAGAGGGTGTATCCGCGCTCAACCGCTTGTTGCCACGTCTGAATCTGCTGGCCGACGACTCGCTGGCCGATCGCGTCGATGAAATCCAGGAGCGGCTCGACGAAGCGCAGGAGGCCGCGCGCTTTGTGCAGCAGTATGGTAACCAGCTGGCTAAGCTGGAACCGATCGTTTCCGTTCTGCAGAGCGACCCGGAGCAGTTTGAACAGCTAAAAGAAGATTACGCGTACTCGCAGCAGACTCAGCGCGATGCGCGTCAGCAGGCGTTTGCGCTGACCGAAGTCGTGCAGCGTCGCGCCCACTTTAGCTACTCTGATTCCGCAGAGATGCTCAGCGGTAATAGCGATCTGAACGAGAAGCTTCGCCAGCGCCTGGAACAGGCGGAAGCGGAGCGCGCCCGCACCCGCGAAGCGCTGCGTACCCACGCCGCGCAGCTCAATCAGTACAACCAGGTGCTGGCATCGCTGAAAAGCTCCTACGACACCAAAAAAGAGCTGCTCAACGATCTGCATAAAGAGCTACAGGATATTGGCGTACGCGCCGACGCCGGCGCCGAAGAGCGCGCCCGTTTGCGTCGCGATGAGCTTCATGCTCAGCTCAGCAACAACCGCGCGCGGCGTAACCAGCTTGAAAAAGCCTTGACCTTCTGCGAAGCGGAAATGGATAACCTGACCCGCAGGCTGCGCAAGCTGGAGCGTGATTACTGCGAAATGCGCGAACAGGTGGTCAGCGCCAAAGCCGGCTGGTGCGCGGTCATGCGCCTGGTGAAAGACAACGGCGTGGAGCGTCGTCTGCATCGCCGCGAGCTGGCCTACCTTTCGGCTGATGAGCTGCGCTCAATGTCGGATAAGGCGCTCGGGGCGCTGCGTCTGGCGGTCTCTGATAACGAACATCTGCGCGATGTGCTGCGTATTTCGGAAGATCCGAAACGCCCGGAACGCAAAATCCAGTTCTTTGTCGCCGTTTATCAGCATCTGCGCGAGCGTATCCGCCAGGATATTATCCGTACCGACGATCCGGTGGAAGCGATTGAGCAGATGGAGATTGAACTCAGTCGATTGACGGAAGAGCTCACCAACCGCGAGCAGAAGCTGGCCATCAGCTCCCGCAGCGTGGCCAACATCATCCGCAAGACAATCCAGCGCGAGCAGAACCGTATTCGCATGCTCAACCAGGGACTGCAGAGCGTCTCCTTCGGCCAGGTCAACAGCGTGCGGCTGAACGTCAACGTGCGGGAAACCCACTCGATGCTGCTGGACGTGCTGTCCGAGCAGCATGAACAGCATCAGGATTTGTTCAACAGCAATCGTCTGACCTTCTCGGAAGCGCTGGCGAAGCTGTATCAGCGCCTGAATCCGCAAATTGATATGGGGCAGCGTACGCCGCAGACCATTGGTGAAGAACTGCTGGACTACCGCAACTATCTGGAGATGGAAGTGGAAGTTAACCGTGGTTCCGACGGCTGGCTGCGCGCTGAATCCGGTGCGCTATCGACCGGTGAGGCTATCGGTACCGGGATGTCGATTCTGGTTATGGTGGTGCAGAGCTGGGAAGATGAATCCATGCGCCTGCGCGGCAAGGATATTTCGCCGTGCCGCCTGCTGTTCCTCGATGAAGCCGCGCGTCTGGATGCCCGTTCTATCGCCACGCTGTTCGAACTGTGCGATCGACTGGAGATGCAGCTGATTATCGCAGCGCCGGAAAATATCAGCCCGGAAAAAGGCACCACCTACAAACTGGTGCGTAAAGTGGTGAATAATCACGAGCATGTGCATGTAGTAGGTCTGCGTGGCTTCGCGCCGCAGCTGCCTGAAACGCTGCCGGGAACGGCTAATGCTTCATAAGGTTGTACAATAAGTAGCCAAAGGGCGACATGATGTCGCCCTTTTTGTTATCCGTACCTGTATTTTAGGATTGTATAATCTTTTAACTTCTTTACATTTGGGAAGGCAAAAGCGTTTTCGTCTTCATATACTGAAAGTAAGCCCCATTTTAGCGGGCAGCAATGTGTTAACAGGGGGCAAGGGATGTTGCTTAAGAAACGGTATGGTCGTCAATTGTCAGCGCTCAGTCTGGGCCTGGCTTTTGCATTCGCTCCACTGTTCAATGTCCAGGCCGAAGAGCCTGAAATTGTACCATCGGATAGCTCAGCCACCATCAGCGAGCTCTCTTCCGCGCTCAGCCAAAGCGCAAACCAGTCTGCGGCGGTTGCCAAAATGGCTGGCGAGCAGGCGCTTCCTGCCGATGCGGCGGCGAAAAGCCGTGCCGATATTCAGGCGGTACTGCCGTCCGGTTATCAACCCGTCTTTATGAATCCGCTGGTCTCGCTGTATGCGGCCAGGGATATGAAGCCGATGTGGGATAACCGTGAGGCGGTGCAGGCGTTTCAGCAGCAGCTGGCTGAAGTCGCTATTGCCGGTTTTCAGCCGCAGTTCACCACCTGGGTTGAGCTGTTAACCGACCCGGCGGTGAACGGTCTGGCGCGGGATGTTGTTTTGTCTGACGCCATGATGGGCTATCTGCATTTTATTAGTGGTATTCCCACTCAGGGCAACCGCTGGCTGTATGGCACCAAACCGTATGCCATGTCGACGCCACCGCTATCGGTGGTTAATCAGTGGCAGGTGGCGCTGGATAGCGGTTCGCTGCCGCAGTTCATTGCGGGCCTGGCGCCGCAGCATCCGCAGTATGCTGCAATGCATCAGGCGCTACTGGCGCAGGTTGCCGATTCGCGTCCGTGGCCGCAGCTCACCGGTAAGACCTCGCTACGTCCCGGGGAGTGGAGCAATGATGCCGGTGCGCTCAGGGAAATTTTACAGCGCACCGGTATGCTCGATGACTCGGCGAAAATTGCCCTGCCGGGCGATGACGTGGTGAGCCCATCCGCCGGGAAAAAGGCTAAAAACAGCGGCCGCGGCGTTTACGATCGCCAGTTGGTTGAAGGCGTTAAGCGCTTTCAGGCGTGGCAGGGGCTGGGCGCTGATGGCGTGATCGGTCAGGCGACCCGCGACTGGCTCAACGTCTCTCCCGCGCAGCGCGCCGGCGTGCTGGCCTTAAATATCCAGCGTTTGCGTCTGCTGCCGGGTAATCTTGCGACCGGTATTATGGTGAATATTCCAGCCTTTTCGCTGGTTTATTACCAGGATGGCAGCGAGGTGCTGGCATCACGGGTTATCGTTGGCCGCCCGGACCGCAAAACGCCGATGATGAGCAGTGCCCTAAACAATGTGGTGGTCAACCCGCCGTGGAACGTGCCGCCGACGCTGGCGCGCAAAGATATCCTGCCGAAGGTGCGCAATAACCCCGGCTATCTTGAACAACACGGCTATACGATGATGCGCGGCTGGAACAGCAAAGAGGCCATCGATCCTTATCAGGTGGACTGGGAGACGATAACCGCATCGAATCTGCCGTTCCGCTTCCAGCAGGCTCCCGGCGCACGTAATTCGCTGGGGCGCTATAAATTTAATATGCCAAGCTCAGATGCCATATATTTGCACGACACGCCAAATCACACTCTGTTCCAACGGGATGGACGAGCGCTGAGCTCCGGATGTGTGCGGGTGAATAAAGCTTCAGAGCTGGCGAATATGCTGTTGCAGGACGCGGGCTGGAACGACGCACGTATTTCGGATGCCCTCAAGCAGGGAAATACCCGCTATGTGAATATTCGTCAGAATATCCCGGTTAATCTCTATTATTTGACCGCCTTTGTCGGGGCTGATGGACGTACACAATATCGAACAGATATTTACAATTACGATCTCACCGCGCGATCCAGCGCACAAATCCTGCCTAAAGCTGAACAATTAATCAGATAAATGAAGTAGTTCAACGGATTCGGTTGTCCTATCTTTGTGTGAAATCGGGTCTTGCAGTCTGCAAGGCCCGAGTTTACTGGGGGGAGGCTGCCTTGACGTTGGCAATAATGCCCGGTAAGGTGCCTTTCGTGCGCCAGAAGTGCATATACATATAATCCTGCAAAAGCGTAATGGTGGTGAGCAAGCCAGGTCTTCGTCGCTGATATCGATTAGCCGCCGGAGAACGAGCGTATGCTGGCGGCTAACGGGCGGATTGCGGGAAAAGTATATTACGATTCATTTACCTGTAGACCTGATTATCATGGACAAATTTGACGCTAATCGCCGCAAACTGCTGGCGTTAGGTGGAGCCGCGCTCGGTGCTGCTGCCATTCTGCCTGCGCCGGCATTTGCCACCCTCTCGACCCCACGACCGCGTATTTTGACGCTGAACAACCTGCATACTGGTGAATCACTCAAGGCGGAGTTTTTCGATGGCAGAGGCTATATTCAGGATGAATTAGCAAGACTTAATCATTTTTTCCGCGACTATCGCGCGAATAAGATTAAGTCCATCGATCCCGGTTTGTTCGATCAACTCTATCGTCTGCAGGGATTACTTGGTACGAACAAGCCTGTCCAGCTTATTTCCGGTTATCGCTCTGTTGATACCAATAATGAGCTTCGCGCGCGCAGCCGGGGAGTAGCGAAACACAGCTACCACACCAAAGGCCAGGCCATGGATTTCCATATTGAAGGCATTTCGTTAAGCAATGTTCGCAAAGCCGCGTTATCTATGCGTTCAGGTGGTGTAGGATACTACCCACGTAGCAACTTTGTGCATATTGATACCGGGCCGGTACGGCACTGGTAACGAAAGGAGCGTCATGAACTATCGTATTATTCCGGTTACCGCGTTCGCGCAGAACTGTTCTTTAATCTGGTGCGAACAAACCAGGCTGGCGGCGCTGGTGGATCCCGGCGGTGATGCTGAGCGAATCAAACAGGAAGTCACCGCGGCAGGCGTCAGCCTGATGCAAATTCTGCTGACGCATGGCCATCTCGATCACGTTGGTGCGGCGGCGGAGCTGGCGCAACATTATGGCGTGCCGATTATCGGGCCGGAAAAAGAAGATGAGTTCTGGCTGGAAGGATTACCGGCGCAGAGCCGGATGTTTGGTCTGGAAGATTGCCAGCCGCTTCAGCCGGATCGCTGGTTGAACGAAGGCGATGTAGTCAGCGTGGGGAACGTCTCTCTGCAGGTGTTGCACTGTCCCGGTCATACTCCAGGGCACGTGGTCTTCTTCGATGCCGCTTCCCGACTGCTGATTTCTGGCGATGTCATATTCAAAGGTGGGGTGGGGCGTAGCGATTTCCCTCGTGGCGACCATAGCCAGCTGATCGATGCGATTAAACGCAAACTCTTGCCGTTGGGCGATGACGTATCGTTTATTCCTGGCCATGGCCCTATGTCGACGCTTGGGTATGAGCGTCTGCATAACCCATTCCTGCAGGATGAGATGCCTGTCTGGTAAATTTGCCGGAAGAAAATAGATGAAAAGGCCGCGAATGCGGCCTTTTGCTTTTGCTACAGAGCGGGCTTACAGTACGGCAACAATCGCTTCGCACAGCGGCGCCATATTGTCTGGCGTCATGCCCGCGACGTTAATACGCCCGGATGCCACGGCGTAAATCGCAAACTCTTCGCGTAACCGCAGGACCTGCTCTTTGGTCAGGCCGCTAAACGAGAACATCCCGTTTTGCTGAATGATGAAAGAGAAATCGCGGCTGGCGCCTTTTTCCTGCAGGGTATTAACGAACAGCAGACGCATGCGCTGGATGCGTTGGCGCATGTCGGTTAACTCTTGTTCCCAGATGGCGCGCAGCGCGTCATTGCTGAGAATGGTCGCCACTACCGAGGCGCCGTGAGCCGGCGGGTTAGAGTAGTTTGCGCGGATAACGGACTTCATCTGGCTGAAGGCGCGGTCTACCGTTTCCTGGTCAGCGGCAACCAGCGTGCAGGCGCCTACGCGTTCGTTATACAGGCCGAAGTTTTTCGAGTAGGAACTGGCTACCAGCAGCTCTTTATGCAGCGCGGCGAAAGCGCGCAGGCCTTCAGCGTCCTCTTCCAGGCCCCGGGCAAAGCCCTGGTAGGCAAAGTCAAACAGCGGCAGCCAGCCTTTCTCTACGGAGAGCTGCGCCAGCTGTTGCCACTGTTCCAGCGTTGGATCGATACCGGTTGGGTTGTGGCAGCAGCCGTGGAACAGAACCACGTCACCGGCCTGCGCTTCGTTCAGGCTGGCCAGCAGTCCATCGAAGTCGAGTTTGTGGTTTGCGGCATCGTAGTAGGTATATTCGCGAACGTCGAGTCCGGCTGAATTGAATACGCTTTTATGGTTCGGCCAGCTTGGGTTGCTCACCCAAATACGTTTAACGTCGGTATTCTTCGCCAGAAAATCAGCGGCAACGCGCAGGCCGCCTGTACCACCGGGAGTCTGGGCGGTACGAGCGCGTTTATCATTGATAATCGCGCTGCCTTTCCCAAACAGCAGCTCCTGAGTGCAGCGACCAAACTCTGGAATACCATCAATACCCAGGTAATTTTTGGTGGTTTCATTTTCCAGCAGATACTGTTCTGCTTTCTTCACGCTAGTCAGGACCGGTGTTTTACCCGTTTCATCTTTATAAACACCAATTCCAAGATTAATTTTTGTTGGGCGGTCATCGGCACGAAACAGATCGGCCAGGCCCAGAATTGGGTCGGCAGGGGCGGCGGTAATGTTCTCAAACATGACGAGGTTCCATTGTGATTACTGAAGGGAAATCCGCTATCAGGTTAACGGGAGTTATGTTAATTGCCAACCGTTTGCGACAAAAAGCGAGAAGGTTTTTAAAAGTTACGATCTTCCTCTCAGGAACGCAGAAAAGCAGGACCGAAGTCCTGCTTTTTAGGCATATCACGAAGGGGTGTACTGCAAATTAGAACTGGTAAACGATACCAACCGCTGCCTGATCGTCGGTCGCGACTTTCGCAGCACGGGTGTAGTCGTTGTCGTCCAGCTGGTTGAATTTATACGCAGCGTAGACGTTCATGTTTTTGTTGAAGTAGTACCAGGTACCCACTTCGACGTATTTAACCAGGTCAGCATCGCCGCCGGAGAAGCCAGCGCGGGAGCGCAGGTCTTTACCTTTAGTCTGTACGTAGCCGATGGACGGACGCAGGCCGAAATCGAACTGATACTGAACAACGGCTTCAAAGTTCTGAGTTTTGTTAGCGAAATAGTTGCCTTCGTTTTCCGGAGTCATGTTGTAGGTCTGAGAGTACATGACTGCAGCGTAGATGTTGTTCGCATCATACTTAGCGGAGGTTGCCCATGCTTCAGCTTTTTCGCCCTGACGGTCTGCTTTCTGGTCGCCGCTGCGGCTGGAGTTAGCATAACCAGCGGACAGCGCTACACCGTTGTCAAACGCGTAGGTAGCCGCGGTGCTGAAGCCGTCGCCGTTTTGTTTCTTCACAGCGCGTTCTTTGTTTTTACCCTGGTACTGCAGCGCAAAGCTCAGGCCATCAACCAGACCGAAGAAATCAGAGTTACGGTAGGTCGCAACGCCGTTGGTACGCGCGGTCATGAAGTTGTCGGTGTTGGTCCAGCCGTCGCCACCCCATTCAACCAGCATATCGGTTGCCGCTTCAACGTCGTAGATGGCGCCGTAGTTACGACCGTAGTCGAATGAACCGTATTCACCGGCTTTTAAGCCAGCGAAAGCCAGACGGGTTTTCGTGGTCTGGGAGCCTTCAACGTTGGACGCATCCATGTTGTATTCCCACTGGCCGTAACCGGTCAGCTGATCGTTGATCTGGGTTTCGCCTTTCAGGCCGATACGGGCGTAGGTGGTGTCGTCGCTGCTGGTGTCACCGTTAGTGGTCCAGACGTGCTCGCCAACCATTTTTCCGTAAAAGTCGAGTTTGTTGCCGTTTTTGTTATAGATTTCTGCAGCGTTAGCTGCACCGGCTACCAGCAGGGCAGGAATTACCGCTGCCAGAATTTTGCGCTTCATCATTATTTATTACCCTCATTTATATTTTTTTATGAACACTTGCCACTGCCGCCAATACGTTTCGTCAATAAAAATTTACGGAACTATTGATGATAGTTTGGTGTCTGGAGGCATCTTTCCATTCAGAACAACGTTTCGCTAGCCTGAAAATGCTACCAATATCTCATATGAGTAACAAAAGGAAATTCTATGTAACTAAATGTGTATTTTTGGGAACTTTGTGAACTCTATCAACATTCCGTCCCTGTTCGCTGACAAAATCAGCTCTCTTTATATATCTATATGAATTAATTATGATTAATTTAGATAACAGAGGGGTTGTGCATTTTACAGCTGCTTTTTGCTTTTTTTTTATTCAGATCTTGTCGTTGCAAGATGTGCGGTGGTTGATTAAATAGTGAGCAATATAATCAGCAGGTTTGACGATTTTTGGGCATTAAGTGCGATTTGTAACTTCAGGTATGAGCGAAATAGTGCGTAACATATTTATGAATTTCGCGGGTTGATGTTTAAATTTCCTGAAATTCGTTAACGTAAATTGACATAAAAAAAGGCCGGCTTGCGCCGACCTTTGCGTGAGATAACAAAAAAATCAGAATGTGGCGTTACGTGGAGTGCGCGGGAACGGAATGACGTCACGAACGTTCTGTACGCCGGTCACATAGGCAATCAGACGCTCGAATCCCAGACCAAAACCGGAGTGCGGCACGGTGCCGTAACGGCGCAGGTCGCGGTACCACCAGTAGTCTTCTTTATTAAGACCCATTTCCGCCATGCGCGCGTCAAGTACGTCCAGGCGTTCTTCACGCTGGGAGCCGCCGATAATTTCACCGATACCCGGCGCCAGAACGTCCATTGCGGCGACGGTCTTCCCGTCTTCGTTAAGGCGCATATAGAACGCCTTGATCTCTTTCGGGTAGTTTTTTACGACTACCGGCGCTTTAAAATGCTCTTCCGCCAGATAGCGTTCGTGCTCGGAGGAGAGATCCACGCCCCAGTACACCGGGTTTTCGAACTGCTTACCGCAATTTTCCAGAATGGTGACCGCGTCAGTGTAATCCACCTGAGCGAAATCCGCGGAAACGAAACGTTGCAGACGATCGATCGCATCTTTATCAACGCGTTCGGCAAAGAACTGCATGTCATCTGCCCGCTCTTCCAGAACGGCTTTGAAAACGTACTTCAGCATCGCTTCCGCCAGGCCTGCCACATCGTTCAGATTAGCAAAGGCGACTTCCGGCTCCAGCATCCAGAACTCTGCCAGGTGGCGGGTGGTGTTGGAGTTTTCCGCACGGAAGGTTGGGCCGAAGGTGTAGATTTTGGATAGCGCGCAGGCGTAGGTTTCGCCGTTCAGCTGGCCAGAAACGGTCAGGAATGACTCTTTACCAAAGAAGTCCTTATCGAAATCGACTTTGCCCTGATCGTTGCGCGGCAGGTTTTCCAGATCCAACGTGGAAACGCGGAACATCTCGCCCGCACCTTCGGTATCGGAAGCGGTAATCAGCGGGGTAGAAACCCAGAAGAAACCCTGTTCGTCAAAGAAGCGGTGCAGCGCCTGCGCCAGGGTATGGCGAACGCGCGCCACGGCGCCAATCAGGTTGGTGCGCGGGCGCAGGTGGGCAACTTCACGCAGGTATTCAATGCTATGGCGTTTAGCCGCCATCGGATAAGTTTCCGGATCGTCTACCCAGCCGCTTACTTCAACATGACTGGCCTGAATCTCAAAGCTCTGGCCCTGACCCTGGGATTCCACGACTTTACCGGTCACGATGACTGAACAGCCGGTGGTCAGGCGCAGCACTTCCTGATTGTAATTGGGAAGAGAATTACTAATAACGGCCTGTACAGGATCAAAGCAGGAACCGTCATAGACGGCGAGGAAAGAAAAGCCAGCTTTAGAATCTCGGCGGGTACGCACCCATCCGCGCACGGTGACTTCGCTGTCAACGGCAACGCGGCCCTGGAGTACGTCGGCTACAGGCACAACGCTCATAATAGTCTCTCTTGTTAGTCCAATAGAAAAATCTGTATACCCCTTCGACAGGGGGATATCTATGTTACCTGTCATCTTCCATCAGACAAGTAGATTTCGCGCAAGAAAGGGGTGTTTTAGGAAATAAATAAGGAGATTGTCTCCTTTACGACGGGAGAGCCTGATATTAAGAGAGTTTTGAGCATTGCCTTTATCCCGCGCAGGGCATTTCGCAATGAAAACAGGGCGGTGAATATGAAACACTTTTCTGAACGGAAAGGGGGATGATAATAAAAATGCGTCCGGTTTTACGGACGCATTTTTTCGCACAGTGTTAGCTGGCTTTTTTGACCGGCGGCAGATCGAAGGCTTTACGCAGGGCGCGCACGAAGGCTTTATCGTGGCAAATCGTTTTACCCGGGCTATCGGAAAGTTTCGCTACCGGCTTGCCGTTGCACTCCACCAGCTTAATAACAATATTCAGCGGCTTAACCTGGGGAATATCGCAGGTTAAACGTGTGCCGATACCGAAGCTCAGATTGACCCGTGAGGAGAAGTGGCGATAAAGATCGACCGCTTTCGCCAGGTCGAGATTATCAGAAAATACCAGCACTTTGCTCAGCGGATCGATGCCCAGCTTCTTGTAATGGGCAATAGCCTTCTCGCCCCATTCTACCGGATCGCCGGAGTCGTGGCGCAGCCCCTGATAGCGGGTTGCAAATTCCGGCCCGAAATCGCGCAGGAAAGCGTCCATCGTGATGCAGTCAGTCAGTGCGATACCTAACCGATCGGGATACTCTTCCAGCCAGGCCGCGAGGGCCGCGCGCTGGCTGCTGGCCAGGTTCGGGCTGATCTGCTGGTGCGCCTGGAACCATTCGTGCGCCTGGGTTCCCATTGGCGTCAGGTTAAGCCGACGCGCCAGATCGTAGTTGCTGGTGCCGGTGAACCACGGCTCCTGCTGCAGACGCTGAACAATGGCCTGCTGCACCTCGCGTGAGAAGCGGCGGCGAGTACCGAAATCCATCAGGCGGAAGCCGGACATATCGACATCAGCGGTGAGACGGTTAAAGTCGGACAGCTTATGTTCAAGGGTATTCAGCGCTGTCGTCACGGTGATTTCCGGCGAGCGGTAGTGGTGCACCAGCTCGCTTATCACCGCCAGCAGCGGAACCTCCCACATGATGACTTCAAGCCATGGCCCGGACAGGCGAATATTCAGCTTACCGTTGTCATTAGTGACGGTAACCTGGCGCGGATCGTAGCGGAAGCCGCGTAGCCAGTCGAGATAATCTGGCGCAAAGAAGGGCAGGCTCGACAACCAGTGATATTCATCGTCCTGCAGCCTCAGGTCGCGCATCGTCTCAACCTGCTCGCGAATCGCATCGGCGTAGATGCCGAGCAGATCGTCCCCGCGGCAGCTGAACTCCGCCGCAACCTGTACATCATTGTAGCGGTGGAAGACAGCCTGCTGCATATGCAGCTTGTAGGCATCCGTATCAAGCAGCGAATGCAGTACAGGAGAAGTGAATTGGGTCATGGTGCGCAGTAGCATCCTCTCACTGGAGCGTTTCCATCAAAACCAAAGCGGTAAAAGGAGGCGGAGTATACCTGTAATACCCGACTCTGTCCCGCGGCGACGGCTGATGGCGACGCTAACGGTCATTTGCGAGGCCTAGTTTAATATATTGAACACGCATCACACCACAAGCTTTGCGCCTGGTCGAGCGCATTTCGTGCCTCTGGTGTTATCAGAATGTAGCAATTTTCATGTTTAGCATTGAAAAGATGAAGATTCTGCATAGCGAGATTTGTGCAACAGGAATAGACTGAGTCGACACTTTACAGGACATGCTAAAGGTTTTTTATGACACAACAGCCCCAAGCCAAATACCGCCACGACTATCGTGCGCCGGAGTATCTGATTAGCGATATCGATTTGACCTTTGACCTGGATGCCGCGAAAACCGTTGTTACGGCTGAGAGCAAGGTCTCCCGCCACGCGGCTGCGTCTGATGTGCCATTGCGTCTGGATGGCGAAGACCTGACGTTGGTTTCTCTGCTGGTTAATGGTCAGCCGTGGAGCGACTATAAGGAAGAAAATAACCAGCTGGCGATCGGCGGATTGCCGGAACATTTCACACTCACTATCGTCAACGAAATCAGCCCGGCGGCCAATACCGCGCTGGAAGGGCTGTATCAGTCCGGCGAAGCGCTGTGTACCCAATGCGAAGCGGAAGGTTTTCGCCATATTACCTGGTACCTTGACCGTCCGGACGTGCTGGCGCGCTTCACTACTAAAATTATCGCCGACAAGGCCAAATACCCGTTCCTGCTCTCCAACGGTAACCGCGTAGCCCAGGGGGAGCTGGAGAATGGTCGCCACTGGGTTCAGTGGCAGGATCCGTTCCCCAAACCGTGCTACCTGTTTGCGCTGGTGGCCGGTGATTTCGACGTCCTGCGCGATACTTTCAAAACTCGTTCGGGACGTGAGGTTGCGCTGGAGCTGTATGTAGACCGCGGCAACCTCGATCGCGCTCCATGGGCGATGACTTCGCTGCAAAACTCAATGAAGTGGGACGAAACCCGCTTTGGCCTCGAGTACGATCTTGATATCTATATGATTGTCGCCGTTGACTTCTTCAACATGGGCGCCATGGAGAACAAAGGGCTTAACGTCTTTAACTCTAAATACGTGCTGGCGCGCACCGATACCGCGACCGATAAAGACTATCTGGATATCGAGCGCGTCATTGGCCACGAATATTTCCATAACTGGACGGGTAACCGCGTAACCTGTCGCGACTGGTTCCAGCTCAGCCTGAAAGAAGGCCTGACCGTTTTCCGCGATCAGGAGTTCAGTTCCGATCTCGGCTCACGTGCGGTCAACCGCATCAATAACGTGCGTACTATGCGCGGTCTGCAGTTCGCCGAAGATGCCAGCCCGATGGCGCATCCGATTCGGCCGGATAAGGTTATCGAGATGAACAACTTCTACACCCTGACGGTGTATGAGAAGGGCGCTGAGGTGATCCGCATGCTGCATACGCTGCTGGGCGAAGAGAATTTCCAGAAAGGAATGCAGCTGTACTTTGAACGCCATGACGGCAGCGCCGCGACCTGCGATGATTTTGTCCAGGCGATGGAAGACGCTTCGAACGTTGATCTATCCCACTTCCGCCGCTGGTATAGTCAGTCCGGGACGCCGATCGTTACCGTCCATGATGACTACAATCCAGAAACGGAGCAGTACACGCTGACCATCAGCCAGCGCACGCCGCCGACCGCTGAGCAGGCTGAGAAGCTGCCGCTGCATATTCCGTTCGATATCGAACTCTACGACAACGAAGGCAAAGTCATCCCGCTGCAGAAGGGCGGTCACCCGGTGCATCATGTGCTGAACGTGACGCAGGCGGAGCAGACTTTTGTTTTCGATAATGTCTACTTCCAGCCGGTACCGGCGCTGCTATGCGAGTTCTCTGCCCCGGTGAAGCTGGAGTACAAATGGAGCGATCAGCAGCTGACTTTCCTGATGCGCCACGCGCGTAATGATTTTTCCCGCTGGGACGCGGCGCAGAGCCTGCTGGCAACCTATATCAAACTCAACGTTAACCGCCACCAGCAGGGGCAACCGCTGTCGCTGCCGATCCACGTAGCCGATGCTTTCCGCGCCATCCTGCTGGATGAGAAGATCGATCCGGCGCTGGCGGCGGAGATCCTGACGCTGCCTTCGGCGAATGAAATTGCTGAGCTGTTTGCGATTATCGATCCGCTAGCTATCGCCGCGGTGCGTGAAGCGCTGACCCGTACGCTGGCGAAAGAGCTGGCAGACGAGTTCCTGGTGATTTACAACGCCAACAAGCTTGACAGCTACCGCGTTGAGCATGCCGATATCGGCAAGCGTTCTCTGCGTAACACCTGCCTGCGCTATCTGGCGTTTGGCGACGCGGAGCTGGCGGATAAACTGGTTAGCGCGCAGTATCACCATGCGGACAACATGACCGACGCGCTGGCGGCGCTGGCGGCGGCAGTCGCTGCCCAGCTGCCGTGCCGTGATGCATTGATGCAGGAGTATGATGATAAATGGCATCAGGACGGCCTGGTGATGGATAAATGGTTTATCCTGCAGTCAACTAGCCCGGCCGATAACGTCCTGCAGACGGTTCGCGGCCTGCTGAATCATCGTTCGTTCAGCATGAGTAACCCGAACCGCGTCCGTTCTCTAATCGGCGCTTTTGCCGGCAGCAACCCGGCGGCGTTCCATGCCGAAGACGGCAGCGGCTATCAGTTCCTGGTGGAAATGCTCACTGAACTGAACAGCCGTAATCCACAGGTTGCGTCGCGTCTGATTGAACCGCTGATTCGTCTGAAACGCTATGATAACAAGCGTCAGGCGCTGATGCGCGGGGCGCTTGAGCAGCTGAAAGGTCTGGAGAATCTTTCCGGGGATCTGTTCGAGAAAATCAGTAAAGCGCTGGCATAACGCCAGCGCGAGTCCAAACCTGTCGCCCCGCTCGCGCTGCGCGAGCGGGGGAACGTCGCAGTCGTTAACCGTGGCTCACCAAGCGTGGCGAGGATTCATTCTTGCCGCGCTGCATCACCCGATGCAGCACTTCCGCTTCCAGTTCGGCCAGCTTCGCCGAGCCGGTGCGCCGCGGACGGGGGATGTCCACCAGCAGATCCAGACCTATTTTTCCCTCTTCTATCAGCAATACGCGATCGGCCATCGCCACCGCCTCGCTGACGTCGTGGGTGACCAGCAGGACGGTAAAGCCATGATCCTGCCACAGAGAAACGATCAGATCCTGCATTTCCAGACGAGTCAGCGCGTCGAGTGCGCCGAGCGGCTCATCAAGCAGCAATAATCCAGGACGATGAATTAACGCACGCGCCAGCGCTACGCGCTGCTTTTGCCCGCCGGAAAGCGCTGCAGGCCATTCACCGGCGCGGTCTTCAAGGCCAACGCTCGCCAGGGCCTTAAGCGCCGCCTCACGCCACTGGCCTTTCAGCCCCAGTCCGACGTTGTCGATCACCGTTTTCCACGGCAGCAGGCGGGCATCCTGGAACATCATCCGGGTATCGTCCTGGATTTGTGCCAGCGGCGTCGAGCCCGCCAGCAGCTGGCCGCCGTTGGGCTTTTCCAGCCCAGCCAGCAGCCGCAGCAGCGTACTTTTACCGCCGCCGCTGCGACCGACCACCGCGACGAATTGCCCGGTGGGGATATGCAGATCGAGTTCATTCAGAATCGTCTTGCTGCCGTAACGCTTGCTTACGCCGTTTAACAGCAGCGGAATTCCGGGATTAAGACGCGCGGTTGTCATGCGCTGGCCTCCTGAAGGTGATAAGCCGGATTCCAGCGCAGCCAGACGCGTTCAAGGAGCTGTGCGCTGAAGTCGGCCAGTTTGCCGAGAATAGCGTAAAGAATAATGGCGACGACTACGACATCGGTCTGCAGAAATTCGCGAGCGTTCATTGCCAGATAGCCAATACCGGCGTTAGCAGAAATGGTTTCCGCAACAATCAGCGTTAACCACATCAGGCCGAGCGCAAAGCGGATACCGACCATAATTGAGGGCAGGGCGCCGGGCAGGATCACGTGACGGAACAGCGCAAAGCCCGATAAGCCATAGCTGCGAGCCATCTCTACCAGTCCTCGGTCAATGTTGCGGATGCCGTGCCAGGTGTTGATATAAATCGGAAACATCGTCCCCAGCGCCACGAGGAAAATTTTGGCGCTTTCATCAATGCCAAACCATAAAATGACCAGTGGAATCAGGGCGAGGTGCGGCACGTTACGTAGCATCTGAATAGAGGTATCCAGCAGGCGTTCTCCCCAGCGCGAGAGGCCGCTGATAAGCCCGAGAACCAGACCAATGGAGCCACCAATACTGAAACCAATAAGTGCCCGCCACGAGCTAATGGCCAGATGCTGCCATAGTTCGCCGCTGGCGGAGAGCGTCCAGAAGGCTTTGAGCACGCCTTCCGGCGACGGTAAAATCCGGGTGGAAAGCCAGCCGATGGAGGAGGCGAATTGCCAAATAATCACGCTGCCCACCGGTAAAAGCCAGGGAGCTATGCGGATGAGAAATTTTTGCGAAAGCGTCGCCATGGAGTATTCCTTATTCGCTAGCGTATTGCCCTGTTAAGGGTAATACGCTGGTCGTTAAACGTGCTCAACCCGCTGTAAGGTTTTCAGCGCCGGCGCGCGGCTGCTGGGGCGATGCAGCGCCTGCCAGAAAGTTTCCAGCGCCAGGTCGAGGCGACCCTGCAGATTCGGCGTAAACTGCGGTTTATGCTGATAATCCGTGACCTGGCTATCGTCAGCAAAAACGCCGTGGAGGATCTCCTGAGCTTTCAGCGCATTGAGTACCGGTTTTAAGGCGTAATCCACCGCCAGCATATGCGCGATGGTCCCGCCGGTAGCCAGCGGCAGAACGATTTTGCCTTCCAGCGCGCGTTCCGGCAGCAGATCAAGCAGCGTCTTGAGTGCGCCTGAAAAAGAAGCCTTATAGACCGGCGTGGCAATAATCAGCCCGTCCGCGCCGGCAAGCTGTTCATTAAGCGCGTGAAGAGCGGGGTTATCGAAGCGAGCATAGAGCAGGTCTTCCGGGGCAAAATTCTGCAGGTGCCAGTGGCAAACCTCGATATCCGCCGCGGAGAGGGTCTCTCTGGCGTATTCCAGGAGTGCGCTGGAGCGGGAAGGGTAACGCGGGCTACCCGCAAGTGTTATGACTCGCATATTCTCTCCTTATAACCAAATATTTTCATTTATCTATAATTGATAACATTTAGCCGCAGTGTGACAGAGCGCTTATCTTTCCCTAAATGATTTATCCGGCGTTGGATTGTCAGAAAGCGCATAACGAAGGGGGAAAAGTAAACGTTTGCGTCGGAGATAAGATTTTTTGTCGTAGGTCAATTCCCTTTCCGGGGTGGATCGCACATAATACGCCCCCGGTTTGCACACCGGGAATCCAGGAGAGTTCATGTACTACCCCTTCGTTCGTAAAGCCCTTTTTCAGCTCGATCCTGAGCGCGCTCATGAAGTCACTTTTCAACAATTACGCCGTGTTTCGGGTACCCCGCTGGAAATGTTGGTTCGCCAGAAGGTGCCGGCTAAGCCGGTGACCTGCATGGGACTCACATTCAAGAACCCGCTGGGCCTGGCCGCCGGGCTGGACAAAAACGGCGAATGCATCGATGCCCTTGGCGCAATGGGCTTTGGTTCCATTGAAATTGGTACCGTAACGCCTCGTCCGCAGCCGGGCAACGATAAGCCAAGGATCTTCCGCCTGGTTGATGCCGAAGGTTTGATCAACCGCATGGGCTTTAATAACCATGGCGTGGATAACCTGGTAGAGAACGTAAAAAAAGCGCATTTTGACGGCATTCTGGGGATTAATATCGGTAAGAATAAAGATACCCCGGTAGAGCAAGGCAAAGATGATTACCTGATTTGTATGGAAAAAATCTACGCTTACGCCGGATATATCGCCATTAATATCTCCTCGCCGAATACCCCGGGCTTGCGTACGTTACAATACGGAGAAGCTCTCGACGATCTGCTCTCTGGTATTAAAAATAAGCAGCGCGAACTCCAGGAAAAACATCAAAATTATGTTCCGCTGGCAGTAAAGATCGCTCCGGATCTTTCCGTCGAGGAATTGATCCAGGTTGCGGACAGTTTAGTCCGACATAATATTGATGGGGTCATTGCCACCAATACCACTTTGGATCGTTCACTGGTGCAGGGAATGAAACATTGCGATGAAACCGGTGGGCTTAGCGGGCGTCCGCTGCAGCTGAAAAGTACCGAAATCATCCGTATGCTATCTGAGGAATTAAATGGTCGTCTGCCAATTATCGGCGTCGGCGGTATTGACTCAGTGATTGCCGCTCGTGAAAAGATAGCCGCCGGTGCGACTCTGGTGCAGATTTATTCCGGATTTATTTTTAAAGGTCCGCCGCTGATTAAAGAAATTGTTACCCATATCTAATCTTTTCCCCTTCTGATACTCCACCAGGGCTTTATTTATAGCCCTGGTTGTTTTATATTCCTTCATTGTTGCTTATTTAGACATTTTAGTCTTTTCTTAATTTTTGAAATATTCTGTAGCAGTTTTGCTGTTTATTGCAGATGGATGTGAAAGAGGACGGGGGTAGAAATGCGGATTAAACCTGACGATAACTGGCGCTGGTATTACGATGAAGAGCATGACCGCATGATGCTCGATCTGGCTAATGGTATGTTATTCCGATCCCGTTTTCCCCGCCGGATGCTGACGCCAGATGCCTTCGCCCCTTCCGGATTTTGCGTTGATGACGCCGCACTCTATTTTTCATTTGAAGAAAAATGCCGCGACCTTGAATTATCCAAAGAACAGCGCGCTGAATTAGTGCTCAATGCGCTGGTCGCCATTCGTTTCCTTAAGCCGCAGATGCCGAAAAGCTGGCATTTCACTACTCATCAACCGAGCTGGCAGCCCGGTACCGGTGATGCCGCTAGCGCATGGCTGAGCGATACCGGTCAGCAGGTTAATCTGCTGGTGGTTGAGCCCGGCGAAAACGCTGCGCTGTGCCTGCTAGCGCAGCCGGGACTGACGCTTGCCGGGCGAGTGATGCAGTTGGGGGACGTGATTAAAATTATGAACGACCGACTGCAGCCAGCGACCGCCGTCGCCAGCTACAGCCTGGGCCAGGCGGTTTAAGGCGCCAGCCTTACCGCGGTTTTCGGTACGCAGCTGCAGCACAAAATGGTGCCATCGGCGGCGACCGCATTTTTCTTCAGCGCGCTGACTTCCCCTTCTTCCAGACGGATGCGACAGCTGCCGCAAATCCCTGCCCGGCAGGAGTAAGGAATGCGAATTCCCTGCTGTTCCAGCTGCTCCAGCAAGATCTGCTGATTATTACCGGTAAAGCTCAGTCCCTGCCACTCAATTTCCACCGTTGCGTTCTGCTGAGTCTCAGGCGCCAGCGAATTGTCGCTTTCCCCGGCGCCGTAGGCCTTCGCCGGGCCGCGGGCCAGCACTTCTAACTCATCGCCGACGCGGATCGTGCCGCTATTTCGCGCGATCAAATTCTGGCCAAAATCAACATCGCCATTATCCAGCGCCGTGCGGAATCCCTGTAGGGTGGTTAATGGCTCACCGCCAGGGTGCTTTTGCCCACGTTCCGCGCTGACGGTTGTCAACACGCAGCGGCTGCAGGGTTTCGCGACATCAAAAACGACCTCGCCAATACGCACCACTTTCCAGGTATCTTCCTCCCAGGCGGCCGCGCCGGTCACCAGCAGATTCGGGCGAAATTGTTCTATGCTTACGCTGGCCGGACAGCGATTTTGCAGGTCCCGCAGCGAGGCCTCATTGGCCAGCAGATAGGGAAAGCCGTCGGCAAAGGAGAGGGGGACGGCATCGTGACGTTTTACCCGACGGCTAAGCTCTGGCCCCAGCCAGCGCAGCTGAACGCTGCGGTTGAAAAAACCGCTTAGCCACTGGTTCACCCCGGCCGGGGCAATCAGGGCGGTAAAATGGTTGCCCCAGACTTCGGTCGGCTCCTGCTGCACGGAGAAATCGCTGAAGCGCACGATCGCGCTACTGCCGTCCGGAGCGGTCAGATGCAGACCATCATGGAGCGGCGCGGGAGTAAACTTGACCATTTGCGGGAACTGACGAGCGGTGATAAAGGTGCCATCGGTTTCCGTCACCATAAATATACGATCGAAGGCCAGCCCGCTGATGTCTGCATAAGCGTGGCTCAGGCCAATTCCCCGCATCGATTTGACGGGATGAATAAAAAGTCGCGAAAGGGTTACCATACGCTGCCCCTGGCTTTAAAAATAAGCCTTTAACTTTATGACATGGGGCGCATATTGGCTATAATGCGCACCAATTTTCTTTTAGTAAAAGTGACGATATGAATTCTCTGTTTGCCAGTACGGCTCGTGGGCTGGAAGAGCTGTTAAAAACTGAACTGGAAGAGCTGGGCGCGGTGGACTGCCAGTTGGTCCAGGGCGGGGTCCATTTTCAGGGAGATACGCGACTGCTGTATCAAAGCCTGATGTGGAGCCGACTGGCTTCGCGGATTATGCTGCCGCTGGGGCAGTGCAGCGTATACAGCGACCTGGATCTGTATCTTGGCGTGCAGGCCATTCCATGGACGGAGATTTTCAGCCAGGATGCCACTTTTGCCGTGCATTTTAGCGGGCTGAACGAAGAGATCCGCAACAGCCAGTATGGGGCGCTGAAGGTTAAAGATGCCATCGTCGACAGCTTTACGCGTAAGAATTTGCCGCGTCCCAACGTCGATCGCGAAAACCCCGATCTGCGCGTTAACGTCTGGTTGAATAAAGAGACCGCTCATATATCTCTGGATCTCAGCGGCGAGGGCCTGCACCTGCGCGGCTACCGCGACGGTACCGGTATGGCGCCAATCAAAGAAAACCTGGCCGCGGCGATAGTGATGCGTTCCGGCTGGGCTACCGGTACGCCGCTGCTCGATCCCATGTGCGGTTCCGGTACGCTGTTGATTGAAGCGGCGATGCTGGCGACCGATCGGGCGCCGGGTTTACACCGCGGCCATTGGGGTTTCGGCGGCTGGGCGCAGCATGATGATGCTATCTGGAAAGAGGTGAAGTCCGAGGCGCAAACCCGCGCCCGTCAGGGGCTGGCGGCGTATGAGTCGCGCTTTTACGGTTCCGACGTTGACGCCCGGGTTATCGAACGCGCGCAGCGTAACGCCCGCCGTGCCGGTATTGGCGAGCTGGTTACCTTCGAAGTGAAAGATGTCGCCCAGCTGAGCAACCCGTTGCCGAAGGGCCCTTACGGGACAGTGATTAGCAACCCTCCATACGGCGAGCGTCTGGAGAGCGAGCCGGCGCTGATTGCCCTGCATAGCCTGCTGGGGCGGATTATGAAAAACCAGTTTGGCGGCTGGAACCTGTCGCTGTTTAGCGCCTCGCCGGATCTGCTGAGCTGCCTGCAGCTGCGCGCCGATAAGCAGTTCAAAGCGAAAAACGGCCCGCTCGACTGTGTACAGAAGAATTACCACCTTGCGGAAAACGAAGGCGGCAAAACCGCGATGCTGGCGGAAGATTTCGCCAACCGCCTGCGTAAAAACCTGAAAAAATATGAGAAGTGGGCGCGCCAGGAGGGTATTGAATGCTATCGCCTGTATGATGCCGACCTCCCGGAATACAACGTCGCTATTGACCGTTACGCCGATTGGGTTGTGGTGCAGGAGTATGCGCCGCCGAAAACCGTTGACGCGCATAAAGCCCGTCAGCGTCTGTTCGATATTATTGCTGCCACCATTGCCGTGCTTGAGATTGCGCCGAATAAGCTGGTGTTGAAAACCCGCGAGCGGCAGAAAGGTAAAAATCAGTACCAGAAAATGGGCGAAAAAGGTGAATTCATTGAGGTGCAGGAGTATAACGCGCGTCTGTGGGTTAATCTGACCGACTATCTGGATACCGGGCTGTTCCTCGACCACCGTATCGCTCGCCGCATGCTGGGGCAGATGAGTAAAGGTAAAGACTTCCTCAATCTGTTCTCCTATACCGGCAGCGCCAGCGTTCACGCCGGCCTTGGCGGCGCGCGATCCACGACTACGGTTGATATGTCGCGTACCTACCTCGAATGGGCTGAGCGTAACCTGCGCCTCAATGGTTTAACCGGTCGCGCGCATCGCCTGATGCAGGCCGATGTACTGGGCTGGCTGCGGGAGACGACCGAACAATTCGACCTGATCTTTATCGATCCGCCCACCTTCTCCAACTCAAAGCGTATGGATGACGCCTTTGACGTTCAGCGCGACCATTTGCGTCTGATGACCGATTTAAAACGTCTGCTGCGTAAAGGCGGCACGATTATGTTCTCAAACAACAAACGCGGTTTCCGTATGGATCATGACGGGCTGGCGCAGCTGGGCCTGAAGGCGCAGGAGATTACGCAAAAAACGCTGTCTCAGGACTTTGCCCGCAACCGTCAGATTCACAACTGCTGGCTGATTACCGCAGCCTGAAAGGAATAAAGAATGTCTTTAATTAGTATGCACGGCGCCTGGCTCTCTTTCAGCGATGCGCCGCTGCTGGATAATGCTGAACTGCATATCGAAGATAACGAACGTGTCTGCCTGGTGGGGCGCAACGGCGCGGGTAAATCGACCCTGATGAAGATCCTCAACCGAGAACAAGGTCTTGATGATGGGCGCATTATCTATGAGCTGGATCTGGTTGTGGCGCGTTTGCAGCAGGATCCGCCGCGTGACGTCACCGGAACCGTGTATGACTTTGTGGCGGAAGGGATTGCTGAGCAAGCAGCATACCTTAAGGGTTATCACGATGTTTCGCAGCTGGTGATGACCGATCCGAGCGACAAGAATCTCAATGAGCTGGCGCGTCTGCAGGAACAGCTGGACAATTTAGGGCTGTGGCAGCTCGACAGTCGTATTAATGAAGTGCTGGAACAGTTGAATCTGGATCCTAACGCCGAGCTATCATCGCTCTCCGGCGGCTGGCTGCGTAAAGCGGCCCTCGGTCGCGCGCTGGTCAGCGGGCCGCGGGTGCTGCTGCTCGATGAACCGACCAACCACCTCGATATTGAAACCATCGACTGGCTGGAAGGTTTCCTGAAGATGTTTAAAGGCACCATCATCTTTATTTCGCATGACCGTTCTTTTATTCGCAATATGGCGACGCGCATTGTCGATCTCGATCGAGGCAAGCTGGTGACCTATCCGGGTAACTACGATCAGTATCTGCTGGATAAAGAAGAAGCGCTGCGCGTAGAAGAGCTACAGAACGCGGAGTTCGATCGCAAGCTGGCGCAGGAAGAAGTGTGGATCCGTCAGGGGATCAAAGCGCGCCGAACCCGTAACGAAGGACGCGTGCGGGCGTTAAAGGCCATGCGTCGCGAACGCGGCGAGCGTCGTGAAGTGATGGGCAGCGCGAAGATGCAGGTTGAAGAGGCCGCGCGTTCGGGCAAGATTGTGTTCGAAATGGAGAATGTTAACTACCAGGTTGATGGCAAGGTGCTGGTTAAAGACTTCACCGCCCAAATCCAGCGCGGCGACAAAATTGCGCTGATTGGCCCGAACGGCTGCGGCAAAACTACGCTGCTGAAGCTAATGCTCGGTCAGCTGCAGGCGGATAGCGGGCGTATTCATGTAGGCACCAAGCTGGAAGTGGCCTACTTCGACCAGCACCGCGCGGAACTTGATCCGGATAAAACGGTGATGGACAACCTTGCGGAAGGTAAACAGGAAGTGATGGTGAACGGCAAGCCGCGCCACGTCCTGGGCTATCTGCAGGACTTTATGTTCCATCCGAAACGCGCGATGACGCCGGTGCGTGCGCTATCGGGCGGCGAGCGTAACCGCCTGCTGCTGGCGCGCTTGTTCCTCAAGCCCAGCAACCTTTTGATACTCGATGAACCGACAAACGATCTGGATGTCGAAACCCTCGAACTGCTGGAAGAGCTCGTCGACGGCTATCAGGGAACCGTGATGCTGGTTAGCCACGACCGTCAGTTTGTCGATAATACGGTAACAGAGTGTTGGATCTTTGAAGGCGCAGGGCAAATTGGCCAATACGTTGGCGGCTATCATGACGCCCGCGGTCAGCAAGCGCAGTACCTCGCGCGTAAGCAGCCGGTTTCCAAAAAGAGTGTTGAAGTTGCTCAACCGAAAGCAGAAAGTGTCAAACGTGCTGCCAGCAAACTAAGCTATAACCTGCAGCGCGAGCTGGAACAGCTGCCGCAGAAGCTGGAAGAACTGGAAGCCCAGCTGCAGAATTTGCAGGAGCAGGTTGCCGACCCTTCTTTCTTTGGTCAGTCGCATGACCATACGCAGCAGGTACTGGCGCAGCTGAGTGAAGCGGAGCAGGCGCTGGAAGCCGCCTTCGAACGCTGGGAATATCTTGAAGGGCTAAAAAACGGCGCATAAGCTGAGGAGTTTTCATGTGCGATCATCATCATGCTGCGCGGCATATTCTGTGCCGACAATGTGATCTGCTGGTGGCTTTGCCGCAGCTGGAGCATCGCCAGAAAGCTGCATGTCCGCGCTGCGGAACGACATTGACAACGTCATGGGACGCGCCACGGCAGCGTCCTACCGCGTATGCGCTGGTCGCGTTGTTCATGTTGCTGCTGGCCAATTTGTTTCCCTTCATCTATATGAAGGTCGGGGGGATTAGCAGCGAAATTGAATTGCTGGAAATCCCGAACGTCCTCTTCACCGAGGACTATGCCAGCCTCGGCACGTTCTTTTTGCTTTTTGTCCAGCTGGTGCCGGCTTTTTGTCTGGTCACTATACTCCTGCTGGTCAACCGGGTGCGTATGCCATCCGGGCTGAAAGCGTTTCTGGCGCGTATTCTGTTTCATCTTAAAACCTGGGGAATGGCGGAAATCTTTCTCGCCGGGGTACTGGTCAGCTTCGTTAAGCTGATGGCCTATGGCGATATTGGCGTTGGCCTGAGCTTTGTCCCGTGGTGTATGTTCTGCGTATTACAGCTGCGGACGTTCCAGTGCGTGGATCGCCGCTGGCTGTGGGATGATATTGCGCCAATGCCGGCTATCAAGCAGCCGCTGAAAGTTGGCGTGTCCGGACTGCGTCAGGGGCTGCGTTCATGCTCATGCTGTACAGCGGTGTTGCCGATTGATGAGGCCGTCTGTCCGCGCTGTCATACAAAGGGGACTGCCCGGCGTAAAAACAGCCTGCAGTGGACGCTGGCGCTGTTAATGACTTCGCTAATCCTTTATATGCCCGCCAATATTCTGCCGATCATGATTACCGATCTGCTTGGCGATAAAATGCCTTCCACCATTATGGCGGGGGTGATCCTGCTGTGGAGCGAAGGATCCTATCCAGTGGCGATGGTGATATTCATCGCCAGTATTATGGTGCCAACCTTAAAAATGATCGCCATTGGCTGGCTCTGCTGGAACGCCAGCGGCAGGGGAGATCGCGACTCAGAGCGCATGCATCTGATTTATGAAGTCGTCGAGTTTGTTGGCCGCTGGTCAATGATTGATGTGTTTGTCATCGCAGTCCTCTCCGCTCTGGTGCGCATAGGTGGGTTAATGAATATCTACCCGGCGATAGGGGCGGTGATGTTTGCGCTGGTGGTAGTGATGACAATGTTTTCGGCCATGACCTTTGACCCGCGTTTGTTGTGGGATCGTGAGCCAGATTCAAGCCATGAGGAAAGACTGCAGCATGGAAAATAAGAGCGGAGAAGCGAAGGTGCAAAAGGTGAAGAACTGGTCACCGGTGTGGATCTTCCCGATAGTGACGGCGCTAATTGGCGCCTGGATTCTTTTTTATCACTATAGCCACCAGGGGCCGGAAGTGACCCTGATCACAACCAATGCCGAAGGCATTGAAGGGGGAAAGACCCGCATTAAAAGCCGCAGCGTTGACGTCGGCGTGATTGAAAGCGCAACGCTGACGGACGACCTGACTCACGTGGAGGTTAAAGCCCGACTGAATTCTGGCATGGAAAAACTGCTTCATCAGGATTCGGTTTTTTGGGTGGTTAAGCCGCAGGTTGGTCGTGAAGGTATCAGCGGCCTCGGCACGCTATTGTCCGGCGCCTATATCGAACTGCAGCCGGGGACCAAAGGCTCTGTCCCTGCGCAGTATCCGCTGCTGGATTCACCGCCGCTGGCCTCACCCGATGCGAAAGGCATTCGTATTCTACTGGAAAGTAGCAAAGCGGGTCAGCTGTCACCCGGCGACCCGGTGCTTTTCCGAGGCTATCGTGTAGGTTCGGTGGAAACCAGCACCTTCGATGCGCAAAAACGCAATATCACCTATCAGCTGTTTATTAGCGCGCCTAACGATCGGCTGGTCACTAATAACGTGCGTTTCTGGAAGGACAGCGGTATTGCGGTGGATCTGACCGCGGCAGGCATGCGCGTTGAGATGGGATCGCTGTCGACCCTGTTTGGCGGCGGCGTCAGCTTTGATATCCCTGAAGGACTACCGCTAGGGGAACCGGTGGCGAATAAAACCGAATATCATCTGTTTGACGATCAACGCAGCATTCAGGACTCTGTGTTCACTCAACACATTGACTACGTAATGTTCTTTAAAGATTCTATTCGCGGTCTGCAGCCCGGCGCGCCGGTTGAATTCCGCGGTATCCGTCTTGGGACCGTAGGCAAGGTACCATTCTTTATTCCAGGCCTGAAGCAGAACATAAACGACGATTACCGTATCCCGGTAGAAGTGCGAATTGAGCCGGAACGCCTGATCAATCAGTTAGGCGCCGATCCTGATATTCGTAAGCATATCGATGATCTAATGAATCGCGGGCTGCGCGGTTCGCTTAAAACCGGCAATCTGGTGACCGGCGCGCTGTATATCGATCTCGACTTCTATCCGAAAGCCCCTGCGCGCGGCAAGATGCAGGAATTTGGCGGTTATCCGATTATTCCGACCGTAAGCGGTGGTCTGGCGCAGATCCAGCAGCGCCTGATGGATGCGCTGGATAAGATTAATAATCTGCCAATTAATCCACTGCTGGAGCAGGCAACCAGTACGCTGGCGCAAAGTGAAAAAACCATGCAGCACGTACAGGCGACGCTCGACAGTCTGAATAAGATCACCTCAAGTCAGTCTATGCAGCAGCTGCCGGGTGATATGCAGAGTACGCTACGTGAACTTAATCGTAGTATGCAGGGCTTCCAGCCTGGCTCCGCGGCTTACAATAAGATGGTTGCGGATATGCAGCGTCTCGACCAGGTGCTGCGCGAACTGCAGCCGGTACTGAAAACGCTTAATGATAAGAGCAATGCGCTGGTATTTGAGGCGAAGGATAAAAAAGATCCGCAGCCGAAGGGAGCGAAATAATGAAGAAATGGCTAATAGCGGCGGCGGTATGCGCGTTGACGGCATGCAGCAGCGGCGGTGAGAGTAAAACTTACTACCAGCTTCCCGTGGCTCAGGGCGGCGCGCAAAGCGCCGCACACCAGAGCAAAAATTTGCTTTGGGTCGAGCAGGTCAGTATTCCGGATTATCTTGCCGGTAACGGAGTGGTCTATCAGACCACCGATGTTCAGTATGTGATTGCAAATAACAATCTGTGGGCGAGCCCGCTCGATCAGCAGCTAAGAACGACGCTGGTGGCGAACCTTAGCAATCAGCTTCCCGGCTGGGTCGTGGCTTCTCAACCGCTGGGTAGCGAGCAGGATACCCTAAACGTATCCGTCAGCGGTTTTCACGGTCGTTACGATGGTCGGGTTATCGTTAACGGTGAGTGGTTACTGAAGCATCAGGGACAGCTGATTAAGCGACCATTCCATATCGAGCTCAAGCAACAAGAAGATGGCTACGATGCGATGGTGAAAACGCTCGCTCAGGCCTGGACTCAGGAAGCGGCGGCGATTGCCAGCGAGATTAACCGCTTGCCATAAGTAAAATTAATAAGAAAAAAAGCCGCGGCGAAAATGAAAATCGCAGCGGCTTTTTTATTTGCCTCATCAGATTGTTACTTGTGCTGGTTCACAGTTTTTGTACAAATGAAGTTTCATGTAGCTCACAAATATGACAATGGCGTGAATTTTGCGCATTGACGCTATCCCCGATTCGCGGTATTCGTTAACCGTGGTTGCGTATTTAGTGACCATTGTTTTCTTTTCCACCAGATCAAAGAATGAGGGAAACGAGGCATGAAGAGACAAAAACGAGATCGCCTGGAACGGGCACATCAGCGTGGGTACCAGGCCGGTATTACCGGAAGGTCGAAGGAAATGTGTCCTTACCAGACCTTAAACCAGAGGTCTTATTGGCTGGGAGGCTGGCGAGAGGCCATGGAGGACAGGGTACAAATTGCCTGACTGTCTCTTTAAAAAGAAGCCTCCGCTGCGCGGGGGCTTCGCCGTTTATAATCGTGACTGCTTATATCAGAATGAGGAAGTGTCCTGGAACAGGCCCACTTTCAGATCGGTTGCGGTGTAGATCAGACGATCGTCAACCAGCACTTCACCATCCGCCAGGCCCATAATCAAACGACGATTTATCACGCGTTTGAAATGAATGCGGTAGGTTACTTTCTTCGCCGTTGGCAGTACCTGGCCGGTGAGCTTGACTTCACCTACGCCTAACGCACGACCTTTACCCTCGCCACCTAACCAGCCCAGGTAGAAGCCCACCAGCTGCCACATGGCATCCAGACCCAGACAGCCCGGCATTACCGGGTCACCAATGAAGTGGCAACCGAAGAACCACAGATCCGGGTTAATATCGAGTTCTGCCTCGACATAACCTTTGTCATAGTTACCACCGGTTTCGGTCATTTTGATGACGCGGTCCATCATCAGCATATTTGGCGCCGGCAGTTGAGGGCCTTTCGCGCCAAATAGTTCACCACGACCGGAGGCAAGAAGGTCTTCTTTTGTATAGGATTCGCGTTTATCTACCATGTTTTCAGTAAGCCTTATTTTGAGTTCGGGACGCAGGATAGCTAACACGTGTAAGCTGAACAAGTCCGATCAGTTCGAACCTGAACCGCCTAACCAGCGTAGCGGCCACGGAAAGCGATGACGACTCTCTTGCTGTGTCGCCTGCGCAATCCGCTCCTGTATGGTTTGCCGTAAAGTTTGTCCTTCGCCGTCCCAGAGTAACTGGGTCAGAATGGGCAGCGCTTCGGTTACGTCATCGACCGCCCAGATAAAGAACTGTTCATCCGCAACCGCCTGTTGCAGCTCCTGCGCCAGGCTCAGATGACGAACGTTGGCGGAAGGAATAATGACGCCTTGTTTACCGGTCAGCCCACGCTGCTGACAAATAGCAAAGAAGCCTTCAATTTTCTCATTGAGCCCGCCTACCGGCTGTACGCGACCAAACTGATCGACTGATCCGGTAATGGCGATACTTTGATTAATCGGCACATTGGCCAGAGAACTGATCAGCGCGCACAGTTCGGCCATGGATGCACTGTCGCCATCCACTTCACTGTATGACTGCTCGAAGGTCAAAGATGCGGTGAAGGGGAGCTGTTGTTCAAGCTCCAGCTCGGACATCAGGAATGCCTGCATAATCATCATGCCTTTCGCATGAATATTGCCACCCAGTTCCGCCTTGCGCTCAACATCAATAAATTCACCGTCGCCAATATGCACGACGCAGCTGATACGAGAAGGCTCGCCAAACGCGCGCGGATGGCCCGGAAACTCGATGACTGAGAGGGCGTTGATCTGCCCTACGCATTCGCCTTCCGTCTCGATCAGGATTTGCTCCTGCAGGATTTCATCCTGGATGCGTTCGGCAAGATAGCCTTCGCGCCACAGACGACGCTCAAGCATGGTTTGCATCTCTTCGGCGCTAATCTCGTCACCTTCACAGAAGGCGGCGGCTTCGCGAAGCTGGCGGGCGATCCACAGTATGCACAGGGGCAAGGTTTCCTGGTCACCGGTATAGCGAGCGCCTTCCTGAATCAACAGCGGCCAGGCGGTAGCGGACAGCCCCGGAAGTTCGAGCCGCTGGGCATTTTGCCAGACCCATTGACACCACAGCTTAAGCGTCTCTGCATCAGCGATTTGCAGGTTATCTTCATATTCGCTGTAGATAGCCTGAGCAGAAAGCTCGGGCTCCATCTCCTGAAAATCAGCAAGAGATTCCCGCTCGCCGACCAGGATCACTTTCAGGCTCAAAGGCATAGAGGGAATGCTCACCGGAAGAGGGCGAGACTCATCAAATGACAGCCAGTCAAAACGCTGGCGAGCCACCATATTTTTTAGCCGCATCCATAACAGAGGCTGAGCCAGTAAGGCCCGCAAGGAGAGGATCAGTACGCCGCCATTAGCCCGATGGACAAGACCCGGTTGTAAAGCGATCTCGCCGTTAAACTGGCGCACGCAGCCAAATAGCTGCTCCGCTTCGACCCAATCTGCCGCTTCGACCGGCGCGACGCTTGCGAAATTATCTTCAGCGGTTTGCGCCGGCGAGAGCGAGATTTTTCCGCCATCAATCTGATAGCGTACTCCGCAGAGGGATTCCGGCGGTTGATGTAAAGTACGAGTTTCGTTAGCGAGCCATTGCAGGTACTCCGGCTCTTCCGGAATTTTAACCAGCATAAATGGCGAAATGGCTGGAGTGACCAGAAGCTGCTCCAGGGCATAGAATAAACGGGGTTGCAGTTCGCCTGAGAGGGATGCCTCTGCGTGAGCTAAGTCGGCTTGTGCAAACAGCGCCTGATAACTTTCCGTATCAGGAGCGAGGTCGTTTCGGGTAAGTTTCGTAATGGTCAAAGTCGCTGTTTTTTAGTCAGATGTAAAACGCGCGATTATACATTATGCGGCGTCTGAGCACACGGGGGATTGCGATTGTCACGGCGATCGGCCATCTACCAACATCACGAAAGATGATTTATTCTCAGCACATCGAGAAAAAACTGATATCCTGAAATGAGTTACACGGTCACATTGAGATCGCAATGAAATATCAACAACTGGAAAATCTCGAAAGCGGCTGGAAATGGACATATCTGGTAAAAAAGCATCGGGAAGGTGAGCTTATTACCCGCTACATTGAAGCCAGCGCTGCGCAGGCCGCGGTCGATCTATTACTGACGCTTGAAAATGAACCCGTGCTGGTGAATACCTGGATTGAGCATCATATCAACCCAGAGCTGGTTAACCGCATGAAGCAGACGATCCGCGCGCGACGCAAACGTCATTTTAACGCGGAGCATCAGCATACGCGTAAAAAGTCTATCGATCTGGAGTTTATGGTCTGGCAACGCCTCGCCGGTCTGGCTCAAAGACGGGGTAAAACGCTGTCGGAAACCATTGTGCAGTTGATTGAGGATGCTGAGCATAAAGAGAAGTATGCCAGCAAGATGTCGAGCCTGAAGCATGATTTGCAGGTTCTGCTAGGTAAAGAGTAGCAATTGGGACGAGGTTATAAGCGTCTCAACATTCTGCAGCTTTGACTTTGATGACAGCAGTTGAAGCAAAAAAAACCCCGCATCGCGGGGTTTTTTATTAACGAGATAACTTAAGCCTGCGGCTGAGTTACAACGTCTTTGTAGCCTTTAACTTCGATTTCTACACGACGGTCCGGCGCCAGGCAGTCGATCAGAGCTGCGCGTGCTTTCACGTTGTCACAGGTGTTGCCAGTAACCGGGTTGGATTCACCCATACCGCGAGCGGAGATTTTGCTGGCCGGGATACCTTTAGATACCAGGTAATCAACAACGGACTGAGCACGTTTCTCAGACAGCTGCTGGTTGTAGGCATCGGAACCGATACGGTCGGTGTAGCCCAGAACAACTGCGGAACCGTCTTTCGGATCCATGTTGCTCAGCTGGGTGTACAGCTGATCCAGAGCCTGCTGACCTTCTGGTTTCAGAGTAGATTTGTTGAAGTTGAACAGAACGTCAGACTTCAGGGTGAAGTGCTTGGTAGTCACTTCCGGAGCCGGAGCCGGAGCCGGAGCTACAACCGGAGCAACATCTTCCTGACCGAAACGGTAGGAAACACCCAGGCTCAGCATGCCGTTATCAGGACGGGTACCAACGGTGCCTGCGTCGCCGATGTTGTTAACCCACTGGTATTCCAGACGGGTTGCGATGTCACGAGTAACAGCCCACTCTAAGCCACCCGCGAATACCGGGGATACGCCAGTGTCGTGTTCGCTACGGGAAACACCGGTAGAAGCGTAGTTACCTTTGGAGTCAGCGCGCCAAACCATGCCGCCCAGACGGGTATAGATGTCCAGATCGTCAGTGATGGGGTAACCCAGTTTAGCAGTCAGCTGAACGCCCTGAGCTTTGAAAGCGCCGTTGTCTACGCTGCCTTTATAAGCCATGCGGCCCAGCCAGTCGTAACCCATTTCGAAACCGAGGTACGGGTTAACCTGGTAACCACCGAACGCACCAGCACCCAGCTGATCGTTACGAACTGGACCATTGTTACCTTTGAAACCGTTACCGTAGAAACCGGTATCGTGATACTGGGACCAGCCCAGCTTACCACCTGCATACCAGGTGTTATCTTTCGGAGCGGCCTGCGCTACGGTAGCGAAGCCAGCCAGTGCCACTGCAATCGCGATAGCTGTCTTTTTCATTTTTTGCGCCTCATTATCATCCAAAATTCGCCATGAAGGTTCAGAAGACCTCACGGTTAAATCCTTCACCCGGGGCGTGACTTGTTGTTAACTGTGCTGATACATGCAGCGTAAGCCGATCACCCCTGGCGATGTAAAGTCTACAACTTAGTTAGAAACTTACAAGTGTGAACTCCGTCAGGCATATGAAAAAAAAGGGTTGTGTACGCTATGTTTAACAAATAGGGTTGGCTTCAATCGAGGCAAAAAAAGTCGCGAACCCGCATCAGACAAGCATTTTAACAAAAACGCCCGCGATGAAAGCCAATCTCAGTCGCGGGCAAAAAAAATTCCAGGATTAATCCTAAACTCAGTTAATGATACAGGTTTGAGTGAATTTTTAGCCCGGAATGTTGTCTGCCAGGCTGAGCGGTATTTCTTACCGGACGCATGATAAAGCCCATCGCGTGACCTTCTTCTGCAGCGGCAACCAGTCGTTCATGTTCCTCAACGGTGAGTTCTTCCGACAGCCAGCCAATGACCACGCTATAGTTTCCCGTGCGCAGTGAGCGAACCATTGATTCGAGCGTATTAGCAGGGGAGAGCTGACTGATTTGCATCACCTTGGATAGCGGCAAACCGGATGACTGCACCCATTCGCGACTCAGCTTCTGCTGTGGTGTCAGCCAGAGCTGCCAGCGCGACTGCTGACCAAGCTGTTGTAATAAAGGAAGCAGTAGCAGTTGCGTCATCATGGGCTGATCTTCTCGATAGACTATTTCACTGATCAGCCCGTTAGCTGGCTGTTCGGCAGCGTCATGAGAGCGACGACGTACTGAAGTAAAAGTCAGTGGTGAACGATTTGCGTGAGCTGATGTAAACATAGTCTATCCCGCCTGTGGGTTACTGTATGCATATACAGTATATGCGACAGGATGAAAGATCAACTCAATTTTCTCGTTTTCTGGATGAAATTTGTACATCTTTGGCAATGAAGACAAGCTGACAGCGTTGAGTGATGGGGTGTACAGAATGTGAATTCATCGTTGTGGTCATTTCTTCTTTAAAAAATTCCTCCCACAAATTATGACGTTAACCATTTATAAATCGCGAGTGACGCCATGCTTTATGTTCTCCGGGTTGATTAATATTAATTAAGCATTTTACCTTTCCTGCTTTTTACTTCATCAAAAGGCTATTTTCGGAAAGCTGCTCGCAAAAAAACAAGCTGAGTAAAATAAAGAGATAATTCATGTTGCTGCATAAAGGGAACTCCCTTATTTTCTTATTAGCGGATCCGTTAGCAAATTTATGTCTTATTTACATGATTAACAAAGGAATAATCATGAAGAAACTCGTATGTCTTAGGATCCATCAGTTTCGGGCATGTTTGTCTCCATTAGGAAAAATAAGCTGTCGGCCCTTATTTGGTGGCTATAGCCTGGCGATAGATAATACCGTGTTTGCCATGATGGCTGAGGGGGAGATCTATCTTCGGGTTTGTGAGCAGAGTGCGCAGTATCGCGTGGCGCATAAAAACCCGCTGTTGAAGATGCAGAAGAATGGTCGTCTGGTTGCGCTTAAGTACTATCATATAGATGAAGGGCTTTGGCGTGACAGCAAAATGCTTTTTCATTTATCAGCGCTATCATTACAGACCGCTCGTAATGAAAAACATCGGCAGCGACATTCCGGAAGATTAAAGAATCTTCCAAATATTAGTTTTCACATGGAGCTCCAGTTGATTAATTCAGGTATCAAAGATGAATTAACGCTGCGAAAAATTGGCGCTAAAGAAGCCTGGCTCAGACTACGAAAAATGAATAAAGCGCTAACGGTAAACGTCCTTTATTCATTAGAGGGAGCTATTGCGGGCGTGCATGCGGCCACGCTCCCGACGCAACAGCGTCAGGAGCTTGAGGAGTGGGCGACGGTACAGGTACAGGAGATGGAGGCCTACTCAGGTTGAATCTCAACCTGTCGCTGTAGCCGACAAATTTCTGGCAGTAGCGCCAGCAGCAGTCCAATTTGCTGCAGAACTAAAGGCTCTTTGCTGTCGGCGCGAGGGTCAAGATGTTGGATCCGGGTCTGCAGGCTTGCTAAAGCCTGCTGTACCCGTAGTTCATCGGCTGGCGAATGGTGCAGCGCGTCATCCACATAACACACGGCATCGTCCAGCAGCGCCAGAATATCTGGCGTTGTCAGCTTTTCCCTGTGGGCTCCCAGAGCAGAGATATAGCTGGTAAAGGTATGGTTCAGGCAGAGCAAACGAAAAGCAGTTTCCCGCATTTGTGAGCCCGCTTTGGGTTCTGTTGATAAGTTCGATACGACAGAGGCCAGTTCGCTATCCCGGTTATGCGCGGCTCTGCGTGCAACACGATAGGCCAGGCGGTTGTCGCGCCCCTGGTGATATTGCTCAAGAATGGCATCTAAATATCGGCAGTTGGCATTGATTGCTTGCTCGAGCACTCGAGGGAGATTGCGGAATTTCCAGTCCGGCCAAATAAAACTCACTGCGGCCCAGGCGATAGCGCAGCCAATCAGAGTGTCGAATATGCGCGGTAGGGCAACTTCGAAACCTTCTCCCAGGAGGTTAAAACAGAGCAAGACAAGGAGCGTAATGAACATTGTCGCGTGGGCGTACTGCACATTACGGAAAGCGAAGAACAGCACGCCGGTCAGGACAATCAAAAGCAGCTGGCCTTCAACGGACGGGACGAGGAGCAGTACCGGCAGGCCGATGGCCACACCGATCAAGGTCCCGATTATCCTTAACGCCAGCCGATGGCGAGTGGCGTTATAGTTTGGCTGACAAACAAACAGGCTGGTCAGTAATATCCAGTAGCCATGGTTCAGCCCGGTCAATTGGATAAAGGCATAACCTGCGCACAGGACTATCGACATTCGAACCGCATGACGAAACAGGGCTGACTCAGGAGACATATTACTGCGCAAGCGCAGCCAGATATCGCTAAATCCGTTAGGCTGGTCGTCGGCTAACAGGTTTTCCGTACTGTGAATGGACTGTTCGGTGGTCTGGACCGATTCAATTGTCGCCAGCTGGGCGTCAATAGCCCGTAAGTTATTCAGCAAAAAACCCAGCGCTTTAATCTGTTCCGCTGGCGCGCCGCTGGCCTTAACGCGATCGAGCGCTGCGTCAAGATGCATAAAAGCGCGCTCAAAATGAGTGTCGTGCAGGTAGGGCTCGCGCAGCAGAATGGCACGCGACAGTTTCTGGCAGGCCTGCGCCTGCATTGATAGCATACGCTGAAAGCGGAACATCACATCGCTATAACGAAAATGGTCGCGTAGCGTTTGGTACTGAATATGTGATGAACTCGCACGTTCATGGATATCCTGCGCCACGAAATAGTACTGTAACGTGCGGCGAGTACCGCGCTGGCCGCGATCTCCGCGCAGACGAGTCAGCAGGGAAACTTTGGTCTGGTTCAGCGTAGTCACCAGCTGGCCGTTGGCTATTGCCAGGTCATAGAGCGGGGCCTGGCTTTCATCTTCTATATCCGGATCGAATAGCCGGGATTTAAGCTCCAGATAGCGGGCGAGCTGCTCATAGCTACGTGCCAGATTGTCCTGAAGGGGACGGATAGGGAAAATCAGATGCCCGGCGAGGGTGAGCAGGTTGTACCACACCGCGCCAGCCAGCAAAAACAGCGGCTGGAGATACCATTGGCTGTAAAGCGTTACCCCCAACATGGTGTAGATGGCAATTAATAGCGCGCCAAAGGCGATGGTGGCGTAGCGTTGTCCCAGACCACCAAGCAAAATAAAGCCGATAGTGGAAACGGTTAATCCTGCCGCGAATAACCAGGGCCAGGGGAAGAGAAGCTCCACCGAGGCCGAAGCGATAAAGAAGCATACAAGGGTAATGGCCAGATTACGCAGACGTCCTGCCAGACGATCGTCCAGGTCAGTCAGCGCCGCGGCCACGACGCCAAGCGTTAAGGGGATGGTGAGTTTTACTTCGCCGAGCCACCAGGGAAATGCGGTCGTACCGCAGAGTGCGATGAATATCCTGATGTAATATAACCAGGCACTGTTCCAGGTATAGCGGCGTAGCAGGGGGCTGAGCATTTCTCTGTTCCATTCAATTACTGAAAGCGGCGACGCGCGTTGGCTTCACGCGCAGCACGAGCGGTCTCAACGGAAACGACTCGCCGGCCTACCGGCCACAAAGCAATCGCGGCGATTTTAAAATTGGCGATGCCTACCGGAATGCCGATGATGGTCAGACACTGGGCGATCCCACAAAAGATATGCATCAGGCACAACCACCAGCCGAAGAAAATAAACCATAAAATATTCAACAACGTTCCGCCCGCGTTAAGCAGGCTATTCTTTCCCTGAGGGTCGAGTTCATCAACATGAATGGCTTCATTACCATAGGGAAGGAGAGAGAGTTTTGTTATCTCCCAGCAGGAGCGGGTGAGAGGCAGCGTAAAAATCAGTACTATGCTGACCAGCGTCGCCAGAAGCCAGCCGAGCGTGGTGGCGAATCCGCCAAGGATAAAGTTTAAAATATTCAGAACGGTACGCATAAACCCTCGGTTTAATTCTGTAGATAATAAGGTCCGGCCATTGTAGCGTTTTTTACGCTGGAGCACCCGGTCGCTGGCGGTTAAACTTAAAAACATCCAACCTGATTGAAATTCGACATTATATGGAACTCAGAGCGACAACATTGGGCAAACGCATGGCTCAACACCCTTATGACAGGGTGCAACTTCTTAATGCCGGAGTAAAGGTTTCCGGTGATAGCCATGAATATCTTATACCTTTCAATCATTTATTATCTATTCATTGCAAGCGTGGGCTGGTGTGGGGAGAGCTGGAATTTATCCTCCCGGGCGAGAAAGTTGTGCGATTGCATGGTACCGAATGGACCGAAACTCAGTGTTTTTACCATCATCTGAATGCTCTCTGGCAGCAGTGGAGCGCGGAAATGAGCGAGATTTCCGCCGATCTGCTGCGCCAGCAGTTGGCTGATGTGGCGCGTTCAAGCGCCGAGGGTAAATGGTTGACGCGTCAGCAGGTGTCCGATATTCAGCAGAAAATTCGCCATGCCCTTAGCGGGCTCCCCGTGCCGACAAGCCGCCTTGAGGGATTTGAAAACTGCCGTGAATTATGGCGGCAGTGCCAGAGTTGGTTGGGGGATACGGAAAAGGCCAGGCTTGAGCATAACCAAAAATTTACTGAATCAATGCTGGAACAATATCGGGGATTTTTTGCTGCAGTTGAATCATCGCCGCTGAATCCGGCTCAGGCGCGCGCTGTGGTGAACGGCGAGCGTTCATTGCTGGTACTGGCAGGGGCCGGAAGCGGTAAAACCTCTGTTTTAGTGGCGCGAGCAGGTTGGCTATTGACCCGGGGCGAAGCGGCAGCTGAGCAAATTTTGCTGCTGGCTTTTGGTCGACAGGCCGCGCAGGAGATGGATGAGCGCATTCGCGAACGCCTCGGAACCGACGAGATCTCCGCGCGCACTTTTCATGCTCTGGCTTTGCATATTATTCAGCAGGGCAGTAAAAAAGCGCCGATGATTAGCAAGCTGGAAAACGACAGCGCTGCGCGGCAAAAACTTCTGCTCGAAAGCTGGCAGCAGCAGTGTCAGGAGAAAAAAGCGCAGGCGAAAGGCTGGCGACTGTGGCTGGAGGAAGAAATGGGCTGGCCGATCCCTGAAGGGGATTTCTGGCAGGATAAAAAGCTGCAGCGCCGCATCGCCAGCCGCCTCGATCGCTGGGTAAGCCTGATGCGCATGCATGGCGGCTCGCAGGCTGAGATGATTGCCGGGGCGCCTGAGGAGGTACGCGATCTTTTTAGTAAACGCGTCAAGCTGATGGCCCCTTTACTAAAAGCCTGGAAAACGGCGTTAAAAGATGAAAATGCCGTCGACTTCTCCGGTCTGATTCATCAGGCGATAAATATTCTCGATAAAGGCCGCTTTGTCAGTCCGTGGAAGCATATTCTGGTGGATGAATTTCAGGATATCTCTCCGCAGCGGGCGTCACTACTCGCCGCGTTACGTCGACAAAATACGCAGACCACGCTGTTTGCCGTTGGCGATGACTGGCAGGCTATCTATCGTTTTAGCGGTGCTCAACTCTCTTTGACGACGGCTTTTAATCACTATTTTGGCGAAGGGGATTGTAGCGCGCTGGATACGACCTACCGATTTAATAGCCGGATAGGCGAGGTCGCAAACGGATTTATCCAACAGAACCCGCATCAGTTGACGAAACCACTCAACAGTCTGATTGCAGGCGACAAAAAAGCGGTGACGTTGTTAGCGGAGGATAAACTCGACGATCTGCTCGATAAAATGAGCGGTTACGTCAAGCGAGAACAGCGGATCTTGCTGTTAGCGCGTTACCATCATTTGAAGCCAGCGGCGCTGGAAAAGGCTGCAACACGCTGGCCCCATCTTCAGCTCGATTTCATGACTATTCATGCCAGCAAAGGGCAGCAAGCAGATTACGTCATTATCCTTGGTCTTCAGGACGGTGATGATGCATTTCCGGCTTCGGCGCGTGAGTCGATTATGGAGCAGGCACTGCTACCACAACCGGAGGATTTTGCCGATGCTGAAGAGAGACGTTTGCTGTATGTCGCACTTACGCGCGCGCGTCTGCGGGTCTGGTTGTTGTTTAATAAAGAGCAGCCGTCACCGTTTGTTGATATGTTGAAGGCGCTGGACGTGCCGGTTGCGAGAAAGCCGTAATGACTGGCGGCGAGGCCGCCAGCGTGGTTTATTTCAGACGCTCAGCGAGATAACGCTGGTAATCAGGAATCAAAATATCGACCGGATCGCTAAAGTGGGGAGACTGGATGATAAAGTCGGCGGTCGAGACATTCGTTGCAACGGGAATATTCCACACGGTTGCCAGACGGAGTAACGCTTTAACATCAGGGTCATGCGGCACCGCATTCAGCGGGTCCCAGAAAAAAATCAAAACATCAATTTTACCTTCTGATATCAGGGCTCCTACCTGCTGGTCGCCGCCCATTGGGCCGCTCAGCATAGCGTGCACCTCCAGCCCGGTTGCGCGTGATACCAGATTACCGGTTGTACCTGTTGCCGATAGCGTATGTTGTGCCAGAAGCTGCTGGTGGCGCTCTACCCATTTCATCAGCATATCTTTACAGTGATCGTGAGCAACCAGCGCAATATGTTTACGTGCTGGCAGTGTACGTGTTGTTAGTTCCATCATTTCATTCCACATTTTGGCCTGCAGACAGATTACTGGAAGTGTCTGCTGCTGCAAGCATCGGGATGAAAAAATTTGACGCATCTGTGGGTTAGCACTAATGCTGGTTCATTCGGATTAGCATACACTTGGGCTAAATAGCAGGAGGATGATGATGAAAGAGAACGATATCGCAGGTATTCTGACCTCGACCCGGACTATCGCCCTGGTGGGGGCAAGCGACAAACCCGATCGCCCAAGCTATCGGGTGATGAAGTACCTTCTGGAGCAGGGATATCACGTCATTCCGGTTTCTCCTAAGGTTGCCGGTACTACGCTGCTGGGGCAAAAAGGATATGCCACGCTGGCCGAGGTGCCGGAAAAAGTGGACATGGTTGATGTCTTCCGCAACTCAGAAGCAGCCTGGGGCGTTGCCCAGGAAGCGGTGGCTATCGGTGCTAAAACTTTGTGGCTACAGCTAGGGGTCATCAATGAACAAGCGGCAGTGCTCGCCCGAGATGCCGGTCTAAACGTGGTGATGGATCGCTGTCCGGCGATAGAAATTCCGCGATTAGGATTAGCCCGCTAAACCTAAAACCCCGCTTGACGGGGTTTTTTATTATGCATATGCATTAAATTATTTGTGGGTAGTATTTTAATTAAAACTACATCGAAACGTTTCTTTAATTTCCGATAACTCACATTAACTTTGTGGGTTTAAAAGACACTCTCTGAATTCCCTCTTGCTTATTAATAAAATTCCCCATTCACAAACAATTTATTTTTATAAGTAAACCATTATAAATATAATGGATATTACTTAAAATTTACTTTAAACTTTAAATTATTTTTTGCTTTTTCTTGCATGATTTTTTTGAGAGATATCACAGATATTTTTCTATTATCATAAAAATGGCGGTTTAACGCTATTGGAAAAGTATTATCCATGACTTTATCTTTATTGTAATAACCGTGAGTAACCGTTTTAATTATCTCTCTTATTAACATCTCAAAATGTAAGTTCATTATTTTAACGTTATGTAATATATGGGGTTTGTGTTATTTCAGGATGTGAATGGAATGTTTTCCCTCTCCTTGCGGGACTGCAAGTTCTGGTATATCTAATAAGATGCCTAATTAAGAATTATCTCATACCTCTGGCTGCGTCTTCATTTCAAGGGTGTAACCTGATGAAAAATATAAATGTGACAGTGAAAGAAACGGGTGTTGAATACACCGTTGATGGCAATCTAATTAATCTCAATACGCAGTCAGTGGTTCTCCTGCACGTTAAGCGTGAAGATATTAGTTCGTATACCCGGCAAGGTAATGATCTGGTTCTAAAACTCCACAACGGCGATACCGTTACTATAAAAAACTTTTTCGTTGTGGATGAGCATGGACAGCACAGTGATTTGGTGCTCATGGATGATGAGACCGGCGCACTATGGTGGCTGGAAGGTGCGGGTACCGATGGGGCCCACTATTCGCTGATTAGCGATCTCTCAGAAGTCATCGCCTCCGGAGGCGCAGGGCAAAGTATTGCCGGATGGGTAATGGCGGGCGCGGCTTTGCTGGGTATTGCGGCAATGTTTGCTGGTACCTCAAATAAAGATCAGCACTCTTCGATTTCAGAAACTGACTCAGATGCGGACAGTGATTCGGACTCCGATAGTGACTCGGATGCTGACAGCGATTCGGATAGCGACAGCGATTCTGATTCCGACAGCGATTCCGATTCAGACAGTGACTCGGACTCTGACAGCGATTCCGATTCTGATAGTGACTCGGATTCTGACAGCGACTCGGATTCTGACAGCGACTCGGATTCGGACAGCGATTCCGATTCGGACAGCGACTCTGACTCTGACAGCGATTCGGATTCCGACAGCGATTCGGATTCCGACAGCGATTCGGATTCCGACAGTGACTCTGACTCCGACAGTGACTCGGATTCCGACAGCGATTCGGACTCTGACAGTGATTCGGATTCCGACAGCGATTCGGATTCCGACAGCGACTCTGACTCCGACAGTGACTCGGATTCCGACAGCGATTCGGATTCCGACAGTGACTCTGACTCCGACAGTGACTCGGATTCCGACAGCGATTCGGACTCTGACAGTGATTCGGATTCCGACAGCGATTCGGATTCCGACAGCGACTCTGACTCCGACAGTGACTCGGATTCCGACAGCGATTCGGATTCCGACAGTGACTCTGACTCCGACAGTGACT